>DAHUYV010000012.1 GCA_027306885.1 Candidatus Dormiibacterota bacterium
CAGCCGTTGGTCCAGGGGAGGAAGAGGTCGATGAAGTAGACGATCGCCAGCAGGGAGAGCGGCGCCCCTTCGAGCGCCCACCGCTGCCAGCGCCGGTCCGAGCTCACCATCCCCGGTCCTCCTGGTGACCAGTCGCCCCGACCATAGCAGGGAGCGGCCGATTGCGCCCCCGCTCAGTGCCGGAAGTGGCGCCTGTTGGTGGCCACCAGCGCCATGCCGAAGCGGTCGGCCACCTCCACCACCTCCGGGTCACGCACCGACCCGCCGGGATGGATCGCCGCCACTATCCCCGCCGCCGCCGCCTCCTCGAGGTTGTCCGCCATCGGGAAGAAGGCGTCGGAGGCAAGGCAGCTTCCCTTCGCCCGCGGCCCGGCGCGGGCCACCGCCAGCTGCACCGCCTCCACGCGGGACATCTGCCCCGCCCCCACCCCCACCGCCATCCCATCACGGCAGAGAACGATGGCGTTGGACTTCACCTGGCGCACCACCGTCCAGGCCAGCCGCAGCTGGGCCCACTCGTCGGCGGTCGGAGCCCGGCCCGAGACCACCTGGAACAGCTCCTCGCGGTCGGGCAGCAGGTCCGGCTCCTGGACCAGGATCCCCCCGGAGACGCTGCGCAGATCCAGGGCACCCTCAAAAGGCGGAGTGGAGACCTCCAGCAGCCGCAGCCGGCGCTTGGCGCTGAGCAGCTCTGCCGCCACCGGGTCGACGTCAGGGGCGATCACCAGCTCCAGGAAGTGGGCTTTGAGCTGGGCCGCGACCTCGAGGTCGAGCCGGGAGTTGAGCGCCACCACCCCGCCGTAGGCGGCGCGCGGGTCGCAGTCGTAAGCACGCTCGAAAGCCTCGGCTGGGCTGGCCCCCAGCGCCGCCCCGCAGGGGTTGGTGTGCTTCACCACCACCGCCGCCGGGGCGGGCAGGCTCTGGACCAGCCGCCAGGCGGAGTCCGCATCCAGCCAGTTGGTGTAGGAGAGCTCACCACCGAGCAATTGGCGGGCGCCCGCCAGTCCGCCAAGAGCCGCTCCGGTGGCGTACAGCGCCCCTCTCTGATGGGGGTTCTCGCCGTAGCGCAGCGGATGCCGGAGCGACGCCCCCAGCGTGAGCCGCTCCGGCCAGCCCTCCCCGGGGCTGGCGCTGCCCAGGTGGGCGGCGATCTGCGAGTCGTAGTGGGCCGTGAGGGCGAAGGCCTGCTGGGCCAACCGGAGGAGGAGCTGGGGCGGAACCTCGCCCGCCGCCATCGCCTCCAGCACCAGCGGGTACTGGCTGGGGTCGGAAACCGCGGCGACGCCCTCCCAGTTCTTGGCCGCGGCCCGCAGCAGGGTGACACCCCCGATGTCGATCTGCTCGGCCACGTCGACGAGAGGCAGCCCCTGGGCCGCGGCTTCGGCGAACGGGTAGAGGTTCACCACCACCATGTCGATGGGCAGGTACCCCGAGCCCTCCAGCTCCCTCAGGTGCCCGGGGAGGTCACGCCGGGCGAGGATGCCGGCGTGGATCGCCGGGTGCAGGGTCTTGACCCGGCCGCCCAGCATCTCCTCGACTCCGGTGAGAGCGGCGACGGTCGTCACCGGCAGCCCGGCCTGGCGCAGGGCCCTCTCGGTGCCTCCGGTCGCGATCAGCTCCACCTGGTGCCGGTGAAGGCCGGCAGCGAACTCGACCACCCCTCTCTTGTCATGCACGCCGAGCAGGGCGCGTGCGGGCCTCACCGCGCCGCCTCCAGGATCCGGGCTCGCCGGCCCTCGACCCGGATGCGCCCCTCCGCCAGGAGCGCCAGCGCCTGCGGCAGCAGTCGCCACTCCTCCTGGTGGATTCGCCCCAGAAGCGCGGCCTCGGTGTCCCCCTCCTCCACCGGAACCGCCGCCTGGAGCACGATCGGGCCACCGTCCGTGATCCCCGCGTCGACCAGGTGGACGGTGCAGCCGCTGACCTTCACCCCATGGGCCAGCGCCTCGGCCACGGCGCTCATGGTCCCGCTGAAGGCGGGCAGAAGGCTGTTGTGGACGTTGAGGATGCGCCCGGCGAACGCCGCCAGCAGCGGCCGGCCCAGGATCCGGTCGTAGCCCGCCAGCACCAGGCAGGAGGCGCCCATCGCCAAGGCCCATTCCGCCAGCGCCCGGTCCCGACCCTCGCCGTCGCCGCCGAAGTCGCGCAGTCGAAAGACACGCGCCGGCACCGCTGCCGCCTCCGCCACCTCCAGCGCCGGACAGCTGGACCGGTTGGCGGCCACCGCCACGATCTGCGCCGGGTAGCGGGGGTCGGCGGCTGCCTCGAGCAGCGCCCTGAGGTTGGTGCCTCGCCCCGAGACCAGTACCGCCGCCCCCACCCTGGCGGCGGAGGTCAGCTGAGGACCACCCGGTCGGGACCCGACCTCTCAGCCACCTCGCCCATGAGGAAGCAGTCGTCGCCCAGAGCCGCCTGGGCCGCCGCGGCCGCCTCCGGAGCGAGCAGGCAGACCATCCCCACCCCCATGTTGAACGTCCGCCACATCTCCTCGTCCGACACCCCGCCCCAGCCCTGGAGCGCCGAGAACACCCCTGGCACCGACCACGTGGAGCGGTCGACCCGGGCCGCCAGCGAGTCGTCGAGGACGCGGGGGAGGTTCTCCACGATCCCTCCGCCGGTGATGTGGGCGAGGGCGTGGAGGCCGCCCAGACGCCGGATCTGCCTGACCGGGTCGAGGTAGGAGCGGTGAGGCTCGAGGAGCAGCTCCCCCAGGGGCCGCTCGGTGCCCGGGGCGATCGCCCCAAGATCCAGGTCCAACTCCGCCACCAGGTGGCGCACCAGGGAGAAGCCGTTGGTGTGCAGCCCGCTGGAGGGCAGCCCCAGGAGAAGGTCGCCGGGACGCACGAGGGCGGGGCCGAGCAGGTCCCTGGCCGAGGTCATTCCGACCAGGAAGCCGGCCAGGTCGTAGTCGCCGATCCCATACACCCCGGGCATCTCGGCGGTCTCGCCGCCCACCAGGGAGCAGCCGGCCTCCCGGCACGCCGAGGCCATCCCCTCCGCCAGATCCGAGAGGACGGCGGGGTCGATGCGGCCGGTGGCGAAGTAGTCGAGGAAGAAGAGCGGCTCGGCCCCGGTCGTCAGCACGTCGTTCACGCAGTGGTTGACGATGTCCCGGCCGATGCCCCGGTGACTGCCGAGGGCCACCGCCAGCTTGGTCTTGGTCCCCACCGAGTCGGTGGAGGAGACCAGCACGGCTTCGGGCGGAAGGTTGGCCGGCAGCCGCCACACGGCGGCGAATGGCCCGATCCCGGCCATGACCGGAGGCAGCCAGGTGCTGGCGGCGAGCTCTGCAACCCGGGCCACGGCCTCCGCCGCCCGGCTCCGGTCCACCCCGGCCGCGGCGTAGCGTGAAGCCGGATCCGCTGACCCCACCTCAGCCCTCCAGCGCCAGCTTGTCCATCTCCAGCTGCTGGGGCACCTGGAGCGGGTAGTCGCCGTCCAGACAGGCGAAGCAGAACCCGGCCCCGCTGGGGCCGGCCTGGAGGGCGTGGCGCAGCCCGGCCAGGCTCAGGTAGGCGAGGGAGTCCACACCGAGGATGCGGCCCACCTCCTCGGGGGTGCGTTCGGCGGCGATGAGCTCGCTGCGGCTGGCGATGTCGATCCCCATGAAGCAGGGGAAGCGGATCGGTGGCGAGGCCACCCTCATGTGCACCTCCCGGGCCCCGGCGCGCCGCAGCGCCTCGACGATCTGCCTGGAGGTGGAGCCTCGGACGATGGAGTCGTCCACCATGACGACGCGCTTGCCCGCCAGGACGTGGGGCATGGGGTTGAACTTGAGGCGCACCCCGATGTCGCGCATCCCCTGCTGGGGCTGGATGAAGGTGCGGTTGATGTAGCGGGACTTGATCATCCCCTCGGCGAACGGGGTGTGGCTCACCTCGGAGAAGCCGATCGCCGCCGGGGTGCCGGAATCCGGGACCGGTATCACGACGTCGGCATCGACTCCGGACTCCTCGGCGAGCCTCCGACCCATGGCCAGCCGCACCTCATAGAGGCTGCGTCGCTGGATGACCGAATCCGGTCGGGCAAAGTAGATGTACTCGAAGGAGCACATCGCCGGGGTCCTCGCCTCGCCGAAGTGCTGGCTGCGCAGACCCTCCCGGTCGATGGTCACGATCTCCCCCGGCTCCACCTCCCGCACCAGCCGGGCGCCGACCACGTCCAGAGCGCAGGTTTCGCTGGCGATGATGTAGCCCGCCCCGCCGGCAGCGTTCGGGTCGCCCAACCGGCCGATGCAAAGGGGCCTCAGCCCCAGCTCGTCCCGGGCCGCCACCAGACTGGTCCGGGTGAGGAAGCCCAGTGAATAGGCGCCCACCACCCGCGGCAGCGCCCGTTGGAGAACCACCTCAAGGCGGTCGCCCGGGGTCCTCGACAGCAGGCCTGACAAGACCTCGGTGTCGCTCGAGGTGCCGAACTGGTAGCCCTCCTCGAGCAGGGCGAGGCGCAGGGCCGAGGAGTTGGTGAGGTTGCCGTTGTGGGAGATCGCCACCGGCCCCAGCTGGCCGTGCTGGAAGATGAACGGCTGGGCGTTGCTCAGCTGTGACGATCCGGTGGTCGAGTAGCGGGTGTGGGCCAGCCCCAGGTCGCCTCCGAGGCGCTCCAGGTCGTCAGGCCCGAACACCTGGGAGACCAGGCCCATGTCCCGCCGGAGCCGCAGCCGCTCCCCATCCGAGGTCGCGATCCCGGCTGATTCCTGGCCCCGGTGCTGGAGCGCGTAGATGCCCAGGTAGCAGAGCCGGGCTACGTCCTGGCCCGGCGCAAACACCCCGAAGACCCCGCACTCCTCATGGAGCTTGTCGGCATCCTGAAGGATCACGGAGGGTGTCCTGGTCGGGGGGCCGGGAGTGCCGCTCAACTCATGCAGCATACCGGCCGGAGGCCGTCGCCGACTCACGTGAGAGCCGCCGCCATCGGCCCCTCCAGCGAACCCGCCCGAGCCGCCGCCGCCGCCGCCAACGGGATCGACACCACTCCCCGGATCGAGATCGCCTCACCCCCCACGGTCCCCACCAGCCGGTGCGGTGCCCCCTCCCGGCGACAGATCCCCACCAGCTCTGCCTCCGAGCCGGGGTCGACGCTGAGGAGGTAGCGGCCGGAGGTCTCCCCGAAGAGAACGCCCCACCACCACCCCCTTGGCGACCCTGGTCCGGGCGAGGGAAGCTCCACCTCGGCCCCCAGCCCGCCCGCGACGCAACTCTCGGCCAGCGTCACCGCCCGCCCGCCCAGGGAGCTGTCGTGGGCGGAGCGGGCGATCGCACCGCCCACGGCCGCGGCCACGGCTCGGGCGACTCGCAGCTCCAGCCCGAGGTCGAGGGCGGGCGGCGGACCCAGCACTTCGCCCTGGGCCAACCGCTGCAGCTCCGACCCGCCCAGCTCGGCGCCCTCGGGCCCCAGCAGGTAGACGAGGTCACCGGACCGCGAGAAGGCTGCCCCCGGGGAGCGCCGGACCTGCTCCACCCGGCCCACCATCCCCACCACCGGGGTGGGAGGGATCCCGGCGCCGGAGAGGTCGTTGTAGAGGCTTACGTTGCCGCTCACCACCGGAACCCCCAGCTCCCGTGCCGCCTCCGCCAGGCCCGCCACCGCCTCGTCCAACTGCCACATCACCTCTTCCTGATCGGGGTCGCCGAAGTTGAGGCAGTTGGTGAGAGCCAGCGGCTCCGCCCCGGCGCAGGCCAGGTTGCGCAGCGCTTCCGCCACCGCCAGCTGGGTACCCCTCCGGGGGTCCAGGACGGCGCTGCGGTGGGCCCCGTCGACGGTCAGGGCGAGGCCGTCGGGCCGGCCCCGGAGCCGAAGGACCGCGGCATCCCCGCCCGGACCGGCGACGGTGTCGTCGCCCACCTGGTGGTCGTACTGGCGGTAGATCCAGGCGGTGTCGCCGCAGTTGGGCGAGGCCAGGAGGCGCAACCACGATTCCTCCAGCGGCCAGCGCGGCTCCAGCGCCAGCGGGTCGGCCTCCAGGCGAGCTGCGACCTCGGCCGGACGCGACCGGGGAGGGTGCCGAGGCATGAAGCCGTCGACGAGGACCTCCAGGGGCAGGCGGGCGACCTCCTCGCCGGCCGAGGAGAGCCTCAGCTCGGGGTCGGCGATCACCTTCCCGATCACGTCGCTGCGCAGCTCCCAACGGTCGAAGACCGCCCGCACCTCGGACTCCCGGCCCCGCTCAACCACCAGGACCATGCGCTCTTGAGATTCGCTCAGCATCACCTCGTAGGGCGTCATCCCCGACTCCCGGCGCGCCACCTTGTCCAGGTCCAGGGCGATGCCGACTCCCCCCCGCTGGGCCATCTCCGCGCAGCTGCTGGTGAGCCCGGCGGCGCCGCAGTCCTGCAGCCCGATGACGGCGGGGTGCCCCGCCAGCTCCAGGCAGGCCTCCAGCAGGCACTTCTCCAGGAAGGGGTTGCCCACCTGCACCGCGGGCCGGCGGCCCTCGGCCTGCTCGTCCAGCTGCACCGAGGCGAAGGTCGCCCCGTGGATGCCGTCCCGACCGGTGTCCGCACCGACCAGCAGCACCGGGTTTCCGACCCCACGCGCGACCGCATGGAGCAGCTGGTCGCGCCGGGCCAGCCCGACGCACATGGCGTTCACCAGGCAGTTGCCGGCGTAGGCGGGGTCGAAGTAGGTCTCGCCCCCCACCGTGGGCACGCCCACGCAGTTGCCGTAGAAGCCGACCCCCTCGACCACCTTGGCGAAGCGGTGGCGCTGGGAGGCGTCGCCGAGGTCCCCGAAGCGGAGGGCGTCCAGGATGGCCACCGGGCGGGCGCCCATGGCGAACACGTCACGCAGGATTCCCCCCACCCCGGTGGCCGCCCCCTGGACCGGTTCGATGGCGCTGGGATGGTTGTGGGATTCGATCTTGAAACAGCAGAGCAGGTCTCCTCCGAGGTCCACCACCCCGGCGTTCTCGCCCGGCCCCACCACCACCTGCGGGCCCGTGGATCCGAGGCGCGACAGCAACGGTCGTGAGGTCTTGTAGGAGCAGTGCTCGGACCAGAGCGCGCCCAGCATCCCCAGCTCCAGCCGGTTGGGCGCCCGGCCCAGAAGGTCCAGGGCGCGACGGTACTCCGCCTCGGTCAGCGCCAGCTCGCGGAGCTCGGAAGCGGTGGGGGTCAGCGGAGCCGGGCTCATGCCCGAGCGAGCTGGCGGAGAGCGGCCTGGAACAGGGGGAGCCCGTCCGCGGAGCCGAGCAGCGGCTCGCAGGCCCGCTCCGGATGGGGCATCATCCCCAGCACGTTGCCGGCGGCGTTGAGGACCCCGGCGATGTGGTGCAGGGAGCCGTTGGGGTTGTGGGCGTCGCCCAGCTCACCACCGGGCCCGCAGTACCGCAGCGCCACCCGTCCCGCCGCCTCCAGCTGCGCCAGCTGCTCGGGGGGAGCGTAGTAACGCCCTTCACCGTGGGAGATGGGGATCTCCAGCACCCGCCCCACGCCCAACCCGCTGAGGAAGGGGCTGGCGTCGGTCTCGACCCGGAGGTGGGTGGACTGGCAACGGAACTGCAGGCAGCTGTTGCGCAGGAGGGCACCGGGCAGCAGCCCGGCCTCGCAGAGGATCTGGAAGCCGTTGCAGATCCCGAGGACCGGCCCGCCGGCGGCGGCGTGCCCCTCCACCGCCGCCATGAGCGGGGCGAACCGGGCGATCGCACCGGCGCGCAGGTAGTCCCCGTGAGCAAACCCGCCGGGAAGGATCACCAGGTCGCTGCCCTTGAGGTCCCGCTCCGCGTGCCAGAGCATGACCGGCTCCCCTCCGGCAAGCTCGACCGCGTGGGCGCAGTCCCGCTCCGACCACGTCCCGGGGAAGACCGCGATGCCGCAGCGCAGCCCCAACTCAGCCGTCCTCCTCGTCGAGGCGGAACCGGTAGTCCTCTATGACCCCGTTGCAGAGCAGGCGCTGGCACATCTCGTCAACCCGGGCCTCGGCCTGACCCCTGTCGGCGGCGCTGAGCCGCAGCTGGACCTGCTTGCCCACCCGGCTCTCCATCACCTCCGCGTATCCCAGGGCGTGCAGCCCCTGGGTCACCGCCAGCCCCTGGGGGTCGTTGACCACGGGCTTGAGGGTCACCACCACCTCCGCTACAAAGATATGCCCGTGATCCGTCGCAACACCTCCAGATAACGACGCCGGGTCTCGACCACCAGCTCCGGGGGGAGATGGGGTGCGGGGGGCCGGCGATCCCACCCGCTGGCGCTCAGCCAGTCCCGAACCGGCTGCTTGTCGAATCCCTGAGGGTCCGCGCCGCCGCGACTGGCGGCCAGCTCCCAGAACCGGGAGGAGTCGGGGGTGAGCAGCTCGTCGATCAGGGTCAGCCGGCCGCCCACCCAACCGAACTCGAACTTGGTGTCCACGAGGTCAAATCCCGCCGCCAGGCACCCCTCCCGCCCGGCCCGGAAGAGGGCGATGCTGAGCGCCTCCAGCCGCGCGGCCACCTCCTCCCCCACCAGGCTGCGGAGATGGGCCCGGGAGATGTTCTGGTCGTGCCCGGAGTCACTCTTGGTGGCCGGGGTGAAGTGGGGGGGATCCAGGGCGGCGCCGAATTCCAGCCCCGGCGGCAGGGGCTCATCGGCGAGCGTCCCCCGGCTGTGGTACTCCTCCCAACCGGACCCCGCCAGCCGCCCCCGGACGACGCACTCCACGTCGATGCGATCCGCCTTCACGACCAGCATGGTGCGGTCGCCGATCCGCTCCCAGACATCGGCGGGGACCACGGCGGGCTGGTCGGGGAGCAGGTGGTTCGGGACGAGGGCCGCGGTCCTGGCGAACCAGTGCCGTGACAGGGCGGTCAGCACCCGACCGCGGTCGGGAATGAGGTCGGGCAGGACACAGTCGAAGGCCGAGAGCCGATCCGAGGCCACCATCAGGAGCCGGTCCCCCAGGTCGAAGGTGTCGCGCACCTTCCCGCGCCGGAAGAGCGGCAGGCCGGGGATCTCCAACTCGCTGAGCGGAGCACCCATCAGCTGACCTCCTCGATGTGGGCGGGCGGCCGGGCGAAGGTCAGCCCGAGACGGGTGAAGCTCTCGTCGACCCCCGAGAGATACGGTCCGACTTCCAGAGCTGCGGAGATCCGCTCCGCGTCGAGGTGCGCACGCAACTCCTCGCTGGCGAGGCAAGCGGCTCGGAAGTCGCCTCCAGGCACGTCGGCTCCCTGGGCGAGGCGCTGGACCAGGCGGTAGGCTTCCTCGCGCTCCAGCCCTCCCTCGATCAAGAGCAGGAGCACCCGCTGGCTGCGCGCCACCCCGCCCCGGCGGTCGAGGTTGGCAGCCATCGCTTCCTCGTCGACCTCAAGGCCGGCCACAACGCGGTCCAGGGTGCGGAGCATGTGGTCCAGAGCCATGGTGGCGTCGGGCAGCGCCACCCGCTCCACCGAGGAGTGGGAGATGTCCCGCTCGTGCCAGAGGGCGACGTCCTCCAGCCCGGCCACGGCCAGCCCCCGCAGCAAGCGGCTGAGTCCACACACCTGTTCCAGGCTGATCGGGTTGCGCTTGTGGGGCATCGCCGATGAGCCCTTCTGGCGCGAGCCGAAGGGCTCACGGGCCTCCCCGACCTCGGTACGCTGAAGGTGCCTCAGGGTGGTCGCCAACCGCTCACAGCACGCCCCGGCCAGAGCCAGGGCGCAGAGGTAGGAGGCGTGACGATCGCGAGCGATCACCTGGGTGGTCACGGGAGCCGGCTCCAAGCCGAGCTCGGAGAGCGCGAGGACCTCCACCTCGGGAGAGACTGTGCTGTGGGTGCCGACCGTGCCCGAGATCTTGCCCACCACCACCTCGGCGGTGGCCGCCCGCAACCGCTCAGCCGCCCGGCGCAACTCGTCGAGGTGATTGGCGAGCACGAAACCGAAGGTCACCGGCTCGGCATGCATTCCGTGGGTGCGCCCGATCATCGGGGTGCGGCGGTGCTCCAGGGCGCGCGCGGCCAGCCGGTCGGTGAGCCGACCGAGGTCCGCGAGCACGATCCGGCTTGCCTCCCGCAGCTGGAGCGCCAGGGCGGTGTCCACGACGTCCTGACTCGTCAGTCCGAAATGAATCTGTCGTCCCGCGGGGCCCACGCGCTCCTGAACCGCCGAGACGAACGCCGCCAGATCGTGGCCCTGCTCAGCCTCCAACTCTTGGATCCTCTGGAGCTCCGGGGGCGGGGCGGCCTCGATGGCGGCCAGCTCCTCGGCGGGCAGCTGCCCGATGGCGGCTCGAGCACGGCACACCGACACCTCGACCCGAAGCCACAGCTGCATTCGGTTCTGGTCCGACCAGACCGCTCTCAGCTCCGCGGGAGCGTACCTGTCGATCAAGCCACGGGGCGGGACGGCGAAACCGGCGACACCTCTGCCGAGTATACGTTGCATGGGTCAGGCCACCGCCCGACGGCTGACCGGGCGTGGCGGCGCCGGTTACCGTTCCGGGTGTGAGTGACCCGCTGCCCGCCGTAACCAGCGTCGTCGGGCCCCCGTTCAGACCATCGACCGGAGGTGTCTGGCCTTGACCCTCGTCCCCGAGGATGAGGAGGGGTTGATCGCCAGAGCCAAGGAGGACCCGGAGTGGTTTGGCGCTCTCTACGACCGCTACTTTCCGCAGATCTACCGCTACGTGGCCTCGCGCGTTTCCAGCCAGGAGCTCGCCGAGGACATCACCAGCGAGGTCTTCTTCAAGGCGCTGCGGGCGATCGGGCGCTACCGGAGCTCGGGGCACCCGTTCTCCTCTTGGCTCTATCAGATCGCCGTCAACGCCATCACCGACCACTACCGTTCCCGGCGCCGGTCCGAGGAGAGCCTTGACGATGTCCCCGACCCGGTCGACCCCGCGCCGGCCGTGGCCGAGGAGGTGGCCCATCGCCTCGGCGCCCAGGCCATCTGGTCCCACATCGAGTCGCTCCCGGAGCAGCAGCGCATCGCCATGACCCTGAAGTACGGAGAGGACTTGAAGCTGGCTGAGATCGGCACCATCATGGGCAAGACCGAGGGTGCCGTGAAGCTGCTGGTCTTCCGGGGCACCGCCACCCTGCGGCAGCGGCTCACGGAGGGGCGGCGGGGGACCGCAGAGGATGGCGGAGATGTTTAGGGGCTGGAGGTTTGGCCGGCGGCGCCCAGATGAGCCGCGCGACGAGTTGGCCGAGATCTTCCCCGCCGATGCGGATCCCGAGGGGCTGCTGCTGCAGACCGCTCGCCGGGTGCGGGAGACCCTCCGATCCGCCGCGCCGCCCGAGCCCGATCCCACCTACGGGTACCACCTGCGCGCCAGCCTGATGGCCGAGGCCCAGGCCCGGCGAGGGCCGCGGGCGAGCCGGCAGCGCCGGCTGGGCTCGCTGTTCGGGGTCGGGCTGGGGCTGGCGGGCCTGGCCATGATCGGAGTGGTCCTGCTCTCGGTCTTGGTGCTGCCCCAGGGGGCCCGGAGGGTGGTGGTGCAAGCCTCAGTTCAGGGCAACCCCCGGGTGGCCGTGACCCAGGCGATCGACCTCAGCTTCAACCAGCCGATGATGGAGTCGAGCGTGGTCGCCGGGCTCAAGATCGAGCCGGCCGTCGCCTACGAGGCGCGCTGGAAGGGAAGCCAGACGCTGTCGATCCTGCCGCGGCACAACCTGGTTCCCAATGTGGCCTACGAGGTGACCATCGCCAAGGCCGCAGCGCGAGCCCAGAACGGGGCCACCCCGCTGTCCAACATAGTCATCCCGTTCGGAACGGCCCCGCTCTCCTCCACCACAGGCGGATCCCCACCCTCCCTGGTCGCGGTTTCGCAGGTGGCCAACGTGCAGGGGGCGCAGGGGCTCCAGTACGCTCCCGACGGGGAGCTGCTGGTGCTGGCGAGTGGAGCGGTCTCGGGGACGACCGGAGCCTCCGGGCCCGGGTCGCCAGCCTCCGGCGGAGGCGCGGTGTACGCGCTGACCAATCCCGAGACCACGCTGGCGGTGAACGCCAGCGGCCCGGTGGTGTCGCCTGACAGCCAGTCGCTCGCCTACTGGAGCCCCAGTGGCAACGGCGCCCTCACGCTGATGGTGACGCAGATCGGGGGCAACGGCCAGCCCCAGGTGGTGGCCTCGTCGACGGTCCCCGAACCGCAGGCCGCCTGGGTCACCGACAGCACCCTGCTGTACCCGGAACCGAACGGGCTCTTCAAGGCCAACCTGGATGGCCAGGTGACCCCGGCGTACCCGTTTGTGAAGCTGGGCAGCGCGGGCTTCTTCGAGGTGGCGCCGGGAGGCGCCGCGCTGTTCGCCGAGCCGGGTGGGGTCCCGACCATCTACAACCTCCAAACCGGAGCCTCCAGCACCGTGGCGGGGATGCAGGGGCTGCCGGTCTTCTCCCCCAACGGCTCCCAGGTGGCCTACGTGCAGTCGCAGGGAGGCCGGGAGAGCATCGTGGTCGCGAACGGCCTCGGGGGCCAGCCCCGGGCGCTGGTGGTGGCCGCTCCCGGATTGCAGATCTCCCAGCTGGCCTTCAGCCCGGGGGGCCAGTACATCGCCTACATCGCCGACACCCCCGGGGTGGGGGCGCAGCTCGGGGCACTGGCGATCGCCACCGGGACCAGCGACCTGATCAGCAGCCTCACGGGGATGAGCATGCCCGCCTGGTCGCCGGAGGGCACCGCGATCTCGGTCCTGCAGACCGCCGCCGCCGGCACCTACGAGGTACTCACCCTGCAGCTGTCCTCCCCTCCTCAGCTGGCCAGTGCCACGGCCGACGCTTCGGGTCAGGCGCTGGTCACGGCCAGCAATGTGGCCCAGCTCCAGGTGAGCGGCGGCTCTGCGGCCCTCACGGCGATCCAGGGGCTGCTGGCGCCCGGCGTGAGCATCCCCGCGGCCACCCTCCTCCCCGGCCGTTTTGACCGCTTCTACGCCATCTCCAGCACCCCCTCGGCCGCCGGGTCCAGCTCGTTCCAGGTCGCCCTCGAGCTGCTCCGTGATCCGATCGCCAGCACCCCCGCCGAGTACCTTCAGGAGACCGCGACGGTCAGCGTGTCGGGCAGCTCCGGGGTGCTGACTGCACTGACCCTGGGCTCGCCGACCACCCTGCCCCAGGGACCGATGGTGATCTCCGCCTCCAGCACCAGCTCCGGCGCGGGCAGCACCACCTTCGTCCTTCAGTTCGACGCCGACCTCGACCCGTCGACGGTGGGCGCCCAGGCGGTGGAGCTCACCTCAGGGGGCCAGTCGGTCTCCGGCCTCCAGGTCAGCTATCAGGCGGCGTCGCGCCAGATGGTGATCTCCGCCACCGGGCTCGGGACCGGGCCGCTTGTGCTCACGATCGGGCCCCCGCTGGCCGACGTCGACCACACCCTGATCTCCGTCCCGTACCAGCTCTCGCTCCCGGCGCCGCCCGAACCCCCACCGGCCTCCGGCTGAAGCGCCCCGCGCTCCGAAGGGGCCCTCAGCCGCCCGCGGCGGCCACCGCCGCCGCCATCGCCGCCAGCCGCCGGCGGTCCGCGCCGAATCCACGCATCGCCTCCGCCTGGGCTGCCTGCCAGTCCCTGGCCCGGGCCAGGAGGTCGGGGTGGGTGGGGATGAACTCGGTGGTGAGCCGCCCCGCCAGGAAGTCGGGATCCTCCAGCAGAACCGCGTGGTACGGAATGTTGGTCGTGATGCCCCCGATCCAGTACTCGTGGAGCGCCCGGCGGGCCCTCGCCGCGGCCTGGTCGCGGGTGGCGCCGTGGACCACCAGCTTGGCCACCATCGGGTCGTAGAAGGGGCTCACGACGCCGGGGCCGGCGAGTGAGCTGTCCACCCTCACCCCCGGACCGGACGGCTCGTGGTAGGTGGTGACCCGGCCCGGGGTGGGGAGGAAGTCCTGCCACGGGTCCTCGGCGTTGACCCGGCACTCGATGGACCAGCCCTCCCAGGTGACCTCCTCCTGCCGCAGCGGCAGCCGCTCGCCCAGAGCGATCCGCAGCTGGGCCTCCACCAGGTCCAGGCCGGTGGTCAGCTCGGTGACCGGGTGCTCCACCTGGAGCCGGGTGTTCATCTCCAGGAAGTAGAAGGAGCCCCGGGACTCGATGAACTCCACGGTTCCGGCGTTCTGGTACCCGACCGCCTTGGCCGCCCGCACCGCCGCCGCGCCCATGCGCTCCCTCATCTCTGCGGTGACCGCGGTGGAGGGGCACTCCTCGAGCAGCTTCTGGTGCCGCCGCTGGATCGAGCACTCGCGCTCGCCCAGATGGATCGTCTCCCCATGCCCGTCGGCCAGCACCTGGACCTCTATGTGCCGCGGCTCCTCGACCAGGTGCTCCAGGAATACCCGGGGATCGCCGAACGAGCGCGCCGCGGCGTCGCTGCAGGCGGTGATCGCGTAGCGCAGCTCCTCCTCGTCGCGCGCCGCCCGCATCCCGATCCCGCCGCCGCCGGCGGAGGCCTTCACCAGGATCGGGTAGCCGATCTCCCGAGCCGCGGCCATCGCCTCGCCAGGGTCGGAGATCGCGTCGGTGCCGGGGACGACCGGCACCCCCGCCCGCTGCATCAGCCCACGAGCCGTCACCTTGTCCCCCATCGCCGCCATGGCGTCGGCGGGGGGGCCGATCAGGGTGATCCCGTTCTCGGCGCACGCCCTGGCCAGGCGGGGGCTCTCGGAGAGGAAACCGTACCCGGGGTGGAGGGCCTGGGCGCCGCTCTCCCGGGCGGCGTCCACCAGCCTCTCCAGGTTGAGGTAGGACTGGGAGGCCGGGCTCGCCCCGATCTCCACCGAGCGGTCGGCGAGGCGGGTGTGGAAGGCGCCCCGGTCGGCCTCCGAATAGACGGCCACCGAGCGCAGTCCCAGGTCGCGGCAGGCGCGGATCACGCGCACCGCGATCTCGCCGCGGTTGGCCACCAGGACGGTGTCGAACACCTCTCGCCTAGGCCACCGTGACCAGCGGGTCGCCCCGGCTGACCACCTGGCCGGCGCTGACGTTCACCGCCTGGACGGTCCCGGACACGTCGGAGGGGATGTCGTTCTGCATCTTCATCGCCTCCAGCACGGCCACGGTCTGGCCCACCTCCACCTTGTCCCCCACCTGGACCGTCACCTTGGCCACCAGCCCCTGCATCGGAGCCCGGACGGCCCCGCCCGCAGGCACCCCGGAAGCGGCGACCGCGGCCGCGAAGCCGTCCCTGGCGGTCACCCTCACCTCGAACACCTCGCCGTCGACCTCGACGGTGAACTCACGTCCGGGCGGCGCCTCCACGACCGGGGTCGGGGGCTCCGGAGGCGGGCCCAGCGGCACGGCGGCGGCGTCTCCCACCGGCTCACTGAGATCACCGCCGTCAACGATCGCGCTGGGCTCCTCCGGCGGCGGCGGCTCGTCGTCGAGGCGCTCCGGCCGGGCCTCGCCCCGGGCCAGCGCGATCGCCGCCTCGGGAAACAGGATGAACTCCAGAAGCAGCTCGTCGCTGACCGACTCCAGGCCGTGGCGGGCCAGCCGGTGCCGGGCGTCCTCCAGCATCGGCTCCAGGACGTCCCCGGGCCGCACCGTGATCGGCTCCTCCGACCCGATCACCTGGTGCTGGACCTCCGGGTCGGTGGGGCCGGGGGGGCTGCCGAAGAGGCCAAGGAAGTAGTCCTTGACATCCTGGGCAACGATCAGGTACCGCTCCCCCGAGGCCACGTTGGCCACCGCCTGGGTGACCACCACCTCGGCCACCGGGCTGATCAGCGGGGGATATCCCATCTCCGCCCTCACCCGGGAGATCTCGGCCATGACCTCGGGCATGCGCTCGGCCACCCCCTGCACCTGGCACTCCCAGATCAGGTGCTGCTGCACCGACGGGGCCAGCTGGGTGCGCAGGGTCCCGGAGTCCAGCTGCCAGCCGCTGGGATCGGCCACCAGACGGTACAGGGGCAGGATGGAGTCCAGCTGGTCGGCGGCGGCGAGCACCGCCGCGGGGTCGACCTCGGGCTGGCGCTCGGTCCCCGACAGCGCCGCCAGCACCCCCTCGGTGTTGGGGAGGGCGGCACCGCCGGCGAGAGGCGAGAGGCAGACGTCGAGAGCGCTGGCTCCCGCCTCCGTCGCCGCCAGGTAGGCGAAGGAGGCCTGCCCGGTGATGGTGGCGCAGTGCAGGGCCACGGGCAGGCCCGTGGCCTCCACCAGCCCCTTCACGATCCGCCGCGCGCTGCCCGCTCCCAGCAGCCCCGCGGGGTCGAAGAGGCACAGGCTCCCGAATCCCAGCCGGGCCAGCTCCACCCCCACCTGGACGAAGCCCGCGTCAGAGTGCACCGGGCTCTCGGTGTAGACGATCACCCCCTCGGCGGAGCTGGCCGAGCGGTTCACCGCCACCGCCATCCGGGCCAGGTTGCGGGTGTCGTTGAGCGGGTCGAAGCACCTGATGACATCGAGACCGGCGGCAGCGACCACCGACACGAAGAGGTCGACCACGTCGTCAGCCACCGGCCGGAGCCCGACCAGGGCCTGTCCGCGCAGCAGCCCCGAGAGCCGAAGGGAGGTGGCCTTGCGCAGTTGGCGCAGGCGGTCGAAGGGGTCCTCACCCAGGTGCTCCAGCGCCACTCCGAAGGTGGCGCCGCCGAACACGTCAAGCCCGGCCAGCCCGCTGCCGTCCAGGGTCTGCGCCAGCTCCACCAGGTGGCGGGTGCGGAGCCTGCTTGACAGGAGGGTCTGCTGGCCCTGGCGGAGGGCGCTCTCGATCAGTCCGACCGCTGGCATCGCCTGCCAAGGTTAGCGGCCCGAGTGCCGGGCCTGCCCGGTCTCACCCTCGGCGGGGGCCGCCTGCGGCGCAGTCCACACAGCGGATCGCCCAGGGGAGTGCCTCCAGCCGAGCCTCGGGGATCGCCCGGCCACAGATCTCGCAGCGTCCGTACCCGCCGCCCTGAAGGCGCTCCAGGGCCGCTACGACCTGCTCCCGCACCCGCCGCAGCTCCGCGGCGGTCCGTTCGCGGGTGAGCCGGTCGGTGCTCTCGGCGATGTGGTCGCCGGCCCGCTTCCCGTACTGCACCGGCGCCCTCTGCTCGGTCCGCGGCGGGTTGAGCTGCTCCAGCTCGCTGTCGAGCTCGGCGAGCTTGGCCGCCAGCGTCGGTCCGGGCGCCGGGGCGCTGGGGGGATCAGCCATCTGCGGGTCTCCCAGGCGAGCTCAGGCGGCGATGTCGGAACGGTACCGCATCCCCGGGAAGCTGATCCGCTCCAGCCCCTGATAGGCGAGGGCCCGCGCCCCGTGCAGGTCGGGGGCGGTGCCGACGCAGATCAGCACCCGACCACCCGCCCCCTCCAGGCCCCCGCCCGGGGCCCGCCGGGTCCCCATCTGGAAGGCCGTGCAGCCCTCCGGCAGCCGCTCCAGGCCCTCGAGGGCACCCCCCGGTGTAACCGGGGCCGGGTAGGGGGCCCGCACCGCGACCACCCCCACCGAGGCCCCCTGCACCGCCGACAGCTGCCCGCCCTCGAGCCGGCCGGCCGCCGCCGCCCGGAGATGGGGCACCAGGTCGGGCAGCAACGGGAGGAGCACCTCGGCCTCGGGGTCGCCGAAGCGCGCGTTGAACTCCAGCACGTGGATCGTCCCAGCCACCATCATCGCCCCGACGTAGAGGCACCCGGTGAAGGGGGAGCCCAGCCGCGCCATCTCCGCCAGCACCGGCTGCACCACGTCGGCCAGGACCGTCTGGTTGAGCCGCTCCCAATCGGAGGTGCGGGGCGGGCTGTACGCCCCCATGCCCCCGGTGTTGCCCCCGCGGTCGCCGTCGAGGGCGGACTTGAAGTCGCGGGCCGGTGGCAGCATCAGAGCTCGGCGCCCGTCGCAGAGGGCGAAGAAGGACAGCTCCTCCCCCTCCAGCCGGTCCTCGACCACCAGCAGTCGGCCCGCCTCACCCAGCTCCCCCGCCACGAGAAGGCGGTGGGCCACCTCCAGCGCCTCCTCGGGGCCGCCGCACACGAAGGCCCCCTTACCCAGGGCCGGCCCGTCCGCCTTGACCACCACCGGACCGCTCCGGGCTTCCAGCTCCGCCCTCGCCTCCTCCCAGCTGGCGCACAACCGGTACGGCGCGGTGGGTATCCCCAGCCGGCTCAGGACCTCCTTGGCGAACGCCTTGCTGCTCTCCAGCCGTCCCGCCGCGGCGGTGGGGCCGAAGCAGGCAACGCCCCGCCCTGCGAGGGCGTCAGCCACCCCGGCGGCCACCGCCGCATCGGGGCCCAGGATCGCCAGCCCGACCCCGAGCCGCTCGGCCTCCGCGGCGATTCCCTCGGCGTCGATTGCGGTCAGAGGGATGTTCTCCCCCAGCTCGGCGGTGCCGGGGTTGCCGGGAGCGCAGTACACCTGAGCCACCTGGGGGCTCCGGGCGCAGGCCCAGGCCAGAGCGTGCTCGCGTCCCCCGCCCCCGACCACCAGGACCCGCTCCGCAGGGCCCGGTTGGGTCACTCCCACTCGATGGTGGACGGCGGCTTGCTGCTGATGTCGTACACCACCCGGTTGACCCCGGGGACCTCGTTGACGATCCGCCGGCTGATGTCCGACAGGACGTCGTAGGGGACCCGGGCCCAGTCCGCGGTCATGCCGTCCTCGGAGGTTACGATCCGAACCGCCACCACGTTGGCGTAGGTGCGGTAGTCGCCCATGACCCCGACGCTGCTGATCGGGGTCAGGATGGCGAAGCTCTGCCACACTCGGGGATAGAGGCCGCTGCGCTTGATCTCGTCGATCACCACCCAGTCGGCGCTCCGAACCGTCTCCAGCCGCTCCCTGGTCACCTCACCGATCACCCGGATGGCGAGCCCCGGCCCGGGGAAGGGCTGGCGGCCGACCAGATCGTCGGGGAGACCAAGGCTGCGGCCGACCTTCCGCACCTCATCCTTGAAGAGGTAGCGCAGCGGCTCCACCAGCTGGAAGCGCATCCCGGTCGGGAGTCCCCCGACGTTGTGATGGGTCTTGATCTTGCGCGCCGCGAAGGTGTCCGAGGCGGTGCTCTCGATCACGTCGGGATAGAGCGTCCCCTGGGCCAGGAAGGCGGCGCCACCGAGCAGTGCGGTCTCCTCCTCGAAGGCGGCGATGAACTCCCGGCCCACCACTCGGCGCTTCTCCTCCGGATCCACGACTCCCTCGAGCGCCCGCAGGAAGCGCTCCTCAGCCTCGACACGAACGATCCGCATCCGCATGCTGCGGGTGAGAACGTCGATGACCCGGTCGGCCTCGCCGCGGCGGAGCAGCCCGTTGTCGACGAAGACACAGGTCAGCTGGTCGCCCACCGCCCGGTGCACCAGGGTGGCGGCCACCGCGGAGTCCACGCCGCCGGAGAGTGCGCAGATGACCCGCTCCGAGCCCACGCGCTCGCGGATCTCCGCCACCGCCTGCTGCACGAAGCCCTCCGGGGCCCAGTCACCCTGGCAGCCGCAGGTGTGGTAGAGGAAGTTGCGCAGCATCGCCGAGCCCTGGGGGGTGTGCGCCACCTCGGGATGGAACTGAATCCCCACCCGGCCGTTCGGCCCCGCCATCGCCGCCACCGGGCTGTTCACCGTGTGCGCCACCACCTGGTACCCCGGCGGCAGCTCCTCGATGACATCGCCGTGACTCATCCAGACCGGCATCTCCGCGGGCAGCCCGGTGAAGATGCCGTCCTCGCTGTCCACCACGACCGAGGCCAGCCCGTACTCCCGGCGCCCGGCGGGGCTCACCCGACCCCCGAGATCGTGGGCCAGCAGCTGCATGCCGTAGCAGATGCCAAGGATGGGCAGGCCGAGATCGTATATGCCCCGCTCGGGATGCAGGGCATCAGCGTCGTAGACGCTGGCCGGCCCGCCGCTCAGGATCAAGCCGCGGGCCCGCTTCGCCACCACCTTGTCGGCGGTGATGGTGCCGGGCACCAGCTCGCAGTAGACGTTGAGCTCGCGGATCCGCCGAGCGATCAGCTGGCTGTACTGGGAGCCGAAGTCGAGCACCAGGATGGTGTCGGTGGCTCGAGCGGCGGGGCGGTCGGCGGTGGTCCCGCCGGAGGCTGGGGCGGTGGCGGTGCTCACAGTGGTCGCCCTCCGCCCCAGCTCACCGCGCCATCCCGACCTGTTGGGCCTGCTGGAACAGCTTGCCCTCGGTCAGGATTGCGGGCGCAATCACCAGCTCGGTCTGCTGAAACTCCTCGATGGTGCGGGCCCCGCACACCCCCATCGCCGACTTGATGGCCCCCACCAGATTCTGGCTGCCGTCGTCGACCCGGGCCGGCCCCAGGAGCAGCTCGCGGAGGGTGGCCCTGGTCCCCACCTTGATCCGGGTTCCCCGGGGCAGGTTGGGGTCGGGGGTCGCCATGCCCCAGTGGTGGCCGCGGCCGGGCGCCTCCTCGGCGGAGGCGAACACCGACCCGATCATCACCCCGTCGGCCCCGGACGCCAGGGCCTTGGTGACATCGCCGCCGACCCGCATCCCGCCGTCGGTGATCACGGTCACCGGCTTGCCCCCAGTGCGGCGGTGGTCGTTGCGCGCCGCCGCCACGTCAGCTGTGGCGGTCACCTGGGGAACGCCGATCCCCAGCACGCCGCGGGTGGTGCAGGCGGCCCCCGGGCCGACCCCCACCAGGATCCCGTCCACGCCGGTGGCCATCAGCTCCAGGGCGGTGTAGTACTCGACGCAGTTGCCCACCACCACCGGCAGCCGGGAGTCCCGCACCAGCTGAGCGAAGTCGAGCTGGCGGTAGGAGCGGGAGATGTGGCGAGCGGTGAGCACAGTGCCCTGCACCACGTAGACATCGGCCCCCGCCTCGGTCACCAGCGGCAGTCGGTGCTCGGCGTCGTTGGGCGAGGAGGAGACCGCGCAGAGCACCCCAGCGGCCTTGATCTCCGCGGTCCGCCGCTGGATCAGGTCGTCGCGGACGGGAGCGCGGTAGCGCTCCTGGAGCAGGGCGTTGACCCGCTCCCGGGGCGCATCGGCGATCTCCTCGTAAACCGCGGCGGGATCGTCGTAGCGGCAGTTGATCCCGTCCAGGTTGAGCACCGCCAGGCCCCCCAGCCGGCCCATCTCGATGGCGAAGTGGGGATCCACCACCCCGTCCATCGCCGCCGCCAGCACCGGGAGCGGGATCTCCACCTCGCGGATGCGCAGGGAGATGTCGATCTCCTCGGGGTTGATGGTCACCTTCCCCGGGACCAGGGCGACCTCGTCGAAGCCGTACGCCCGCCTGGCCCGCTTCCCCCGCCCCAGCTCAATGTCCAAGCCAGCCCACCTCCGTCACCGGGTGCGCGGGTACAGCCCCAGAGCTCGCCAACCCGGGTCCCAGCATACCAGAACGGCGCACCCGGTTCTCGCTGGCGGATGCCCTATCTAGTGGTGCTCCGGGCTCCACACCCCTTCATCTAGTGGATCAGCTCGACGCCATCTGCGCCCGGATCACGATCCGCTGAGTGTCGATCCAGAGCGGCGTGCAGGTGACCAGGGTCAGGTAGCGGCCCCCGCTCAGCTGGCCCAGCTGGGTCACCTTGCTGGGGTTCTCGACCCACACCTGGGTGACGGTGTAGGTGAATTTCGTGCAGCTCCGGTCGGTGACGATGATGGGATCGCCGACCTTGAGGCTGCCCAGCGGCTCGAAGTTGGGCTCCCGATGAAGCGCCACCAGCATGTTGCCGACGGCCCCGGGTGCCGGCGAGGCGGAGTAGTGGACCACCGAGCGCTGATTGAGGAGCGCCCAGGTGCCGTTGCCCGCGACCCCCTCAATGCCCGGGAGAGTGGGAAACGCGATCAGCATGTACTCGCTGCTGGGCGATCCCGACCCGCAGTCCGGGGCCGCGCTCGGGGACGCGGCCCCGGCCGGTGTCACACCCTGCGAGGGCAGCACCTTGGTTATCGCCCCCTGGTTCCCCAGCCACTTCTGGAGCAGCTGATGGTCCTGGTTGCCGCGCTGCCATACCCCGAGCAGGGACGGGACCAGCACGCCGATCCCGGCCAGCACCAGGATCACGCCACCGGCCATCAGCAGGCCAGACAGCCGACCGCGGCCCCCCCTGCCTGCAATCCTCACCTTTCACTCCTCTACCGACCCCGGGACATCGTACCCGAGTCCATTGAGTCCGCCCCGCCGTCACAGCGGTGGCGCAGCTTGTTACCCACCCGTTGTCGTTCGAGGACGGGCCGTTCAGCGACCCCCGGGACACAATCGCCGGGTGATCGAGGCATTGGCAGCCGCCCCCACCGGCGACTGGAGCGCGCCGTCCCCAGCGCCGGGGCTGAGCTCGCCCACCGCCAGGCTCCTGGTGATCGACGACGACCCGGCGATGCTCCAGCTCGTCCAGGTGATCGCTGCCGAGAACGGCTATGAGGTGGCCACCGCCGTCAGCGGGACCGCCGGCCTGCGCCTGGCGGGCGAGGCTGAGCCTGACCTCATCCTGCTCGATCTGGTCCTCCCCGACATCAACGGCGTGGAGGTCTGTCGACGACTCCGGTCCGCCGGGGTGCGCTCCACGGTGATGATGATCTCCTGCCTGCACGAGTCCGAGGACGTCGTCGTGGGACTGGAGGTGGGTGCGGACGACTACCTGCGCAAGCCGTTCGAGGTCCGCGAGTTGGTCGCCCGGATCAACGCCCGACTGCGCCGAGCCCGCTTGCTACGGGCCGCGACGGCGCCGGAGCGCCTGCAGTTTCCCGGCCTATCCATCGACCTGGGACGTCACGAGGTGCGCCGCGACGAGCGTCAGGTCTCGCTCACCCCGACCGAGTTCGGGATTCTCACCACCCTCGCCCAGAACGCCGGACGCGTCGTGTCGCGTCCGCAGCTCATCTCCGAGGTGTGGCGGCGACGCGACCCCTATCAGGTGCGCTCCCTGGATGCCCACCTGTACCGTCTGCGCCGCAAGATCCAACCGCGCGAGGACGGTCCTCGCTACATCCACGTAGTGATCGGCGCCGGCTACCGATTCGAGTATCAGCCCGAGCGGCAGGCCCCGCGTCTGCCCCAGCGCCGCCTCGCCGGCTGAACGCGGCCCCGCACCGCCACCGCTCAGCTCAGGGGTAAATGCCCCGGGCGCTCGAGGCGCGCGCCACTCGACTGATGGCGAGGGCGTAGGCCGCGGCCCGCAGGGAGATGTGGTGGTGCGCTGAGTAGGCCCAGACCCGATCGCTGGCGCGCAGCATGGCCCGCTCCAACTGCGCGGAAATCTCCGCCTCGTCCCAGAAGAACGCCTGCAGGTCCTGCACCCACTCGAAATACGAGACGGTGACCCCACCGCCGTTGGCCAGGATGTCGGGCACCACCACGATGCCATCCTCGGCCAGCACCGCCTCCGCGGCCGGGGTGACCGGCCCGTTGGCGCCCTCGGCCACGATTCGCGCCTGCACGTGAGCCGCGTTGTCGGCGTTGATCACGCTCTCGACGGAGGCCGGCACCAGGACTGTCACCGGCAGCGCCAGCAACTCGTCGCGGGTCACCGGCTCACCGGGGACGCCGCCGGAGCCGATGTGTCCGCCCGCCGCTTTGACCCGCTCCAAGGCATCGATGTCCAGCCCGTCGCCGTTGTACCAACCGCCGGTGTGATCAGAGACGGCGATCACCCGGCAGCCCGCCTGCGCCAAAAGCCGTGCGCAGGTCGCTCCGACCGAACCGAATCCCTCGACCGCGACGCTGGCTCCCTCCAGGGCCAGACCGGTGTTGCGCATGGTGTGCATCAGCACCGTGGCCAGGCCGCGACCCGGGGCCTCCACCCGCCCCACGGACCCTCCCGCCTCCACCGGCTTTCCCGTAACCGACGCCGTCACCGAGAAGCCGGCGTGCATGGAGAGGGTGTCCATCATCCAGGCCATGACCTGGGGCGTCGTGCCGATGTCGGGCGCCGGGATGTCCCGCTCCGGACCCAGCAGCAACGCGATCTCGGTGGTGAAGCGCCGGGTAAGGCGCTCCAGCTCACGGGAGCTGAGCTGCTCGGGGGCCACCCGCACGGCTCCCGCCGCACCGCCGAAGGGCAAAGACATCACCGCCGTCTTCCAGCTCATCAGCATGGCTTGGGCCTTGGTCGCCTCCAAGCTGGCGTGCGGCTCGTAGCGGATGCCGCCCTTGGCCGGCCCGCGGGCCAGATTGTGATGCACTCGAAAGCCGGTGTAAAGCTCGACGCTGAGATCGTCGCGCACCACCGGGAAGTGCACCTGGAAGACCCGCTTCACCTCGCGCAGGACGGCGTGCAGATCTTCGTCGAGGTTGAGAAAGCGAGCTGCCTCGTCGACCCGGTGCTGCCCGGTCGCATACAGGTCCTCGGCCGGACGCTGCGCGGCGTTGACGCTCACCAGGGGAGTATAGACAGCGCGACGGCCCCTGGGAGAAGCGTGCACGGTGCTCCGGAGAGGATCGGCTCTGCTGCCGGCTCAGCCCACGCATTGGACCACGCGCAGAACGGTCCGCGCACACGGATCTGCGTGAGTGTGCAACAATCGGCCTGCGACCTGCACCCCAGCGCCCCACCACAACCACCTCCGTCATCAACACGGCGGTTGGAAAACCACTGCATCACTGCAGAGATCTGCAGCGCGGCGATCCAAGTCGTCGTGATTAATCCAGAGGGAGGCAAGTAATGCCCCGGACCCCCAAGAAGCCCGCGAGTCGGCGCGCCGCAACGCGCACCGGAACTCGCACCACTTCGCGCACCCCGCGAAGGACCAGTGCGCACGCCACCACGCCGCGCCGAGCTGGCGCGGTGCGCCGCACCACCCGGACCCCAGTCGCGAGCATGACCCCCGCCGCGCTCAACCGCGCGCTCACCACCCAGCTCAAGGTGTTGGAGCGGCGGCTGGCGGACATCGAGCGCAAGCTTGACGCCGCCATCACTCGCGAGCGCGCCACCACCCGCCCGGTGAGCGCCGCACGCGGCACCCGGACGCGGGCCGTCGGGGCGCGCGCCACCACCCGCCGCACCACCACCGGGCGCGCTGCCGCCCCGCGGACCACGCGGCGGAGTACCACCACCAGAGGTGCGGGCCGGAGCGCCGCTCCCACCGCCACCCGCCGCGTCGCCGCGGGCCGGACTCCCCGCGCGGCCGCCGGAACCGGCCGCAGCGCAGCGGCGAGCCCGCGACGCACCACCGCGCGCACCGCTGCCCCGCGCACCACAACCCCGCGTGCGTCGCGCACCACAACCCCACGTACGCCGCGCACCACAGCCCGCACCCCGAGGGTGGCGGCCAGCCCCCGAACCGCGCCGCGCCGCGCCGCGAGCGCTGCGGCTCCGCCCGTCAAGAAGCCGGCCCGGCGGAAGGGACGCATCACCCTCGCCGGCGGATCCGCCCCCTCGGCCTCCTAGGCCGGAGCTCTGATCCGCTGAGTGGGGGGCCGGGTAGGGCCCGGCCCCCCACTCGCTGTGAGCTGACCGGTCAGGCCGCCGCGGCTCGCTGGATCAGCCCCGCCGCCCGACCCACGTCGGCCTGGGTGACGTCAAGGTGGGTCACGCAGCGCACCGTGTGGGGGCCGAAGGCCGTCAGCAGGACCCCCAGCTCCTCGGCGCGGTCGATCACCTCCTGGGCCGGTCGCGCGGTCTGGAGCAGGACGATGTTGGTCTGCACCGTCTCGCGATCCACCTTGATTCCGTCCACCCCAGCCAGCTCCTTCGCCAGCCAGGCCGCCTTGGCGTGGTCCTCGGCGAGTCGGGGAAGCTGGTGGTCCAGCGCCCAGAGGCCGGCCGCCGCCAGGATCCCCACCTGGCGCATGCCGCCGCCGAGGCGCTTGCGCCAGATGTGGGCCCTGGTCCGCGCGTCGCGGCTCCCCACCCACAGCGAGCCGGCCGGGCAGCCCAGTCCCTTCGACAGGGAGAAGTTGACGCTGTCGACCCCCGCCGTCAGGGCGCAGAGGGGGACTCCCAGGTGGGCCGCAGCGTTGCCCAGGCGAGCACCGTCCAGGTGGACGGAGAGCCCCATTTCATGAGCGGCCTGCGACGCCTCCTGGAGGCGCGCCAGAGGGGCGACGGTTCCACCGCGGCGGTTGTGGGTCTGTTCCAGGCAGAGCAGGGCGGTGCGGGGCTCATGGCCGGGGTCAGCCAGTCGGCGAAGCGACTCCAGCTGCGCCGCCGTGGGGCAGCCGGCCAGGGGCGCGTCGAAGTTGCGCATCTGCACCCCGCCCACCACCGCGGCTCCGCCGAGCTCGTAGTGGAGGACGTGAGCCTCCGCGTCCACCAGCACCTCCTCCCCCGGAGAGGTGGCGGTCAGGATCGCCACCAGGTTGGACATGGTGCCACTGGGGCAGAAGAGCGCTGACTCCTTGCCCAGGAGCTCAGCCACCCGCTCCTCCAGCCGGTTGACCGTGGGATCCTCGGCGAAGACATCGTCGCCCACCTCGGCCGCGCCCATCGCGGCGCGCATCTCCGGGGTGGGCCGGGTCACCGTGTCGCTGCGCAAATCGATCATGCGCCCATGCTACCGGGCGGACCGGAAGGGTCAGCTGCGGGCGGAGGGCTCCGGCGCGCCGACATCGAGGAACTCGACCCGGTCGCGGCCGCCGCGCTTGGCGGCATAGAGCGCCCGGTCCGCCAGGTCGAGCAGGTTGCGGGCGCCGCGGGAGCCCTCGGGAAAGGTCACACCGCCGACGCTGACGGTCACCTGGAGGTGGTCGCCGTCCGGCAGCTGGACGATGTGCTGGGCGGCGGCGGCGCGGATCTTCTCGGCCACCAGCTGCGCGTCGTCGCGCCCGGTGTTGGCCATCACCACCACGAATTCCTCGCCGCCGTACCGGGCCGCGAGGTCGGACTTGCGGATGGTCTCGATCAGCAGCGAGGCGAAGGCGCGCAGCACCTGGTCCCCCGCCTGGTGACCGTGGGTGTCGTTCACCCGCTTGAAATGGTCGAGGTCCAGCATCAGGACCGAGAGCGAGGAGCCCGCCCGATCCGCCACATTCACCTGCTGGTCCAGGTAGCCGATGAGGAATCGGTAGTTGTAGAGCCCGGTCATCGCGTCCGTCGTGGCCTCCCGCTGGGTGGCCGCCAGCCGCGCGCTCTTCTCCACCGCCACCACCACCTGGCTGGCCACCCCCTCGCACAGCGCGCTGTCCTCCTCCAGGTAGGGGCGGTGCTTGTTGGCGAGGATCAGGATTCCGAGGTCGCGCCCCTCCGAGCGCAGGGGCTCGGCGAGGCAGTCTCTGATTTCGAGCCGGCGCTCCAGGGCACCGCGCTCCGAGGGCGCCAAGAGGGAGCGGGCCACGAACCGCGGCTCGCGGAGCAACCGCGAGACCAGCCCGTCGCCGGCCTCCAGCTCCGACCACTCCAGTGGGGGTCCGGGAATCTCGGTGGTGATGAGGTACCCGGGGCCGGTCGCCGCCTGCGGCCGCACCAGGATCATCGCCATCTGCACCTCCAGGAGGTCGCGAAGGCTGTTCAGCACCTGCCCCAGGGCCTGCTCCAGCGGAACCTTGCTGCCGATGGTGGCGGAGATCACGCTGCGCCCGGTCGCCATCAGCAGCTGCCGGTGCAGCTGTCGCCGCATCAGCTCGAAGTTCGCCGACAGGCGCGTCACCTCCTCGGCCCCGGTGATGTCGATCGGGGTGGAGTAGCCGTCCTGTCCCAGGCTCTGGACCGCCTGATTCAGCCGTCTCAGCGGGCGGTTGAGATAGTGCTCGGCGAGCAGGAACACCAGCAGCATCCCCACCAGCAGGATGGCGGCGACGGCCAGGGCCAGGGGAGCCGCCAGCTCGCCTGCGGTCGGCCCGATGGGCGCCGTGGGCTGGACCGCCACCAGCTCGGCCACCGTCTCCCCGCTGGCCGAGACGAGGGGAACGCCAGCGGCGGCGTACCGGTCGCCCCTGAGGGTGAGCAGCCCACGCTGCCCGGACCCGGCGAGCACGGCGGCAAGGGCCTCCGGCAGGCGGGACCCAATCGGTTGCCGGCGCCCCGCCACCAGCGCCGGCAGGAGCACCACCCCGTGCGACTCCAGGATCAGCTGGGCAGAGGGCTCAGCCGCTCCCACCAGCCGGCGGGCGAACTCCAGGGACGAGGTGGTCACCGGGCTCAGCACCACGATCGTCCCCAGCCTCCGGGAGCCGCTGGAGACGGGAGCCGCGCCGATGCCGAGGACCTCCGACCCCGCCGGCCGCCAGAAGGCTCCGGGGACGCTCGCGGACCCGCACCTGGCCTCTGGGACCGCCGCCGGCAGGGAGGCCAGCTGGGCGGCGCTCAGCGCCGTTGGCGCCTGGGCCAGCACCGCCCCCGAGACGGACAGGATCAGCACCCGGTCGCCGGGCGCAGCGGTGGCGTAGGTGCGCACGAGGGTGGCAAGGTCTGACGTGGGAGCCGCCAGCGCCTGCTCGCTGGAGGTGAGACGGGCGAGCTGGCAGGCGTACCCGGCGCTGGAGCCGAAGGTGTCGAGCTCCAGCAGGCGGGTGGCCAGGTGGGCGGTCCCCGCCCCGTCCGCGACCAGCTGGCGTGAGCTGGCGCTGCCGGTCTCATACCACGCCACCGCCCCGGCCGCCAGCGCCGTCGCCAGGCCCACCCCGAGGAGGATCAGGGCGAAGCGGGCGGTGAACGAGGCGCTCCGCGGGCGGCGCTTGCCCCTGGAATGGTTGGCCAACTTTGCTTTCCAAGATCCCCTGGCGGGCCGGCGACGGAGTCGCGGCCCCCGGTCGCGGCGGGAGGGCCGACTCCGACTGCCCGCCCCCCTATGATTTCCCACCGTAGCCAGCCATGGATCGGAGCGGGCGCGCTTGGGGTAGCGATGGGGTGACACCGGCCACACTTTCCGATGACACGGCCGGAACGGCGTACCCGGGGAGAGCGACGTGCCCGATGTGATCCTGGCGTTTCTGGACGGCGAGCTCATGTATGGCTCGATACCGGCGCTCCAGATGGACGATCCCTTCTTGGAGGTGGAGCTGCACGGGCTGGACGGCAACAACCGCCAGGCGCTGGTCCCGGCCGTCTCCCTGCGCCAGATCGACCAGGCCACCGTGCCCCCGGTGCCCGTCGACGTCGACCTGGAGACGTTGCCGCGGGTGGCCCTCCACTTTCAGGATGGCCAGGTCTTCCGGGCCCACGTGATCACCCCGGCGTCGCTGCAGCGCTACGGCGCCGTCTGGGACGTCATCGAGGCGGGGACCCGCGAGCACCGGACCTTCGCCATCCCCTACACCGCACTCAAGGCCGCGTTCTACGTGCGGCACTGGGACACCCGCCGCCCCGCGGATCGAATCGCGGGGGACTCGAGGGACCGGGAGCGAACCCGTCTGGCGGAGATCCTGGCCCGGCGCAGCCGGTCGCCAGTCACCGAGCAGGTCGACCGCCGCTCCGGGCTCCTCGCCCGGCTCGAGGCCGAGGGCGAGTCGCCGCCGGCCGCCGAGAGCCCGAGGGGGTGAGCCGGCCCGGGGCCGGGCGGGCTACTTGAACCGGAAGGTGATCCGCCCTCTCGTCAGGTCGTAGGGGCTCAGCTCCACCTTGACCTTGTCGCCGATCAGGGTGCGGATGTAGTGCTTGCGCATCTTGCCGGAGATGTAGGCGAGGACCGTCTGGCCGGTCTGGAGCTGCACCTTGAAGACGGCGTTGGGCAGCGGCTCGACCACCGTGCCCTCGAGCTCGATGGTCTCCTCCTTGCGCTCCTCAACCGGCGTGACCCGAGAGACCCGGGGCCGGCCGGGGCCGCGGCGGGGGCGAGATCCCATCGAACGTCGTGCCAACTGCCACCTCCATCGTTTCCGGCAGAGAAGCTGACCGGGTCAGCTGATTGTACTTGCTAGTGTGAAGGATTCCCGATCGGGGCCGGAACCAACCTCCCGCCGCCCCCGCCCTTGGGCCCCACCGTGTGGGTGAGCGTTCCGAACCCCTCCAGCTCGCAGTCGATCCTGTCCCCCTCCTGGAGCAGGCGGCCTCGCTCCTGGCCGCTCCCCCCTCCCACCGTCCCGCTGGCCACCACCTCGCCGGCCGCCAGCGGCTCCGCCCCCGAGGCGTAGGAGACCATCTCGGCGAACGACCACCGCGACTCGGCCATGGTCCCGGCGGCGACCTCCTCCCCGTTGACGAACGCCCGGGCCACCAAGCGGGAGGCGTCCGGGACCTCGTCGGCGGTCACCAGCCAGGGACCGAGCCCGCTGGCGAAGTCCTTCGACTTCGCCGGCCCCAGGCGCACCTGCATCTCCTCGCGCTGGATGTCTCGAGCCGAGAAGTCGCAGAAGACGGCGTAACCGGCGATGGCGTCCTGGGCCTCCTTGGGGTCGAGGTCGCGGCCACCCTCCAGCAGCACGCAGGCGAACTCCAGCTCATAGTCGATGGCGCTGGTGTAGGCGGGCCAGGGAACCTCCGCTCCGGGCGCGAGCAGGGTGGAGGGGTTGCCCTTGTAGTAGGCGGGGCGGCGGTACCACGCCTCGGGGATCGGCTCACCCCGGCGCCGGGCGCCGGCCTCGACGTGGGCCTCGAAGGAATAGAAGTCGCGCAGCAGGGGGGGCCGGAGGAGCGGGAGCCGCTCGAACTGCCCGTCCGTCCAGGTGAGGGGCGCTCCGGAAGGGGTTGTCCCGGGACCCTCCTCCAGCACCCCCGCCACCGCTTCCCGCGCCATCTCCAGGCCCCGGCGTCCACCCCCCAGAAGGGCGGTCAGGTCGGGTGGGAAGGTGGCCAGAGCCCAACTGAGGGCCGCGCCCGAGCCCTGCCGGGCCCACCAGAGCTCCCCCGCGGAGGTGACATCGATCAGAAGGGGCGTGCCGGCGGTCGGGTCGGCCTCCACCGCCACCACCCGGGGGACCATGCCCAAGGGGCCGACGACCCCGATCGTCGCAAGGCGCATCGCTCTCCCCTCAATCGTCGATGTGCGGCATCCACGACTCCGCGTATTCCACGATCTCGCAGGTCGTGGCCGCCTCCAGCGGGCGGAGCGGTCGCAGCGCGTCGATCATGACGGCCACCTCGTCGTGGTGAGTCTTGGTGCCCTGCCGGTCGCGCTCGATCGCCTTGGGCTGGGGGCCGTGGTGGATGCCCTGGGCATGCCAGGTCATCATCCCGGCATCGATGCCGGCCCGGCTCATGAACGTGCCGGCGTGGTAGAAGAGCACCTCGTCGTAGTCGATGTTGCGGTGATAGAAGGGCAGACGCACCGCTCCCGGGTCATCGATACCCTCCACCGCCCGGGGGGCGAAGGTGCAGAGGACGAATCCCGAGGTCTTGAGGGTCGTGTGCACCGAGGGGGGGAGATGGAAGCGCCCTGAGGTCACCGGCCGGATGTCGCGCACGTTCAGGGCGAAGGCCGAAAGGTCCCCCTTCCACCCCACCGTGTCCAGCGGGTCGAAGGGGTAGAAGACCCTGGTCCACTGCCCCTCCCGCTCGATCACCATCTCCCACTCGGAATCGGCATTGGCGGGGGTGCCGGGCAGGGGCAGCTCGGGAAGGCGCAGAACCGCCCGGTCGAATGGTGAGTGCTGGCCCATCCGGTCGGCGGAGGGAAGGGTCGGCATCTCGGCCGAGGCGATCACCAGCAGGAAGCTCTCCTCCCCCTCGGGGAAGAGGCGGTGGGTGGTGCCCCGGGGCAGGACCAGGTAGTCGCCCTGCTCGTAGGCGAGGACACCGAAGTCGGTGAGGATCGTGCCCCGGCCCCGATGCACGAAGTAGATGAGGTCGGAGTCGGCGTTGCGGTAGCAGTAGGGCATCGCCGACCGCCGCCGGGAGACGCTGATGCGCACGTCCTGATTTCCCAGCACCGGAGTCACCGCCGCCGCCGGGTCGTCGGCGTCGGGGGCCTCGGCCCGCCGCAGGTCGTAGGCGCGCGGCCGGAGCGGGCCCTCGATCCGAGTCCACTCGGTCGGGGCGTGAGCGTGATAGAGGTGCGAGGCGGGGCCGAAGAAGCCCTGGCGCGCGAACTCCTCCTCGATCGTGCCCTCGGGCAGATCGCAGTGGGCCTGCCGGCTGAAACGCCCTCGGGATTGAGGGAACATCACCAACCTCCTCCAGTCAAGACCGGCCGGGCGGGGCCGCGGCGGACGCTCGCGCAGTGTGCCAGAGACACCGGGACGGGCGCTGCCGGCTCACCCGGGCCCCGGGGTGGCGCGATCGGGCCCTGGTAAGGGAGGGGGACCGGACCTGGAGGGCGCAGTTCAGCTGCTGAAGGTCACCACCGTCTTGATGTCGTCGGGCTGCCGCTGGAAGGCGTCGGCGAAGCTCGCCGCCGGCTCGCGCCGGGTGACCACCTGCTCCAGCACTCCGGGCCACCTCCGCACCGCGGCCCCCAGCATCCGAGCCGCGGCCTCGAAGTGTTTGCGATTGGCGTTGACCGTCCCGAATACCAGCTTGTTGCCCAGCACCATGTCCAGGTTGAGGGCGTCGGCGTCGACCGTCACCGTCCGGGCTCCGGCCGTCACCGAGCTGAGGCAGCACACCCCATCGTGACCGGTGGCGGTGATCGCCGCCATCGCCACCGCCGAGACCCCGGTGGCCTCGAAGGCCAGGTCGATGTTCCCCAGCTCCGCGCCGAGTCCGGCCACCGGGTGCTCGTCCGCGTCCAGGAGCTCGGCCCCGATCTCCCTCGCGACCTGGGCTGAGCGCGAGTCCGGGGCGGCCTTGGCCACCACCACCACCTCGAGGTCGCGCAGGCGCAGGAAGACGGCGGCGAGCAGCCCGATCGCCCCGGCACCGCAGACCAGAGCCCGCCGCGGCTGCCAGGGCATTCGGCCCCTCTGGATGGAGAACGCCTGGATCAGCCCCTTCTCCACGATCGAGCTGGGCTCCATCAGCACCCCCACCCGGGAGAGGGTCGACGGAAGAGGAACGAGGTAGTCGGGGTGCTCCAGGTACTGCTGCGCCATGTAGCCGTCGCGGCCCTTGATCCCCCGCTCGGTGTAATGACCGGTGAGGCAGTTGTCGCTCTGCCCAGCGGCGCAGGGGAGGCAGCGCTCCGGACAGGGGCGGCGGACCGTCGCCACCACCAACTCGCCCTCCTTGAGCCCCGAGGCTGGGGGGGCGTTCACCACCCGGCCGAGGTTCTCATGTCCCATCACCAGCTGCTGCCGTCCCTCCGGAGCGGCGCCGTAACCCTCGTTGGCGATCTCCAGGTCGGTGCCGCAGACACCGACCTCGACCACCTGGACCAGCGCCCCCTCGGCCGCCTCGCCCTTGGCGTCCTGAATCTCGCCGTGGCCGGACGGCTCGCCGATCTCGCCGAGGTGGACGCTGCCCTTCTGCCCCGGGGTGGTGACGATGGCTTGCATGGGCTCCTCCTTCTTGCGGGCGCCGAGCCCGTCGCGCTCAGTCCGGGGCGAGCGAGATCTCACCGAGGTCAAGTGGCCGCCGGATTATGAAGTAGACGATCGCCCCCACAACCGTCACCAGCCCCCTGTCGAAGGCCCGGTTGAGGATCGCCACCGCGGCCGCCGCGGCCCCCGCCACCCCGAAGGCGATGAGCAGGAACGTCATCGTCCCCTCGTAGGCGCCGATGCCGCCGGGCAGCAGGCTCACCCCGCCGGCGAGGTGGGCCACGGCGTAGACGAAGGCCGCCTGGTAGACCCCGAGGTCGACCCCCACGCTGCGCACCGTGAAGTAGAAGACGGCGATCGCGATGACCGCCGCCACCGGGCCCAGGAGCGCCGGCGCCAGGGTGGCGGGACGGCGGGCGATGAACGCCACGTCCCGCTGCAGGGCCCGAATGTCGGGGGCGTAGCGACGGACCAGCGGGAGCCGCTCCGCCATCCCCAAGACCCGCCGGAAGGCCGCCGGCCACAGCAGAACCACCGAGATGGCGATGATCCCCACCAGCGCGCTGACCACGGCCTCCTGGGCGCCCGGCACCTGGGAGGCGCCGGGGATCGCCGCGGCCACCAGCCCGACCGGGTAGAGCACCTCCTGGACCACCACCGTGGCCGAGGCCTGGCCGAGGTTCACCTTGGTGTGCCGGCGGAGGATGAAGGCCCGGCTGAGCTCGCCCAGCGGCAGGATCGAGGTGGGCTGCCCGGCGAGGTAGATGAGCACCGTCTCGAAGGCGCCGTGGTCGAGGTGCAACGGCTTGAGGAACAGGTGCCACTGCCATCCCTTCAGGACGTAGTAGGACATGGCCAGAACCAGGATGAGCGGCAGGTAGGCGAGATGGAACCGGGAGAGCGCGGACCCCAGATCCTGGGGCCGGACGTAGGCGACGACCAAGAGGAGAATTGCGACGCTGATCAGAGCTGGCAGCAGGCGGCGGGCGATCCGATAGGCCCGCCCCGGCCGGACTCGCTTCAGGGACACGGCTTCAGAATACCGGTCCGGGGTCGGAATTGCGGCCGGGGTCACCTCACCCCGCAGCCACTTGGGTCGGTATACTCCGGGCAATTCGGTGGGCGTCCACCTCCAACCTTCTCAGGTGCTAAGACTTGTCGGCACTGCTCGAGATCCAGGACCTAAAGACCTACATCCGCCAGCGCAAGGGCGAGGTGCGAGCGGTCGATGGGGTCAGCCTGTACATCGAGGAGGGGGAGACGCTGGGCCTGGTCGGTGAGTCCGGTTGCGGCAAGACGATGACCGGAATGTCGATCATGCGACTCCTGCCCCCCGGGGGCTACATCGCCGGCGGGAGCATCATCCTGGACGGCCAGCAGCTGGTGGGGATGCCGGAAAGGGAGATCCGCAAGGTCCGGGGAAATGACGTGGCGGTGATCTTCCAGGACCCCATGACCTCTCTGAACCCGACCATGACGATCGGCAACCAGATCGCCGAGATGGTCAAGATCCACCGCCAGGTCAAGCAGCGGGAGGCGCTGGACCGCGCCGCTGAGGTCCTCGGCCTGGTGGGGATGCCAAACCCCCGGGAACGGCTGAAGGACTACCCGCACCAGCTCTCCGGAGGGCTGCGTCAGCGCGTGATGATCGCCATGGCCCTCTCCTGCGATCCCAAGCTGCTGATCGCGGATGAGCCGACCACCGCCCTGGACGTCACGATTCAACTGCAGATCCTGGAGCTCCTCTACAGCCTGAAGCAGCGGCTCCGGATGGCGGTGCTGCTGATCACCCACGACATGGGGGTGATCGCCGGCCGGGCCGACCGGGTGAACGTGATGTACGCCGGCAAGATCGTCGAGGCCGCGCCCACCGTCGACCTCTTCGAGTCGATGCGCCACCCGTACACCGAGGCCCTGCTGGCCTCGATCCCGCGCCTCGACCAGCGCACCGACACCGCCCTGTACAGCATCCCCGGGCTGCCGCCCGACCTGTCTCACCCGCCGACCTGGTGCCGCTTCCAGCCTCGTTGCCGGTACGCGACCGCACACTGCCGGGAGGAGGAGCCGGAGCTCGCTGGCGACACCCCCGAGCACCTGTACGCGTGCTTCAACCCGGTGGGTCGGGCCGGGGCGCGCCCCCAGCCAGCGGCGGCGGGGTGATCTGGCGGCGGCCCACCGATCAGTTGTTGAGGATTTGACCGCATGACCGCCACCAGCACCAGCCCCTCCTCGGATCAGACGACTTCCCGCCCGGCGTTCCTCGACCTCCGACACCTGGTGAAGGAGTTTCCGGTCACCGCCGGGGCTGTGCTCCAGCGCCGGATCGGCAGCGTCAAGGCGGTGACCGACGTCTCCTTCTCCATCGACCAGGGAGAGACCTTCGGCCTGGTGGGCGAGTCCGGCTGTGGCAAGACCACCATCGGACGGCTGATCGTCGGCCTGGAGCGCCTCACCTCCGGTGAGATCTGGTTCGAGGACCAGGAAGTCTCGCGGCTCAAGGGGGCGGCGTTCCGGCGGATGCGCCGGGACATGCAGCTCATGTTCCAGGACCCATACGCGTCCCTAGACCCCCGGATGCGGGTGGGAGGCATCATTCGCGAGCCGCTGACCATCCAGCGCATCGGGGACCGCGGGGAGCAGGACGCCCGGGTCCGTCAGCTTCTGCAGGAGGTGGGGCTCAGCCCCAAGTCCGTGGAACTGTACCCGCATGAGTTCTCCGGCGGGCAGCGGCAGCGCATCGGTCTGGCCCGGGCCCTTGCGCTCAACCCCAAGCTGATCGTCGCGGACGAGCCGGTGTCCGCCCTCGACGTCTCGATCCGCTCCCAGATCCTGAACCTCATGAACGGCCTCCAGGCGACCCACGGACTCACCTACCTGGTGATCTCCCACGACCTGTCGGTGGTGAAGTACCTGTCCGACCGCATCGGGGTGATGTACCTCGGCAAGCTGGTCGAGATCTCCCCCAGCGAGGAGATCTACGAACGCCCGGTCCACCCCTACACCCTCGGACTGATCAACGCCATCCCCGAGCCTGACCCCCGGCGCGAGCGCTCCAAGCAGATCCAGCCCGTGGTGGGTGAGCTGCCGTCGGCGCTCCACCCGCCCTCGGGCTGCCGGTTCCGCACCCGGTGTCCACGGGCCCAGGAGATCTGCGCGGAGCAGGAGCCGCCACTGCGGGCGTTTGGCGACCGTCACATGGCCGCCTGTCACTTCCCCCTCCAGGCGCCCACCGCGGCCGCCTGAGGCCGGAGTTCAGCGCTCCGCAGCCTCCCCTCCGCTGCTCCCTTCCCTCGCTTCCAGGGCAGCCTCCAAGGGCTGCCCACCGCCGTCTACCCGGCCCCGCGGACGCACCCGCCCAACCACCTGGGCCAGCCGCCATTCGTTGCCCGCTGCTGCCGGCCCGGGGCGACCCCGGGGTCAGCGCTTCTGGAGCCGCACCTCAAGGGCATCTCGAAGGGCATCGCCAACAAAGTTGAAGGCGACGACGGTCAGCACGATGGCCACCCCCGCCGGGTAGATGAGCCACCAGTAGCCGGCGTACACGTAGCTGAGCCCGTTGCTCAGCTCCCCGCCCCAGTTGGTCGCCGGCGGGGGCACTCCGATGCCCAGGTAGCTCAGGGTGGCCACGGCGATGATCGCGTCGGCCACCTGGAAGGTGGCATTGACCACGATCACCCCGACGGTGTTGGGAATGATGTGGCGGAAGAGGACCCGGCGGGTGCTCCCGCCCATGACCCGGACCGCCTGGACATACTCGCGCACCCGCAGGCTGAGGGTCTCGCCGCGGACCAACCGGGCTGGGACCAGCCAGGCGACCAGGCCGATGACGATGATCAGCTCCAGGGTCGAGGTTGTGAAGATCGCCCCGAGCAGGATGAGGGCGACGAGGAAGGGGATCGCCAGAAGGGCGTCGACGATCCTCATCATGACGGTGTCGACGATGCCGCCGGCCAGCCCGGAGACGGCGCCCCAGATCACCCCGACGAAGACCGCGATGATCGCGGCGGCGAAGCCCACCTCAAGCGAGCTCTGCCCCCCCAGCATGAGGCGGCCCAGGTTGTCGTAGCCGACCTGATCGGTGCCCAGGGGATGGGCCAGGCTGGGCCCCAGATGGGCGATGCCGGGGTTGTTGAAGACCTGCTGGGTGCGGTAGATGAAGGGACCGATGAAGCTGAAGAGGAGCATGAAGACGATGATCCCGAGGCCCACGATCGCCAGCCGGTTCTCGATGAAGACGGCCAGGATCAGCCGCCACATCGACCCCGACCGGTAGCCCTCCCCTCCTTCGGGAATCGCATCGGACCCCAGCGGCAGGCCGGCGACGGGTTGCGCAGTGCTCATCCTTCTCCCTCGCGCAGGTGGATTCGAGCTCCTCCCTGCCCACTTCGCCTACACATACCTGATCCTCGGGTCGGCAACCGCGTAGAGGATGTCAGCGAGCAGGTTGCCCAGCACGGTCGCGAGGGCCACGACCACGACGAAACCCAGAAGCGTCGGGAAGTCGTCGGTTACTGCCGCGTTGTAGTACAGGAGGCCCATGCCCGGGTAGTTGAAGACGCTCTCGGTGACCACCGCCCCGCCGACGATGCCACCGATTGAGAGCCCGATGAGCGTGATCACCGGGATGAGCGCGTTGCGCAGCACGTGGACCAGCAGCACCGCCTGATTGGAGACGCCCTTGGCGCGAGCGGTGCGGACGTAGTCCTGGATGGACTGCTCCAGCATCGAGGAGCGCATGTAGCGGCTGAACAGGGCGACGGTGACCGCGGTGAGGGTCACCACCGGCAGCACCATCCCGTTGAGGTCGGTCCAGGGATAGGTCTGGTTCTGCGGCGCCTCGAAGGGCAGCCAGTTCAAGGTCTGGTTGAAGACGATGATCAGCAGGATGCCCAGAAGGAAGGTGGGCATGGAGTAGAAGATGAAGCTCATCCCGGTGAGGACGTAGTCGTCCGGGCGGTTGCGGCGCACCGCCTGCCAGATGCCCAGCGGCACCGCCAGGATCACCGCCAGCACGAGAGACGAGCCGACCAGGAACAGGGTCTTGGGCAGTCGCTGCCCGATCAGCGCCATCACCGGCTGGTTGAGCTTGTAGGAGAACCCGAGATTCAGGTGTACAAGGTTCCACACCCAGATGCCGTACTGGACGTAGAGCGGCTTGTTGAAGCCCAGCTCCTCGTTCAGCTGCTTGATGGCGGCGGCGCTGGCCCGGGGGCCGAGAATGGCCCGCACCGGGCTGCCTGGCAGGAGATGGAGCAGGATGAAGGTGATGATCGTCACGCCGATCAGGACGACGATGGCCTGACCGACTCGCCGGATCAAGTATCCGATCACATTCGTCTAGCTCCCTACCCCGTCGTTGATGGCCGGTCGAGCGGCCCCATGGGGCCCGGCCTTGCGGCCGGGCCCCACCGCCGACCCCGGTTGGGGCCCGCGGCTGGTGCCGTCGATCCTTAACTCAGATCAGGAGAACGCGTAGTACTGCGGGTACAGCTCGTCGAAGATTCCCTGGTGCTCAAGCCCCGTGAGGTTGCTCTTGTACATGGTGAGCTGGTAGGGGGTGGTGGGCATGTAGACCACCGGCAGCTGCTTGGCGAGGTAGTCCTCGTAGGTGAACAGCGCCTTGAGCTCGGCCGTGTCGTTGGCCGCCGTGTGGGTGGCCTTGATGTTGGCGTCGTTGGTGGTATCGCTGTAGTCGCCGGCGTTGCTCGATGCGCCGGTGCCCAGGATCTCGCCTCCGGTCGGGAAGTAGTCAGGTGAGTACACCCAGCCACCGCCCCAGTTGGCCATGTCCCACCCGTTGCAGGGCGACGAGAAGGTGCAGCCGTTGAAGGCGGTGCCGATCACCTGCTGGAACGGCGCGGTCGAGAGGGTGATCTTGATGCCGGCCACCTGCTGGGCGGTCGACTGGAGAGCTGTCATCTCGTTGGTCAGGGCGACCGATCCCTGCGCGTACAGGAGTCGGAAGTTGAGCTGCGCTCCGTTGGCGATCCCCTGGCCACACTCGTCCGACGCGGTGCCGGGCTTGGTGCAGGTGCTCACGCCGCCGGCGTTTACGGTCCAGCCGTGGGCCTTGAGAAGGCCCACTGCCTTGCTGGCGCTGTACGGGTAGACCTGGCCGCCGCCCTCAAGCGGGCTGACGTCGGGGTTGTGCAGGGGGTAGGTCGGGACGGGCCCGTTGGTGGCCACCCCATAGCCGGCCAGGAAGTCGGATATGTACTGCGGCTGGTTGACCAGCGACTGGAAGGCCTGCCGGAAGTACAGCTGCTTCATGATCGGGCCGGTCGTCGGCTCGGTGAAGTTGTACGGGAAGTAGGTGAAGCCGAAGCTGTACCACGGGTTGAAGGTGTAGCCGCTCTTCTCGAGAAGCGCCTTCTGGCTGATGTCCTGGGTCGGGATGTACCCGATGGTCAGGGAACCCGCCTTGAGGGCGTTGAACTCCGCGGTGTCGGAGGTGAACGGCTCCTCGATGAAGGCCGAGATGGTGGGCTTGGGGCTACCGGAGTAGCTCTTGTTGGGGACCATCTTGGCGTAGCCGGCCGTGGTGTAGGCGTTCAGAACGAAGGGACCGCTGACCACCTGCCAGAGCGGGTTGGTGGCGTAGGTGCCCAGGGTCTGGGACTGGCTGTTGATGAACTGGGCCACACCCAGCGCCCCGCTGGTCCCGTTGCCCGGGTTGGTCGGCACGTACTCGGCGGGCGAGGTGTTGGGAAGGGTAGTCCTGGCCTCCGCCCCGGCGTCGTAGTTGCCGATCGGTCCACTGGCGGACAGCTCATCCCACGCCTGCTGCGGCAGGGGGGTGATCTGGCTCAGCTCGTTGTAGAGGAACCAGCGCGGGTTGTAGGAGCTGTTCAGCGTCATGTGGAGCGAGTAGGTCCCGGTCGCCTGGTAGCTGACCACGTTCTGCGGGAACGCGCCAGGCACCGCCGCACCCCATCCGGGGCCGGGGGCGCTGCTGCTGCCGACCGCGGGCGCGTTGGGGTCAGTCGCCGCGGAGAGCAGGTTGAGCCAGAAGACCACGTCCCGGGCGGTGATCGGCTTGCCGTTCGACCACACCCAGTGCTTCAGGGTGATGCTGACCTCGGTGTTGTTGTTGGAGAAGACCGGCTGGTTGCCGATGCTCAACTGCGCATTGAACACGGGGTCCGAGGTGTTGTTCCCGAACCAGAAGAGGGGGACGTACATCAGCTGGGAGAAGTCCGAGAGGTTGGTGACGCTGAAATAGGTCCCGCTTGCCATCGGGAAGATGTAGCTGGGCGGCGCGCTCGGCCCCTCGGCGAAGGTCACCGTGCCGCCGGTGGTGGTCTTCGGGGTGGTGGTGGTTCCCCCGCAGGCGGCCACGAAGAGGGCCGTCACCGCGGCCACCCCCGCAAGTCGCCAGAACGAGAGTTTTGGAATGTGTCTCACTGCCGTCTGTATCCTCCTGTGCCCTGATCCTTCCGCGCCGCCGTGGGGCGACGAAGCACGCGGGCCCCTAACCCACGTGGTGGAGAGATCTTAGGCACCCGCTCCTCCCCCCGTCATCCCCCATCAGTCTGATTTGCCGGCGGCTCCAGCTCCAAATCGCGGGGCAGGAGCCCCCGGCGCCAGGCCCTCAGGACCGCGCCGGCACGGTCGCTGGCGCCCAGCTTGGAGAGGATGTGGCTGACGTGGGTCTTGACGGTGTGCTCGCTGAGGAACAGCCGCTGGGCGATCTCCCGATTGGTCATCTCCCGCGCCATGCACGAGAGAACCTCAAGCTCCCGCTGGCTCACCGTCGCCGCCTCGGTGCCCGCCTCCGGACGGTCCAGGAGCGACTCGCCGGCCGCCACCCGGCGGATCACCTGGGTCAGCTCAGCGCGGGAGACGTCCTTCAGCAGGTAGCCAGCGGCCCCGGCCCGAAAGCTGGGGACGACGTAGTTCTCGTGCCCGAAGGTGGTGAGCATCACGACCCGGGAGCCGGGGCAGCGGTTCATGATCTCCCGGAGGGCGTCGATCCCGTCCTGGACCGGCATCTGCACGTCCATGAGGACGACGTCGGGACGCAGCTCCAGCGTCGCGGCCACCGCGGCCGCCCCGTCGGCCACATCAGCCACCACCTCCAGGTCCGCCTCCGCCTCGAGCATCGCGCACAGCCCCTGGCGGACAACCGGGTGGTCGTCGGCCACCAGCACCCGGATCACCGCGCCACCTCGGCCTCGGGGAAGGGCAAGGAGATGGTCACGCGGGTGCCCTTGCCGGGGTGGCTCTTGAGATCCATCTGCCCGCCCGAGGCGGCGGCCCGCTCCCGCATCGAGGTGATCCCAAAGCTCCCCTCCCGCGGCGGAGCGGCGGGGTCGAAACCCTGGCCATCGTCGGTGACCGCCACCTGCAGGTGCCGGTCGCGCCGGGTCAGCTCGACGGTCACCTCCTGGGGGTGGCCGTGACGCACCGCGTTGCCCACCGCCTCGCGGACGATCCGGAACACCGCCACCTCGATCTGGGCGGGTAGGGCGAGCCCCTTGAGGCCCCGGACTCGCAGGCTGGTCTGCACCCCGGTCCGCTCCCGGACCCGGGTCAGCTCGTCGCGCACCGCCCCGGCCAGCCCGGCGCGCTGCAGCATCTCCGGGCGCAGGTCCCAAACCGAGCGCCGCGCCTCCTGGAGGCTGGAGCGGGCGAGGTCGGTCGCCTGCTCCAGGGCGTCCTGGACCCTCAACGGCTCTTTGCCCAGCCAGGCATCGGCGGCCTGGAGCTGGACGATGATCCCGGCCAGCCCCTGGGCCAGGGTGTCGTGGATCTCCCGGGCGATCCGGTTGCGCTCGTTGATGGTGGCGAGTTCCTGGGTGTCGACGAAGAGCTGGGCGTTGCGCAGGGCCAGCCCGAGCTGGCCGCCCACCACCTCCAGGAGCTCGATCTGGCGCCGCTCGAAGGGACGGGGCCCCCTGAGCACCAGCAGCCCCACATCCACCCCGCCGGCGGTCAGCGGGTGCACCAGGATGTCGGCGGTGGCCATCGGCGCCGGCGGGGCCTCGGAGGGCGCCGGCGGGGCCTCCGACTCGGGACCGGCCCGCCCCACCAGCCGCAGGCCCGAGGGGTCCAGCCCGTCAGCGACATAGATCCAGACTCCAGGCAGGCTCCACACTCGCTGGAGTTGGGCAGCGGCCGCGGTCGCCAGTTCGGCGACCACCAGGGATTGTCCCAACTCCGAGGTGAGGCTGTTGAGGGTGCTCAGCTCCTGGTTGCGCTGGGTGAGCTCAGCGGTGCGCTCGCGGACGCGCCGCTCCAGCTCCTCTCTGGCGGTCTCGATCTGGCTCCGCTGAACCGACAACCTCCGGCGCAGCCCGTCCAGGCTCAGCTCCAGCCCCCCCACCTCGTCCACCGGCCCATCGCTCACCGCCACGGCGGTCTCCAGGTCGCCCTGGGCCAGCCGCTCCGACGCCGCCTGGAGCCGGGTGAGCGGAGCCAGCAGCCTACGGCTGATGAGGTTGGTGAAGAACAGCACCAAACCGGTGAGCAGGAGGAGGACCGGGATCAGCAGCGCCATGGCGCCCTCCAGCCCCCGGGAGATGTCCTGGGAGAGGCCCACCACGCTGGCGTCCAGGCCAGAGACCGGCACTGCCACCCCGTAGCTCCAGCGGCTCGTCGGCAGCGGGCTGTAGAAGACCTCCACCGGGTCCCCGGCCAGGGTGATCCGGCCCGAGCCCTGCAGTCCGAGGCTCATCTCGGTCGCCACCGGAAGCCAGGGGTTCCCCCGCTGGGTGAGGCTGACCGACTGGGTGCGGTGGCTGCTGTTCTTCAGACCCAGCGCCGCGGTTCCCCCCTGGCCGACAGAGATCACATCGCCCTGGGGGCTGAGGAGGAAGCCGTAGCTGCCCTCGGCGCTTCCCGGGGGACCGGCCAGAAACGCGGACACCAGGCTGCTCACCGTTATGTTGGCGCCCACCTGGAACTCCACCCCACCCGGGGTGGTGCCCTGGGTCGCCACGGTCACCGTCGGACCTCCGGCCAGCGGGTTCTCATACACCGGGGTCCACACCGCGGTCTGGGGGGATTGGGCGATCAGCTGGCGCCAGGCGGCCGACTGGAGCTGGTCGGCGGCCGCCTCCTCGGCGATCCCCGCCTGGTAGACGGAGGCCGAAGGCAGCAGCTGCTCGAAGGCTGAGCCGCTGGCCCCTCCCAGCGCCCGCCCCGGCGACACCGCCAGCAGCCCGCTCTGGGGCAGGTTGAGCCACGCCTGGGCGACCTCGTGATGCAGGGTGGAGATGAGCGTCATCTGCGCCGCGAGGTCGCGAAGCCCGAGCACCAGGGTGCCTGGATGGGCGGCTCCGGCGCCGGGGCCAAGGATGGTCACCTGCGCTGTCTGGTCCGGCTGGAGCTGGCCCGAACCGGGGGACGCCAGCTCCGCGGCCGCGGCCTTGCCCACCAGGGCCACCTGCTCTTCGATCGACGCCAGCTCGTCGTTGACCAGCGCCGCCTTGCTCTGGACCAGCGCCTCCAGATGGGCCCCCTGCTGGGCGACCAGCTGCTGGTTGGCGGTGCCCAGGGCACCCGAGTTAAGCCCCTCGAGGGCCCCCAGGCCGGCGGCGCTCACCGCGGCCAGGGGGATCACCGACACCGCCAGCATGGCGGTGAGGATCCGCCCGCGGATGGGCAGCCTCTGCCAACGCGCCGCCGGCAAACGCGCCAGGCGCCTCCATCTCCCACCGCTCTGGCTCGGAGCGCTCACCCCGCGGTCTCCCATGCCTCCACCGGAGTGGTCATGGTACGACTGAACCACAGGACACGTCCCCTGCGCCACCATTCTCCACATGCTCGGGACCGGCTTTGGACCAGTTCTGGTCGCGCCCACCGCGTTCAAGGGGACCCTCAGCGCGGAGGCGGCGGCGCGGGCGATCGCGGCCGGGGTGGGGGCGGCGTGGCCGGCGGTCGAGGTCAACGTTCTGCCTCTCTCGGATGGCGGGGACGGCTTCCTCTCCGCGCTGCTGGCCTCGGGTCGGGGCCGGCGCCGCTGGCACTCGGTCCGCGACGCCCTGGGACGGCCCCACCGAGCCCCGCTCGGGTGGCTCGGGGCCCAGCGGACCGCCGTCTTGGAGCTGGCCCTGGCGGTGGGCATCGGTGACGTCTGGCCCCCCTCCCCGCGCAGCGCCGCGGTAAGTGGCACCTTCGGGCTCGGCGAGCTGCTGAGGGCGGCGCTCGATCGGGCACCGGCGCGGATCCTGGTGGGGCTCGGGGGGAGCGCATCCACCGATGGCGGTGCCGGCCTGGCGGAGGCTCTCGGGTACCGGCTTCTCGACGCCGGGGGGAGGGAGCTGCCGGCGGGGGGAGCGGCGCTCCGGCGGCTGGAGCGGATCGAGGGCCGGGGCCGCGACCCGCGCCTGGCCCAGGTGGAGATCGTCGCGGCCTGCGATGTGTCCGCTCCACTCCTCGGACCGGGCGGCGCCGCCCCGACCTTCGGTCCGCAGAAGGGCGCCGACCCCGCCACCGTGGCCCGGCTGGCGCAGGGGCTGAGCCGGCTGGCACAGGTGGCGGAGCGGGACCTCGGTGGGGCCGGCCTGGCGGGGCTCCCGGGTGCCGGCGCCGCTGGCGGGGCCGGTTTCGGGCTGGCCGCCTTCGCCGGTGCCAAGCTGGTCAAAGGGGCCCCCCTGGTGGCGGAGGTGGCCGGCCTTGACCGTCACCTGGAGGTAGCCGGTCTGGTGATCACCGGGGAGGGCCGGTTCGACCTCCAGAGCCTCCGGGGCAAGGCGGTGGGAGAGGTGTGCCGCCGGGCCAGGGCGGCGGGGGTCGCCTGCCTGGTGGTGGCGGGCGCCGCCGAAAAGCGGGCGGCGGCGGAGCTGGGGTCGTTGGGGGCCGGGCTGGCGCTCAGCGGCGAGGGCGGTGCCCGTTCGGCGGCCGCGGCCCGGCGCCTGCTCAGTGAGGCGGTGCGCGACGCGTGCTTGGAGCCGAAGTCGGAGTGGCGGTGGCCGGAGTTCAGTACACCGGCAGGCACCACTCCCGGTACTTCTCCACCTCCCCCATGATCACCTTGGAGTAGAGCCGGCCCAGGGCCTCGCTGTAGGGCCCGATCCGCCCGCTGCCCACCGTCCTCCGGTCGACCTCCACCACCGGGGTGAACTGGGCCCCGGTGCCGCAGAGGAAGACCTCGTCGGCGATGTACAGCTCGGTGCGATCGATGGAGCGCTCGACCACCGGGAGGCCGAGGTCCTCGCTCCAGAGCTGCATCAGGGTGGAGCGGGTGATCCCCTCCAGGATGTTGTCGGAGACCGACGGGGTGATCAGGGTGCCCTTGCGGACGATGAACAGGTTCTCGGCGGAGCCCTCGCTGACGTGCCCGTCCTGGCCCAGCACGATCGCCTCGTCGTAGCCGTTCTCCACCGCCTCGCTCTTGGCCAGGGCGGCGTTGATGTAGGTGCCGGTGATCTTGGCCCGCGCTGGCGCGGCGTTGTCATCCACCCGGCGCCAGGAGGAGACCATGCAGCGCACCCCGGCGGCGGCCTCGATGTAGTGCCCGAAGGGCTGGGCGTAGACCAGCAGGTCGTGCTCCAGGCCGTGGAGGCGGACCCCGATCTCCTCTGAGGACTTGTAGACGAGGGGCCGGATGTACACGTCGGCGTGGAAGCGGTTGGCCTGCAGCAGCTCCCGGGTCAGCGCGCAGAGCTGCTCGGTGCTCAGCGGCAGTTTCATCTGGAGGATGTGCGCGGACTGGGCCAGACGGTCGTAGTGCTCGGCGGCGCGGAAGATGTAGAGCTGGGCGCGGGCCGGGTTCCAATGGGCCCGGATCCCCTCGAAGCAGGCGGTCCCGTAGTGGAGCGCGTGGGTCATGGGACCCAGCCCGCACTCGCGATAGGGGCGCAGCTGGCCCCGGAAGTAGACCAGGGCCGAGTCGCGCTCGAAGGGCGCCTCCGGCGCCGCCTGCTCCAGCACCCCGGTGCCGCCGCCGGTCGTCTCCGCAGCCTCCATGGCGTCCTCCCGCAACTGGACCACCTTATGCCGCGGCCAATATAGCTCCCGAGGAAGGCCGGTCCGGCGGCTGAGTGGGCCGGTGGTACGATCCCGCCACATCATGCGAACGCCACGTCTCAATCTGGGCGTGACGCGCTGGCTGACTCCCGGCCTTCACGTCAAGCGCTGGCTGGCGGTGACGGTCGTCGCGGTGGTGGCGATCAGCCTTGGCATCAGCTACGCGCTGCGTGACTTCTACCTCCACGCCCGGCTGCCCGCCTTCACCTACGGCCTCACCCTTCAGTTCTGGCCCCGGTGGGTGCGCGCCATCCTCTTCGCGGCGGTGGGGCTGGCGCTGCTGGGGATCGGCCTGTACAAGCTCACATCCTCACTGCTCAGCCCCTTCCCGGGGGGCGACAAGACGCTGGTGGAGCGGCTGTACGACTTCCGGCGGCTGAGCAAGGGGCCCCGCATCGTCGCCATCGGCGGGGGCACCGGCCTCTCCACCCTGCTGCGGGGGATCAAGCGGCACAGCGGCAACGTCACCGCCCTCGTGACCGTGGCCGACGACGGTGGCAGCTCCGGCCGGCTCCGGGAGGAGTACCGAGTGCTGCCCCCCGGCGACTTCCGTCAGTGCCTCACCGCCCTGGCCGACGTGGAGCCGCTCATGGCCGAGCTGTTCCAGTACCGCTTCGAGGAGGGCTCCCTCAGCGGCCACTCCTTCGGCAACCTCTTCATCATGGCGATGACGGCGATCACCGGCGACTTCGAGCACGCCATCCGGGAGTCCGGTCGGGTCCTGGCGGTCCGGGGCCAGATCATCCCCTCCACCCTGGAGAGCGTCACGCTGTGCGCGGTCTCCGGGGAGGACGTGCTGGTGGGCGAGTCGAACGTGCCCACCGCCAAGGGGCCGATCAGCCAGGTCTTCCTGGTCCCGGAGCACCCCCAGCTGAACCCCGAGGCGGAGTTGGCGCTGCTCAACGCCGAGATGGTGGTGGTGGGGCCGGGCAGCCTCTACACCAGCCTGCTCCCCAACCTCCTGGTGGATGGGATGGTGGAGACCCTCCGCCGCTCCCCGGCCATCAAGGTGTACGTCTGCAACGTGGCGACCCAGGCCGGCGAGACCACCAACTTCAGCGTCCACGACCACCTGGAGGTGCTCGACCAATACGTCGGCCCCGGGCTCTTCGACTTCGTGGTCGCCAACAGCAACCTGGGGCTACCGCTCTCGCCGGCGGCGGTCGAGGCCGGGATCCGCCGCGTTGCCTTCGACCGGCGCCGGCTGGAGAAGTACGACGGCCGACCGCGCTTCGTCCTGGCCGACCTGGCCAACCCCCGGCTGACCACCCACCACGACCCGGACAAGCTGGCAAAGGTGCTGATGAAGCGGGTGTGGGGGCGGGCCTGACCGCTACTTGCCGAGGAGCTGTCCCCCGGCGAGCAGGTTGCCGGGCAGCGCCGGGTCCAGCCCGACGCCGCGCTCCAGCGCCTCCCCCACCAGGTCGGTGAGCAGCTCGGCGAACCCCAGCCCACTCGCCTCCCAAAGGTAGAAGGCAAGTGACCCGGGGACGGTGTTGACCTCGTTGACGTACAGCTCTCCCCCGTCCGAGAGCAGGAAGTCCACCCGAGCGGTGCCGCCGCAGTCCAGGGCGTCGAAGGCGCGCACCGCCAGCTCCTGGATCCGGGCCCGCAGGGGGGAGGGGATCTGGGCCGGCAGCTCCCTCCGGGGGTCGCCTTTGCCCTTCCCACCCCCCTTGGGGAGCAGCTCTCCGGAGGGCGCGTACTTGTCCCGGTACGAGAGGAATCCGGCCTCCTTGCGCGGCCGCTCCACCTCGGAGGCGCGCTCCGGGCGCCTCTTGACCGCGCAGTTGAGGTCCTCGGCCCCGGGCACCGCGGGCTCCAGGATCGCCTCCCGGTCGAAGCGCAGCGCCAGCTCGACCGCGGCGTTGAGATCTCCCGGCCCGGGGACCAAGGTGACGCCGATGCTCGATCCGCTCCGGTTGGGCTTGACCACCAGGGGGTATCCCACCTCCAGGGCGGCGGCCTCCTCCAAGGAGGCCACCCGCTGGCCCCCGACCACCGGCAGGCCGGCCGCGCCCAGCAGGAGCTTGGAGCGGTGCTTGTCCATCGCCAGCGCCCCGCCGAGAAGGCCGGAGCCCACCTGGGGAAGGCGCAGCACGTCGGCGAGCCCGGCGAGGGTCCCGTCCTCCCCGTGGCTGCCGTGCACCAGGGGGAAGAGAAGGTCCACCGGGAGCTCCCGCGACCGGCCCAGGAGCCCGCCGCCGAGGAGCCGAAGTCGGCCGCTGCCGAGGTCGGCGACGACCTCGGCCCCCGCTTCCTCGGGCAGGGCGCCGCGGAAGCTCGCCAGCTGGGCGAAGGCCGGGTCGGTCCGCCACCGCCCCGACTTGGTCACGTAGAGCGGGACCACCTCGGCGCCGAGCTCGGTCAGCACCGGCATCACCTGACAGGCGGTGATCACGCTGATCTCGTGCTCCGGGGAGCGCGACCCGAAGATCACCCCGATGCGCAGCCCGGCCAGGGTCACGGGCGCTCCAGGTACTGGTCGGGCAGGTCGTTCTCGAAAAGCACGACGCTGCCCGCCCCGGCCACCCGGGGGAGAACCTGCTGGGCCTCACCGAGATCGGCGACCACGCTCACCTGGGCGGCCGGGTAGCCGGCCTCCGCCAGCCCCCTCGCCACCGGTTCGGTGTGGCGGGGACCGACCAGGATCACGTGGGTGCAGACCGCCGCCGCCCGCCGGCCGAGGTCCAGCATGCTGCTCTCCTCCTCCGCCCCCAGCTCGATGTATCCCGGGGTGACCATCACCCGCCGCCGCCCGGGCAGCTCGCCCAGCAGCCGCAGGGCCTCCAGGGCGCCCTCGGGGTTGGAATTGTAGGCATCGTCGATGATGGTCACCCCGCCCTGGCGGGTCACCTCCAGCCGATGGGGGGCGCCGCGCAGGCCGGCCGCGCGCTCCACCAGCTTCTCGGGCGCCACCCCCAGCTCCACGGCGACCGCCAGGGCGCAGAGCAGATCGGAGAGGAGGTGACGGCCGAAGAGCGGGACCTCCAGCTCCAGCGCCTCGCCGCCGCTGCCCCGCAGGCGGCAGCGGGTGGTCGAGTCCAGGGTCTCCTGCCCCTCCAGCCACCAGCGGTCTCCGGGACTGCCGACCTCGACCAGGCGGGCCCGCAGGGGGGCCAGGAGGGTCTCCCGCTCCCGGATCTCCGAGGGAACCACGGCGAAGCCGTCCCCGGGGAGCGCCGCCAGCAGCTCGGACTTGGCCACCGCGACCCGCCCCTGGCTCCCGAAGCGCTCCAGGTGCATCGGCCCCACCGCCGTCACCACCCCCACCCGGGGATGGGTGAACGAGCAGATCTCGGCGATCTCGCCGGGTCGGTAGGCACCCATCTCCAGCACCGCAAACCGGTGCCGATCCCCCAGCCCCTCGTTGATCGCGCGGCACACCCCCAGCGTGGTGTTGAAGCTGGCCGGGGTGGCGAAGCAGCTGCCCTCAGGCTCGTCCAGGAGCTGCGCCAAGAGGACCTTGGTGGTGGTCTTGCCGTAGCTGCCGGTTATCCCGACCACCAGGGGAGCGACGAAGGCGAGGCGCGCCTCGGCCGCCGCCATGAAGGAGCGGCGGCGGCGCAGCTCGTCAGGAGCGGCGAGCGCCGAGGCGCCGCTGAGGGCCAGGACGCAGACCAGGTCGGCCAGCCCCGGGCCCAGGACCCCCACCGGCCCCGCCCAGAAGAGGAGGAGGAGCAGGCCGAGGAGGAGGGCGCCAGCCAGCCCGGCGAGCCGTCGGGCCCGCCCCGTCCAGCGCAGCTGGGCGCGGTTGGCGAAGGGCTGGCCGAGGGCCAGGGGCGCCAGCGCGGCCCCCAGCAGCGGCAGCGGGCGCCACCCCGCCGGCACCAGGGCAAAGGCCACGCCGAGGACCAGGGCGCAGCCCAGAAGGGCAGCGGGCAGGAGGGGACGGGAGGAGAGTCGCCGGCGCAGGGTGGGCCAGAGCCGGGAGGGCAGGTACTCGTCCAGCTGGAAGAGGTAGGTCCAGCCCCGGACGCGCGGTGCGAGGGCCGCCAGCCCGACCACCGCGAGCGCCAGCGCCTGCCAGAGTGGGATCAGCACCGGCTCAGACCTTCGCGTCCATCAGGGCGTCAAACACGGCGGCGAAGCGGGCCGCCTGGTCGAGGAAGGGGAAGTGGCCGCTGCCCTCGAAGACCACCAGCTCAGCCCCGGGCACCAGCTCCTGCAGCCGCTTGGCGTTGGGCTCCAGGGGCAGCTCGGGGTCGACCGCTCCCCAGACGATCAGGGTCGGGACGGCCAGCCGGCGGGCGAGCGGGGTGAGGTCCTCGTTCACCGCCGCCACCAGGGTGGCCCGTAGCTCAGGGGAGGCGGCCCGGTAGTCAGCCGACCCGAATCGGGAGGTGAGCCACGCCTCCCAGTTGCTCGCCGCGCGCCCCGGAAGACCGCGGCCCGCGGCCCTCAGCGCCTTGAAGAGGCGGACCCTCGGTCCCGGCCGTCGCTCCGCCTCCGGCCGGATCCCCGAAGGGGCGCAGAGGAGCAACCGGTCGGGGGGGCTGCTGCCGGCGGTCAGGCGCATGGCGACCGCGCCTCCGTACGAGTGCCCCAGCAGGCTGTACCGGGGGCCGGCCACCTGGCCCAGCCAGCCGTCCAGGAGTTCGGCGTACTTCGAGGTGGTCCAGCCCCCACCCCCGATCGGGGACTCCCCAAACCCGGGGAGGTCGGGCGCCAGCAGCCGGCGGCCGCTGCCGCTGGCCCGGAGCAGGGCGGAGTACGTGGAGGCACTGGCTCCCCAGCCGTGCAGGAGCACCACCGGAGGGTCGCCTCCCGGGCGCTCCAAATAGGAGACGGTCTGGTCCCCAACGCTCCCCTGGGCTCGTTGCGGGGCGGGCCGGACGGGCGGCATCTGAACTGGAGTCTAAGGGATGTCTCAGCCGGGCCGGTTCCGGACCTGCTCTGATGTCGAGGTGGGCCCCTCTATAATCCCGCCTGCCATGGCAACTCCGGAGCGGCTGCCCGGGGCCGGTCCCCCCCGGATCCTGGTGGTCGACGATGAGGCCGCCATCCGCGACTTCATCGAGCTGGGGCTGAGCCGGGAGGGCTTCGAGGTACGCACGGCGCCGGACGGCAGGGCCGCCCTCACCGCGGTGGACCAGTTCGAGCCGGACGTGGTGATCGTGGACGTGATGATGCCCCGGATGGATGGGCTCGAGCTCACCCGCGCGCTCGCCGGGCACCCGCGCCGGGGGGTGATCATCCTCAGCGCCCGCGACGAGACCAGAGACCGCGTGGTGGGACTGGAGCTGGGCGCTGACGACTACCTGGTCAAGCCCTTCGAGTTCGCCGAGCTGGTGGCCCGGGTGCGGTCGGTCCTGCGCCGGCGGCAGCCGGAGCAGGCAACGATCCTGCGTGCGGGTCCGCTGGTGCTGGATCGGGCCCGGCGCACCGCCGAGCTGGACGGGCGGGAGGTGGAGCTCTCCCCCCGAGAGTTCGACCTCCTGTACTTCCTCGCCCAGCACCCCGGCCAGGTGCTGGAGCGCGATCACCTCCTCAACGCCGTCTGGGGCGTCTCCTTCTACGGCGATGACAACAACCTCGAGGTGTACGTGCGGTACCTCCGGCGCAAGCTGGGCGACGACGACCGCCGGCTGATCCAGACGGTGCGCGGGGTCGGCTACCGCCTTGCCGTCCGCTGAGCCGGGGACCACCCCCCGGGTCGTCTGGTACCGAAGCCTCCGCTGGCGGCTGACCCTCAGCTTCGTCGCCCTCCTCGCGGTGCTGCTGACGGTGGCCGGCACCGTGGAGTACTCCCTTCTCCGGGAGGCCGTGATCTCCGCCCGGGCCCAGTCGATGCGCACCACCTTCTACGACGCGCGCTCCCTGGTCCTGCGCCAGCAGCGGCTCCGCCTGGCCAAGGGCCGGGTCCCGCTCTCGGGGCCGGCGGTGGCCCGGGAGCTGGTGAACCAGATCGCCGTGGATCAGATGTCGGCGGAGGCGTGGGGCCCGGGCCTCGCCGTCCTCGCCACCGCGGCTCCGGGCAGCCCCTCCCACCCGGCGGTGCGGACCGGGGTCTCCCTGCCCCGGCTGCCCAACTCCTCCCTTCTGGCGGCGGCCCAGTTCGACACCACCGGGCAACCCACCCTCCTCGGGTCGGGCAGCTCCGAGACCGTGGCGATGGTCTTCCCCCTCGCCGACGCCTCGGGCACCAGCCTCGGTGCCGTGGAGGTGGTGCAATCCGCGACCTCCGTGGAGAAGGAGCTGGGCCGCGCCCGCCTGGTGCTGGGGCTGGGCGCCCTGGCGGTCCTGCTGGTCGCCCTGGGGATCGGCCTGTGGGTCACCTCCCGCACCCTGCGGAGGCTGGAGCGGCTCACCGGTGCCGCCGAGCGGCTGGGTCGGGGCGAGCTCGCCACCCGCTCGGGGTTGTCTCCCGGCGGCGACGAGGTGGGGGTGCTGGCGGGGGTGTTCGACCAGATGGCTGAGGGGGTGGAGCACACCGTGGCGGTGCGCGAGGAGGCCACCCGGCAGATGCGTCGGTTCATCGCCGACGCCTCGCACGAGCTGCGCACGCCGCTGACCGCGATCAAGGGCTACCTGGAGGTGCTCCAGCGGGGCGCGGCGCAGGACCCCCAGGCGGTGCAGCGGGCGCTTCCGATCATGGCCGCCGAGGCCGAGCGGATGCGTCGGCTGGTGACCGACCTCCTGGCGCTGGCCCGCGCCGACTCCTCAAGGGTGATCGAGCTGCGGGCGGTGGACCTCGGACAGCTCCTCCGGGAGTTCCTCGAGGCACGGGGCGAGGAGGCCGGGCCGGGGGTTGGCCAGGGCGTGGTGGCCGAGGCCGACCCCGATGCCCTGCTCACCGTCTGCACCAACCTCCAGACGAACGCGGAGCGTCACGGGGAGGGCAAGGCGATCACCTGGTCCACCTTCCAGGAGGGGTCGCAGGTGGGGTTCACCTGCTCGGACCAGGGCCCGGGGATCTCCCCCGAAGACCTCCCCCACCTGTTCGAGCGCTTCTATCGCGCCGGCGAGTCCCGGTCCCGGGACGAGGGGGGCAGCGGCCTCGGCCTGGCCATCGCAAGGTCACTGGTTGAGGCCCAGGGCGGCACGGTGGAGGTGAGCTCGGAAAAGGGCCTGGGGGCCACCTTCACCGTCCGGCTCCGGGCCGCCAGGACGTCCGGCTGGGTCGCTCCGGCCCCCGCCGACTGACCGGGGGCGCTGCCTGGCGCCGCCTCGTTCAGCGGGCGCGAACCACCAGCAGGCGCACCACGCCGGGCTCGATCCATGCCCCCCGCTCTCGGACCTCCTGCCCCTCCTCGGAGAGCGACCGGGGGACGGATTCGGCAGCCTCCCCCTCGTCCAGCAGCACCTCGAGCTCGGCTCCCACGGCCAGCCGGCCCAGCGCCACCTTGGTCCGAACGAACGTGAGCGGACAGGTGACCCCGCGGAGGTCGAGGGTGTCGGGTGGTGGTTCGGGCATGATCTCCAGCGCCCCGGGGCTGGGCGAGTGTACCGGACCAACCGGCGGATCAGCCGGAGGGCCGCTCCCACCCGGGACCCTCGAGTCCTCCCCGGGCGCCGCCCACCTGCCCCTCCAGCCAGCTCCGCACCCCGGCGGGCTGGTCCTGGACCAGCCGGGGCCAGCTCCGACGCCAGCGCCGGGGCGGGACCACCCACAGCCAGCTGGGGTCCAGGCGGGCCCCGCGCATGACCTTGGCGTGCCAGCTGGCCAGCCCCAGGTGCAGGCTTCGGGCCCCGGTGCGGATGCCGTGCTCCAGGGGCAGGTAGAAGGCGAGGTTGAAGTAGGCGGCGGCGTCGGCGACCTCCGGGTAGTCGAAGCCGGCGGCGCGCCCGTACAGGGTGTCGCCCCAGCGGTAGAAGAGGGTGAAGCCGACCGGCCGATCGCGGCGCCGGCAGATCAGCACCCAGCTGCAGGAGTCGAGCTGCTCGGCCTGGCGGCGGAACTCGCCCTCGAGCTCCGAAACCGAGGAGCGGTGACCGTACTTCGCCTGGAGCGGGGCCGCCAGGCGGGCCAGCTCCTCCCAGCACTCCGAGAGCCTCGCCTCGGCGACCGAGAGGGAGCTGGAGGAGAAGCGGGCCCGCTCCCGGCGCACGAAGTGCCGCCGGGAGGGGCTGAGGGAGGCCAGGTAGCCATCGAAGTCACTGAAGTCGATGTCCAGGGAGGCGCTTCCAGAGCCGAGCATGACCTGATCGCGCACCCCGAGGGCGTCGGCCAGCTGCGCCGCCGCCCTTGAAGTCAGCCACATCGCGGCCGAGCTGGCACAACCGCCCTTGCGCCCCAGCCGAAGCGCCGCCCGCAGCATCGGGCGAAGGACCCTTGCCGGGTGGTCCCGGGCGCGGGGATGGATCAGCCACTCGTTCACGTACCCCGAGCGCGTCCCGACAAACATGGTCGGCCGCCACTCCGAAGGGGCGCTCCGGTCGCCGACGACCCAACCCCCGCCGATCGCCACCGGGTCGTAGTTGTCGAGAGCGGGGGCGGGGCGGCCATCCCAGATGTAGCAGGGCAGTGCCCCGACCAGCTTGGAGTCCCCCTCATACGCCAGGAGATATCGCGCCTCGATGGCCGGGTCGGGCTCGACCGCGAGCAGGTAGGGGCGGCTGACCATGAGGCCGGCCCCGCTGGTCAGCTCCTCGAAGGCAAGCTGGTCCACCGTCCCCAGACGGTCGACCACCTCCACGCGGACCCGGGGCGGCCGAGTCCCCGCCTCAGAGCCGGTCGAAGGCACCGGTGCGCCGGCCCGAGCGCTCGAAGTGGCGGAAGAGCAGGTAGGCGAAGGCCGCCCAGCAGCAGCCCACCAGCAGCTCCAAGAGGATGTCGGAGACCGCGGCGCCACCGCCCCGGCCCGCCGCCAGCAACCGGCCGGCGGCGATCCCGTGGGTGAGCGGGAGGAATTGGGCGAGCCCCCGGACCGCGCCGGGGAGCTGGCTCAGAGGCACCTCCACCCCGCAGACCAGCAGGACCGCGAAGTAGGCGATGTTGGAGATGAGGAAGACGTCGCGCACCCGGAGCCCCACCGACCCCAGCGCCATGCCAAAGCCGGTGCAGGAGCCGGCGGTGACCAGCACCGTCAGCAACAGCATCGGCAGCTCCGCCGGCGCCGGCCGGAAGCCGAGGATGAGCGCCGACACCAGGAACCCGAAGCAGGTCGTCTGGAAGCCGGTGATCAGGACCGGCAGCCCGCGCCCGAGGAAGACCGCCAGGCGGTTGCTGGGGGTGGCCAGGATCGGGCTGAGGGTCTGGAACTGGCGCTCGTTGGAGATCGCCATCGTCATGCCGTAGATGCCCGACATGCTGCAGATCTGAATCGAGTTCCCGACCACGAAGAAGGCCGTCGACCCGACCCCCGCGGCCCTTCCCAGGTAGACGAAGAAGAGGATCTGGAAGAGCGGTGCGGCCAGCATGGTGGGCACGTACTGCCAGGGGTTGATCCAGTAGAAGAGGGCTCGGTAGGAGATCAACCCGCCGATGAGGAAGACCCGCCAGAAGTGGCCCCGCGAGCCCGCTTCGGTGGCGGCCAGGGCGCTCACTGGAAGTTGAGGGTGGCGGTCCGGCGGGCCCGGTGCTCCACCTTTCCCACCAGCCAGACGCCGAGCCCGAGATAGGCGACCGAGGCGACTAGGCAGAAGCCGATGTCCGGCAGTGGCTGCCCCCCGAGGGCGGTGGCGCGCAACGCCTGCACCCCCCAGGTGGGGGCCAGGGCGTAGGCGATCGGACGGGTCCAGCCGGGGAGCAGTGACAGCGGCACCAGAAGTCCGGTCACCAGCCAGACCGGGTACTCCAGCATGTTGGAGATGGCGTTGGAGTTGCGGTAGAGGACGAAGCTGGAGCCCATCACCAGCCCCAGGAGCCCGAGGCTGACCACCGTGAGCACGGCGCTCACCGAGAACAGCAGGGGGTCGGCCATCTGGACATGGGCCCGGAACACCACCTCCGCCCAGACCAGGGTGGCCGCCATCGAGTAGAGCCCCACCGTGGCGGTGCCGAGGGTGATCCCCATCAGCACCAGGACGAAGGGCACCGGGGCCATCACCAGCGGCTCCAGCATCCCCTGGTGGCGCTGCCAGGAGATCACCCCGCCGCAGCCGAAGACCACCGTCGACCAGATGCCCATGATCCCCGCGCCGAGGGCGTAGTACAGGATGGGCAGGCTGCGGGTCCCCGCCTGCTGGTCGGCCATGGCGATGGTGGCGAAGATGAGCGGCTGGACCAGCGCGGTCATGATCATGAAGCCCGACTGCGCCTGCATCTTCAGCTGGTAGAACCAGCCGATGGCGAGCACCCGCGGCCAGCGCAGGGGCTCCGCCATCCGCGCCGCCAGCGACCTGCGGCTCACCCGCCCGTCACCAGCGCCACGTAGGCATCCTCCAGGGTGGGTTCCCGGGTGCCGATCCGCTCCACCCGCACCCCCTGGAGCAGCTCCATCAGCCGCCCGGTCAGCTGGACGGAGTCGCGGGACTGGACGGAGACCACCTGAGCCTGGTCCTTGTTCTCCACCGTGACCGACTCCACCCCCGGCAGCTGGCGCATCCGCGCCAGGGCGGGCTCGCCGATCCCGTAGGCCTCGATCTCGACCACGGTCCGGTCTGAGACCGCCGACTTGAGGTCACGGGGACTGCCACTGGCGACGATCCGGCCCCTGGAGATCACCGCGATCCGCTGGCAGAGGCTGTCCGCCTCGAACATGTAGTGGGTGGTGAGGAGGACGGTCTTGCCCCGCTCCTGGAGCCCGGAGATCAGCTGCCGGACCTCGCGTGCGCCCACCGGGTCCACCCCGATGGTGGGCTCGTCGAAGAACAGCACCGGCGGGTCGTGCAGCAGGCCCCGCGCCAGGTGCAGCCGCTGCCGCATCCCCCGGGAGAACCCCTCCACCCGCTCCTTCTCCCGGCCCGCCCGCCCCACCGACTCCAGGACCTCCCCGATCCGAGCCCGCATCCGCCGCGGATCGAGGGCGTAGAGCTCGGCGAAGTAGCGCAGGTTGTCGTAGGCGCTGAGGCGGTCGTACAGGCCCCGGTCGCCGCCGAAGACGTAGCCGATTCGGCGCCGGACCTCCCGGGCCTGGGTGACGGCGTCCAATCCCAGGACCCGAACCGTCCCGGAGGTGGGCAGCAGGAGGGTGCACAGCATCCGGATGGTGGTGGTCTTGCCGGCGCCGTTGGGGCCGAGGAGCCCGAACAGCTCGCCCCGTCCGATCTCCAGGTCGATCCCCCTGACCGCCTCGACCTCCAGCCGCCGTCGGCGCAGGGTGCCCACCGTGGTGCGGTAGGTGCGATGCAGGCCGCGCACCTCCACCGCCAGGTCGCCAGGGGGTCGGTGTGCCCCAGACAAGAGTGGTGGATTATACCGAATGGATGTGCGAGGGGCGTCGGGTGCCCGCGAGGGCTGGTGGGCCAGCTCCAGACGATCCCCGCGGCGAGCGCCGGCGGGATCCCGGCGGCAGCGGAGCGGACGGCTCAGGTCCCGCGCCCAAGAGGATTCAGCCGGTCCCCCGAGCGGTCCGCCCGACCTGCCCAGGTGGCGCTCCACCGTCGGCGAGCCGGCGCCGACTCGACGTCCCATCCGCGGCACCGGGCGGGGCGCTGCCCCCTCAGACTGGCCGCCGCAGGAGCCGGAGCAGCCGCGCTGCCACCGCCCCCAGGCTCACCACTGTGAACGCGGCGAGCCCACGCCGGGCGCTGTCGGGGACCCGGCGCCCGGGGGGCGGATACAGGGCTCTGGCGATCGTCGCCGAGGTCCACCCGCTCACCCATCCGATGAAACCCAAGCGGATCTCGTGCCGGGTCCTCTCGTCGGCCCGAGTCCCGACCGCGATCCAGATGACCGCCCAGACGATCGCACAGCCGATGCTGTAGCCGGTGTAGGTCCGTGCGTTCACCAGCGCAGTCTAGGCGCTGCCGAGAAGATCCACCACCGTCAACGAGACCCGCCCGGGGGACAGCGCGGGAAGCGCCCCAGGTGTGCCCCAGCCTCTTGAAGGGGGACGCCTACCCCTGGGGGCGGCGCGACGGCGCAGCCGGGAGCCGGCCGGAGCCAACGTGGCGGGCCCTGATTCCCAGGACTCTTGGATGGGGAACCGGCGCCACCCTCAGATCCGGGCGGTGAGCTGCAGCTCCAGGCAGGCTTCCAGGGGGAGCTCGGCTACCCCCACCGCGACCCGGGAGTGGGTGCCGGCCGGCCCCAGCACGTCGACCAGCAGCTTGGAGGCGCCGTCGGCCACCTCGGGCTGCCTCGAGAAGTCGGGGGCGCAGCGCACGAAGACCGAGAGCAGGAGCAGCTGGCGAACTCGCTCCAGCCCTCCGGCCCCGGCCTCCAGCGTCGCCAGGAGGGACAGGGTGGCAAGCTGGGCCGCCTCCACCCCCTGGGCGACGGTCAGCGACTCCCCGAGCCTGCCGACGACGATCCTGCCGTCGCGCCGGGGGAGCACCCCGGAGGTGACCAGCAGCCCGTCGGAGACCACCAGGGGCTGGTAGCTGGCCAGCGGGGCGGGCAGCTCGGGCAGCTCGAGCTGGAGGGCGGCCAAGCGTTCCCGTGGAGTGGTGGGCGCAGCTGGCATCAGGGTGGGGCCTCCGCCTCGAGGCGCTCTCGCCGGCGCCTCATCGCCAAGACTGTAGCAACGATGGCCACCACCACCACGGCGGCCGCGACCGGCGGCGCCCAGGCGGGGATGCTCACCGGCAGCCCCTTGCTCCGGGTCCGGGGGGTCGGGACTCCGGTCGGTGCCGGGGTCGGCGGAGGGCTGATCGGGATCGGGCTGGTGGCCGAGGAGGCCTGCAGGGGCACCGGGCCGGGCGCCGCGGTGTCCACCAGCTTGGCGGCGATCCCCGCCTGGCCGCTGGGCTTCCAGAGGCTCGCCAGGACGGTGACCGGGGTGGTGGGCTCGGTGGAGAGCCCGGTGACGTCGGCGGCCGGCAGCCCCTGCTGGTAGGGCGCCCAGCTGCCTCCCCCGTCCAGGCTGCGCTGCAGCCCGCCCCCGCTGCTCCCCCCGTTGTCCCCACCGACGTACACGACGCTGGGGTTGAGGGGATCGAAGGCGATCGCGTTGACGCTCCAGAGGGCGCCGTCGGCCAGGTTGACCTGCTGCCAGCTGCTGCCCCCACTGGTGCTCTGGAAGAGCCCCTTCAGGGTCCCCACCAGCATCGGGGCGGCACTCGCGCCCCGCGCCAACGGCCCCACCCCGATGGCGAAGACCGGCGCCCCTCCCGGGTCGGCGCCGCTCACCGTCTGCCACGCCTTGGAGGTCGCCACCGAGCCGTTGGAGTAGAGGTTGGACGGGGCGATCTGGCTGTCGGAGCCTGCCAGCACCGCCAGCGGGTTCTGCCCGGTGATCGCCACGGCGCTCACGGTCACACCCTGGAGGCCTGCGGGCTCCCACCCCTGGCCGGTCCCGCTCACGTAGACGCCGGAGTTGGTGCCCAGCACCACGGCGCTGGGGGAGGTGGCGATCGCCCGGACGTCCAGGCTTGCCAGCCCCAGGTTGTCTGTGGCCCATCCGCTGCCGGAGCTCATGTACACCCCCCCGGTCTCGGTGGCGGCGAAGGCGTGGCCCTGGGCGTAGGCGACGGCCCAGGTCCACCGTGTCACCGAGGTGGCGCTCCAGCTCTGGCCGCCGTTGGGGCTGCTGAACAACCCCCGGCTGGTGGCCTCCAGCAGCTGCTGAGGATTGGACGGGTCGGCCGCCACCTGCCACACCTGGCCGGATCCGGAGGCGGAGAGCACCGGGCCGGGAAGCTGGGCCCAGGTCGGAGGAGGCTGGGCCAGCGCCGCCGGCGCCGCCAGCAGCGATCCCAGCACGGCGAGAGCAGCCGCCGTGAGCAGTCGAGGCCTCACCCGGCCCCACCGCACCAGACGGTCTCGTCCCGCTCCGGGCCCACCGAGACCAGTTCGATCCGGGCTCCCGACAGCTCGGCCAGCCGCTCCAGGTAGGAGCGGGCGGCGGCGGGCAGCTCCTCCCACCGGCGCGCCTGCCGGGTGCTGGAGCGCCAGCCGGGGTGCTCCTCGTACACCGGCTCCAGGTGCTTCAGGTGGGAGATGTTGGCCATGGGGTGGTCCTCGAGCCGGCCCTTGCTGCGGTAGCCGGTGCAGATGCGCACCGTCTCCAGGTCGTCGAGGACGTCCAGCTTGGTGATCGCCAGCGCGTCGATCCCGTTCACCGCCACCGCGTAGCGGGCCACCGGCACGTCGAACCAGCCGACGCGCCGCGCCCGGCCGGTCGTGGTGCCATACTCCGCGCCGCGCTCGCGCAGATACTCGGCCAGCTCCCCCTCCAACTCTGTCGGGAAGGGGCCGTACCCCACCCTGGTGGTGTAGGCCTTGAACACCCCCACCGTGGAGGTCACCTGGCTGGGGCCGATCCCGGCCCCAGCCAGCGCCCCCCCGGACGAGGGGTAGGAACTGGTCACGTACGGGTAGGTGCCGAGGTCGAGGTCGAGCATCGTTCCCTGGGCGCCCTCCAGGATCACCCGCTCCCCCCGGGCGATGGCGCCCTGGATCAGGGGGAAGGGGTCACGGATGAAGCGCTCGAGCCGCCGCCCGTACTCGGTGTACTCCGCCAGGATGCCCTCCACGGTGAAGGGCGGGGCGCCGTAGAGCTTCACCAGTACGTCGTTCTTGAGGGGCAGGACGAACCCCAGCTTCTTCTCCAGGAAGCGCAGCTTCTGCAGGTCGCCGACCCGGAAGCCGATCCGCCGCACCTTGTCGCTGTAGGCGGGCCCGACGCCCCTGAAGGTGGTCCCCAGCCGGTCGTCGCCGCGGGCCGCCTCCTCCAGGCGATCCAGCACCGGGTGGTAGGGCATGATCATGTGGGCGCGCTCACTGATGACGAGGTTCGAGAGGTCGGCGCCGGCCGACTGCAGCTGCTCGACCTCGGCCAGAAGCACCTTGGGGTCCAGGACCACCCCGTTGCCGATCACGCAGACCGTCGACGGGTGCAGGATCCCCGACGGCACCAGGTTGAACTTGAAGGTGCGGCCCCCCGTGACCACGGTGTGGCCGGCGTTGTTGCCCCCCTGGCTGCGGATCACCATCTGAGCCGACTCCGAGAGCAGGTCCACCACCTTGCCCTTGCCCTCGTCGCCCCACTGCCCACCGACGCAGACGGTCACGCCCACCTTCTCTCCCCCCCCACCTACGCGGTCTCCTGGTGGACCCGGTCGACATCCCGGAAAGCGGTTTGCCCGGCGTTGAAGTAGAGCTGCAGCCGGCGGATCGGACCGTTGCGGTTCTTGGCGATGTCCAGCTCGGTCAGCCCGGGATCCTTGCCCTCCTCGTGCATCCCCGGCCGGTAGAGGAACATGACGATGTCGGAGTCCTGCTCGATGCTGCCCGAGTCGCGCAGGTCGGAGAGCTGGGGACGGCGGTCGGTGCGCCGCTCGGACTCCCGGTTCAGCTGGGAGATGGCGATGACCGGCACGTTCAGCTCGCGGGCCAGGCTCTTCAGCCCCCCGGAGATCTCCGACACCTCCTGAGCGCGGGAGTCCGAGCGCCCCTGGGAGCGCATCAGCTGCAGGTAGTCCACGATGAAGAGGTCGACCTGGGAGGTCGCCCTGAGGCGCCGAGCCTTGGCCCGCATCTCCATGACCGAGATCCCCGGGGTGTCGTCGATGAAGATCTGGGCGCGGCTCAGGGTGTCCATCGCCTCGGCGATGCGCGGCCAGGCGTCGTTGCCCAGCTGGCCGGTGCGCAGCCGGTAGGCGTCAACCCCGGCCTCGCTGCAGAGCAGCCGCTGCACCAGGGTGTCCCGGCTCATCTCCAGGCTGAACAGCGCCACCCCATGCTGGCGGCGCACCGCGGCGTTGCGGGCGATGTTGAGGGCGAACGAGGTCTTCCCCACCCCCGGGCGGGCCGCCAGCACCACCAGCTCGGAGCGCTGGAAGCCTGAGGTCACGGCGTCGAGCTCGCCGAAACCGCTGGCGACCCCGGTAACCGAGCGCACCTCCCCCTGCTGGTAGGCGTGGCTGAGCGCCTCCCAGGTGGCGACCAGCTGCTTGCCGAGGGGCTCGAAGTCGGCCTTGGGACGGCCCCGGTCGGCGACCGCGAACACCGTCCGCTCCGCCTCCTCGATCGCCTGCTGGGGGTCCAGAGTCTCGTCGAACCCCAGCTCGGCGAGCTGCCCGCCGGCCTGGATCAGCCGCCGCTTCACGGCGTGACCGTGCACGATCCGCGCGTAGTAGGCGACGTTGGCGGCGGTGGGCACCGCGGCGGCCAGGGAGGTCAGCGCCTCCAGCCCCCCCACCCGAGCCAGGGCGGTCTGGCGCTCCAGCTCGTCGGCGAGGGTGAGGGTGTCGAGCGGTGTGCCCTGGGAGAAGAGGGTGAGCATCGCCCGGAAGATGTCCGCGTTGGCGTCGAGGTAGAACTCGTCAGCCTCAAGGCTGCCCACCACCTGCCCGATCTGGTCCTTGTCGAGCAGCAGAGCGCCGAGGACGGACCTCTCCGCGTCCAGGTTGTGGGGTGGGACTCTCAGCTGGGTGGCCGGCCGGAGCTCCGGCCGGACGCTCACGCCGCGACGACCCGGACTCTGACTCGGGCCTCGACCTCGGGATGGATCTTCACCACCGCCTCGTACTCACCTAGCTCATGAGCGGGCTCGAACTCGATCCGCCGGCGGTCGACAGCCAGCCCCAGCTGCGCCTCCAGGGTCTCGGCCACGTCGATGTTGACCACCGCCCCGTAGAGCTTGCCGGTCTCGCCGGCCCGAGCCGGGATCTCGACCATGACTGACTCCAGCTTGGCGGCCAGCTCCCGCGCCGCCACCATCTCGGCCTCGCCCTTGCGGCGCTGCCGGTCGCGCTGAGCCCGGATCTGGGCCTCGGCCTTGGCCCGCGCGGGCTGGGCGAGGTGCCGAGGCAGCAGGAAGTTGCGCGCAAACCCGTCGGAGACCTCGCGGACCTCCCCGGCCCGCCCCGTGCCCACCACGTCCTGGTTAAGAATGACCTTCAATTGCTTGTCTCCTCAGGTGCTGGGCCAGGGGGCAGCGCAGCCTGCCCCGCCTCCTGCCCCGCGGGGGAACGGTACCAGGATGCGGGCGGGGGTGGCGCTTCGGGTGCCGACCCGCTCCGGCGGAGCCTGCCCAAAGCGGTCACGGCCCGGGCCAGGCGCTGGGCCGCCCCCACACCCTGGGCCAGGTCGCGGTCGAAGACGCTCTCCCGGCGGCGGATCTCGCCCTCCACCTCGGCACGCAGCTCGGCCGGCACCTGGGAGTTGAAGGTCCGCACCGCCAGGAGGGCCAGGCCCAGGGTGTCCATCTGGCCCAGCACCGGGATCCAGATGGGGATGTCCACCAGCGGGTTGAGGATCACCGCCAGGGCCGCGCCCAGGGCGGTCTTGGGGGCGGCCGGGGTCCTCGGGTCCCGCGCCAGGCAGTAGGCCAGGCGCAGCTGTTGGGGCAACTCCACAAACAGCGAGCGGAGTCGCTTGAGGCGGGATGCGGCCATCGGGTTCGGGTGCTCCTTGGATCTCCGGAGCGTCCAGTCTAAGCCGTGCCGCCAGACCAACCCCGCTCGCCCTCCCTCGGCTCCCAGGCGGAGCGGTGGCCAGAGAGGTAGAGGAACGCCGCCTCCGGGGAGGTGGCGCCGTCCGCTCCCAGGTCCCCGGCCACGGTGGCGTCCACCAGGAGCTTCAGCGCCCGGCCGATCCAGGGGCCCTCCGGCAGCTGCCGCCAGGCCCGCAGCTGGGTGCCGTTGACCGGCGCCCGCAACCCCTGCGGGTGGGCCCGCGCCACCTCGGCGAGGCGGACCTCCAGCTCGTCCAGACCGGCGGTTCCGGGGAACGTCGAGGCCCGGGTGTCGGCCCTCGCCAGCTCCAGAAGCTCCGGCAGCAGCTCACCCGCGTCGTGCCACATCCGGCGCACCGCGCTGTCCGCCCACTCGGGGCGATACTGGATCGGGCGCATGTGGAGCTCGACCAGCCGGGCCACCTGGTCCACCTCGGCCCCGGGCAGGCGCAGCCGCCGCAGCAGATCGCGGGCGATCTCGGCGCCGACCTGCTGGTGACGATAGAAGGTGGGGCCGGAGTCCGAGCTGCCGACCGTCAGCGGCTTGCCCACGTCGTGGAGGAGGGCGGCCAGCCTCAGCACCCGGCGCGGGGGCACCAGCTCCGCCGTGAGGGCGGAGTGGTTGAAGACGTCGCCCAGGTGGTAGCCGCCCTGAGCGACCCCGGCCATGGCGGCCAGCTCCGGCGCCGTCTCGGCCAGAAGCCCGCTGCCGAGCAGCAGCCGAAGGCCGACGGCGGGGTGGGGGGCGAGGAGCAGCTTGATCAGCTCGTCGCGCACCCGCTCCACGGAGACGATCCGGATGCGCGGGGAGGAGAGCCGCATCGCCTCCTCCAGCCCGTCCGCCAGCCGGAAGCCCATCTGGGCCGCGAACCGCGCTGCGCGGAACATTCGCAGCGGGTCCTCGGAGAAGGTGGCCTCCGGCTCCAGCGGGGTGCGCAGGACACCCAGCCGGAGGTCTCTCAGCCCCATTCCGGTGGGGTCCTGGATCCGGCCCCGCGAGCCCAGCAGCAGGGTGTTGACGGTGAAGTCTCGGCGGCGGACGTCCTCGGCCACGGTCGCCGACCGCACCCGCGGCTTGCGGCTCTCCGGCGAGTAGGCCTCGCTCCGGGCCCTCACCAGCTCGATGGTGAACCGCCCCCCCTCCCCGAGGGCGAAGGAGACCTGGGCCGTGCCGTACCGCTCGAACGCGACCACCGGCTCGGTGCGCCCCCAGTGGCGCCGCAGCCAGTTGGCCGCCGGCGCGGCGTCCGCCCGCTCCAGGACCAGGTCGACGTCGGCCGCCTCCGGCCGGCCCAGGAGCAGGTCGCGAACGTATCCGCCGACGATCCACACCGGCGACCCCAGCGCCTCCTCCATGAGGGGGAGCGCCCGCCGCAGCTCCCCTGCCGAGGGCCGGGGCGGGCGCTGCTCAAGCGTAGACGCCAAGGTCCTCCTCCAACTCCCCGGGGTCCACCTCGCGCCGGCAATGAGGACACGACCAGGCAGTCCGGAGCGGGGTCCCGCACTCCGGATGCAGCGGCCAGCCGACGTGCCCTCCCGGAGCCCCCCAGCTGGCGAGAACGGCCACCGCGGCTCGAAGCTGGACGCCTCTTCCCGTGAGCCGATACCGGACCCGAAGGGGACGGGTGGAGTAGGGATCCGAGGTGATGGCTCCGGCGGCCTCCAGCCGCCGCAGGCGCTCGCTGAGGACGTTGGCCGCGATGCCCGGAAGCGAACGGCGCAGTTCGCCAAAGGTGAGTGAGCCGAACAGGAGGGAGGCCACCACCATCAGGGTCCACCGATCTCCGAGGACCGCGAGGGAGGCCGCCAGGGCCTCCAGCGGCTGCTCCTCCTCCACCTCCCGCACGCCCACGGCGCCATCTTCCGCCTCCTTGCCCGGGCGCTGCGCGAGAGGGCTCATGGTGGAGTGAGTAGTAAACTACTATTAGCTGAACCAACCGACGCACCGGAGGTGCCCGAATGGCTTTTGCAGACGAGGTCCAGGCGGCGGCCGAGCTGGCGGCTCGAGAGGTGGCGCCGGCGGTGGTGGGGATCGGGACCCGTGGGCCCCTCGGCAGCGGGGTGGTGTTCGCCGATGGCCTGGTGCTGACCTGCGCCCACAACGTGCGCTTCCCCGGACGGTCCCTGCACTTCGCCGACGGGCGCGGCGCCAAGGCCGAGGAGGTGCACTTCGACCCCGCGCTTGACCTGGCCCTGGTGGCGACCGACACCGCGGGCCTTCGCGCCCCCCGGTGGGCCGCCCTCCCTGCGGGGCTCGGGACCCCGGTCCTGGCCGTGGTCAACCCCGGAGGCGATGGTGTCCGGATCACCCTCGGCACCCTTGCCACGCCGGCCGGGGCCCTGGATGGTGGAGATGGGCTCCCGGGGACCACGGGGTTCGAGCACTCGGCCCCCTGCCCGCCCGGATCCTCGGGGGCGCCTCTGGTCACCCTGCAGGGCCAGGTGGTCGGCTTCAACGTCCGGCGCCAGGGCGCCCTGTACTGGGCGCTGGCTGCGACCGTCGACCTTCGGGGCCGACTGGAAGCGCTGGGGCGCGGCGAGGAGCTCGCCGGGCGAGGGTGGCTGGGACTGGTCCTGTACCCCGCCCCGATGGCGAGGCGGCTGCGTCAGGCGGTGGGACTGGAGGAGGCGCCGGGAGCGTTGGTGCGGGACGTGCTGGAGGACGGGCCGGCGGCCCGGGCCGGGGTGCGCCGCGGCGACCTGCTGGTGGCCGCCGCCGGCCAGGAGGTGTCCAGCCCCGCTGAGCTGCACCAGATCCTGGTGCAGACCCCTCCCGGCACCGCGGTCCAACTCCGGGTCAACCGGGCGGACGGCCAGGTGGAACTCACCGCCACCGTGGAGCAGCGGCCCTCCCCCACCGCCTTCGGCCACCACTTCCGGCGCGGGCGCCGCCGTGGCTGAGATGCGTTCAGCACAACGGAACGCCCTGGTATGATGCGTCGATGTGCCGGTCCCGGGGGGCTTGGAGAGCGCGTTGCCCGAGATCCTGAACCGCGAGCGAAACCCGCTGGGGCGCACCGTCCGGCTGTTGAGCTGGATGGCCGACCACGATGCCACGGACTTCGGCGTCCGTGAGCTGGCGGCGGCCGTCGGCATGGCCCCCAGCACCACCCATCGATCTCTCGGGGCGCTCGAGGAAGAGGGGCTGGTCGCCTCGGACCCGGACACCGGGCGGTACCGTCTGAGCCTGGGCTTCTACCGCCTGGCGCTGCGGGGAGCCCGGCGCGCCCCGCTCCTGGAGCTGGCGGCCCCGCTCCTGGAGGAGGCGGCCCGGGCCGGGGAGGAGACCAGCCAGCTCGCGGTGTACGGCGGGATGGAGCAGGAGATGCTGTTCCTCGCCGAGGTCCTGCCCGCCCGCCGTCTCCAGGCCCGCACCCGTCTGTACCGCTGGCTGCCGCTCACCGCCACCGCGGCCGGGCAGGCGGTCCTCTCGCTCCTCGACCCCCCAGCGCTGGTCGCCGCCTTCTCGGAGATGGCCAACCCCCCCTCGGGGGCGGAGCTGGCGGGACTGCTGGCGACCGTCCGGGAGCGCGGATTCGCCACCTGCGGGGGGTCGGCCGACGAGGGCTGCACTGAGCTTGCCGCTCCCTTCAACGGTCCCGACGGCCGTCCCGGAGGCGCGCTGGGCTTCGCCCTGCCCAGCGCCCGGTTCAATCCCAAGCTGGAACAGGCGCTGGGGCGGCTGCTCACCGTCCAGGCGGGGAAGTTGGAGCGGCTGCTGCAGTGCGCCGCGGGGCCGGCGGCCTAGTCCGAGGGCCGCTCCCACTCCTCCTGGGCCAGCTCAAAGGCGCCGAGGAGCCCGGCGTCGCCGCGCAGCTCGGCGGGGGCCAGGAGGGCGTGACGCCGCGGGCCCGGAAAGCTCCCCTCCGCCACCGCCTCGACCATCGACTCCCAGAAGCGCGGGCCGGCGTTGAACACCCCACCCCCGAGGGCCACGGCGTCCAGGTTGAGCAGGTTCAGGAGGCCACCTATGGCCCGCCCCAGGTGACCGGCGGCGCGGTCCAGGACCGCCTGCGCCTCGGGGTCCCCGGCCGCCGCCGCCGCCGAGACCTCCGCCCCGCTTGACCGGCCCGCCATCTCGGCGATCGCGGTGCCGGAGGCGACCGCCTCGAGGCATCCCCGGTTGCCACAGCGGCAGCGGGGTCCGTCGGGCTCGACCACCATGTGTCCAAACTCCCCGGCGGTGCCCTGGGAGCCCCGGTAGAGCCGCCGGTCGAGGATCAGCCCGGCCCCGATCCCGGTGCTGACCGTGACGTAGGCGAAGTTGGTCGACCCCCGCCCCGCCCCGCGCCGGTGCTCGCCGAGGGCAGCCAGCCCCGCGTCGTGCTCCACCCGGCACTCCCATCCCAGCCTCCGCTCGATCAGCTGGCGCAGCGGAACCTCCCGCCAGCCGGGGAGGTTGGGCGCCCCGTGGACGACCCCCTGATGGGGGTCGACCGGGCCCGGCACTCCGATCACCAACCGGGGCCGCGCCCCGCCGGCCGCCTGCCGGGCCAGCTCGCAGACCGCGTCGACGACCGCCTCCGGGCCGGCGGCCGACGGGGTCGGCACCCGAAGCGGTTGCCCCATCTGCCCATCGGCGGAGAAGGCGGCGACCCGCAGCCAGGTCCCGCCGAGGTCGACGCCCAGCACCGAGGCCACCGTGGCCCCCCCCGGGCTCACGGCGGCCCCAGCGCCGGCAGCCCGCCGAGCTGGCGCAGCCGCTCGACGTTGGCGCGGTCCGGTCCCTGCCTCGCCTCCCCCGGCACCTCCAGGATCCAGGGTGCCCGCCGCAGCTGTGGATGGGCCAGCATGCGCCGGAAGGCCTCGGATCCGATCTCTCCCTCCCCGATGTTCTCGTGGCGGTCCCGGTTGGAGCCGAAGGCGGCCTTGGAGTCGTTGGCGTGGACCGCCCACAGCCGGTCCCAGCCGATCTCCGACTCCAGCTCGGCGAGGGCGGCGGAGAGGCCCTCCTCGGTGGTCAGCTGCCATCCCGAGGTGAAGGCGTGAGCCGTGTCGAGGCAGAGCCCGACCCGGGGCGAGTCAACCGCCTCCATCATCCGGCGGATCTGGGGCAGAGTGCTGCCGATGTTGGCCCCCGCCCCGGCGCTGTTCTCGATCAGCAGAAGGCTCTCCCCGGGTGCGCCCTCCAGGGCGCGCCGAAGGGCCTGGCCGATCTGCCCGAGGACGGCGTCGAACCCCTGCCCAAGGTGGGAGCCTGGGTGGAACACCACCCCGCGCACCCCGAGCTGGTTGGCCAGCTCCAGGTAGTGGCGCAGGGAGCCCTCGGAGTTGACCAGGAGCTCCGGACGGGGGGTCCCCAGGTTGATGAGGTACACGGCGTGGAAGAAGAAGGCGTTAAGCCCGGTGGCCGACATCCGCTCCCGGAACTGGATCACCAGCTCGGGCTCGAGATGCAGGTGGCGCCAGGTCTGGGGTGGGGTGGGGTTGACCTGGACCGCTTCGGCCCCCAGTTCCCGGGCCCGGTCGAAGGCGGTCAGGAGCCCACCCTTGACCGAGACATGGGCGCCGATCAGCACCGGTTCACGCCCCCGGCGCCGGCGTGGGGGGCACGTACACCTGACCCGAGGGGGGCGGGGCGACCGGCGCGACTCGATTGAAGTCGTTGTAGCGCAGCTGGATGCCGTCGGGGCCGGTGATCGTCAGCATCAGCAGCCGGTCGCTGCCCTGCTGCAGGTACAGGCTGAGAGACGGCCCCCGCCTGGGACGTTCCTCCAGCAACCACACCGGGGACCCGGAGAGGGTGGCGGCCCGCACCGTCGGCTGTCCCCGCAGGACCAGCTTCAGGGTGCCGGTGAGTCCCGCCCCGACGAAGGGGCTGACGCTCTGCCGGTACCGGCTGCCGTCGGTGCTGGGTTGGAGCACCCAGGTTGTGGCCGGGTTGAGGTTGCCGGGCAGCGAGGTGATCCCCAGCTGGGAGAGGGCGCCTGGCGCCAGCACGTACACCCGGTCGCCCACGGCCACCACCCGGGTGGAGAGAACCGGGGAGGGCGGGACGGCGAAGTCGACCTGCCCGGAGAAATCGCCGTTGGCCCGCTCCTGGACCGAGAAGCTGACCTTGGCGTCGCCCGCGCGGTCGCTTCCCTGCAGGTGGTAGGAGAGCGGCGCCATCGCACGCGCGGCCCCGGTCAGGAGCGAGCGCGCCGAGGGATCCGACGGTCCGCAGGAGCTGAGCAGGACGGCGCCGGCCACCGCCGCGGCCACACCCCACCCCAGGGCCAACCCGCGAGCCGCGAACACCATGCAACCTCCGGGCCAGAACCACTGCCACCTCCTCCCCCCATTCTCCGCCAGAGGGACGACCGGAGTCTTTCAGGGGCGCCCGAGGATCACGGCAACCACGTATACGGCATACAGTCCCAGGCCCGCCGGGGCCAGGAGCACCGCACTCACGCCGCGCCGGGAGGTGGCCGCCAGCGCGATCAGGGCCCCGGTGACCGTGACCGCGGCGGCGAGGAAGCCCACTCCCTGGGGGTTCCAGGTGGTGAAGCAAAGCCCCACCACCGCCGGCACGGTGGCCTGGAAGACCATCGCCCCGGTGACGTTGCCGAGGGCCAGGGCATCCCGGCCCCGGCTCACCCAAAGGCCCCCCGCGGTCAGCTCCGGCAGCTCGGTGGCGATCGGGACCAGGAGCAGGGCCAGCACCATGGCGGAGACGTGGAGGGCCGGGGCGATCCCGCCCAAGCCGAGGACGAACAGCTCGCTGGCCACCGCCAGGCCCGCCACCCCGAGGATCGCCTGGCCCGCGCCGAGCACCGAGGCCCGGCCGCTCCAGGCTCTTGAGACAAGCAGGGCGGGAGCCGACTCTGCCGCCCCGGAGGAGCGGCGGACGCTGCGGTACACGTACGCCCCGTACAGCGCCACCAGGAGGAAGGCGTCCGCCACCCGGAGCGGCCGTGGGACGAAGGCGCCGACCATCAGCAGGGTGTAGCTGACAAGGAAGGCGTAGAGAGGAGCCCGCGCCTCCGCCGCGGGCACCGCCAGCCGCCGCCGGCGCGCCGCCAGGCAGAAGACGGAGGTGACGCCGAAGCCGAGGGTCGCCAGCATGAAGGGCGCCCCGAGGATCGCCCCGACAGCGGTCGAGGAGGCGGTCGGCCCGCCGTGCAGCAGCGCCACCACCGGGACAACGCTCTCCGGGAGCGCGGTGCCGATGGCGGATAGGATCCCCCCGGTGGCGGCATGGCCCAGGCCCAGTCGGCTCCCCAGCCACTCCATGGAGTTGGTGAACAGGACCGCCGTCGCCAGCATGAGCACCAGTCCCAGGCCGAGCTCGGCCCAGTCGCCCACCGCTCAGTCCCCGCCTCGGCCCCTGCCGGCCCGACCCAGCTCCCCGCCCAGCGCCAGCCCGTGGCGAGCCACGTCGGCGAGGGTTACCTCCTGCCAGCGCTCCACCTCGGCTCCGGGGGAGGAGGCGAGAGCGTCGGCGATTCGCCGCCGGAACCAGGGGAAGGTGGCAGCCGGGAGACGGTCGGGCAACGCCCAGGCCACTCGAAGGGCCTCCCGGCTGCGCTTGAGCCGGCCCCCCACCGGGTGGGCGAGGAACACCGCGTCGGTGCCCACCCGGATGCCCCGGAAGTGGTACAGGCCAACCCGGCGCACGATCTCCACCCTGACCCCGCACTCCTCCTCGGTCTCCCGCACCACGGTCTGTGCCGGGTCCTCCCCGGGAGCCACGTGGCCCCCCGGCGGCTCCCATCCCGGTGGCCAGCTGCGGAACTGGAGCAGCACCCGGCCCGAGGGATCGGCGATCACCGCCTGGGCACCCACGATCCGGCTCATCAGGTCACCAGGCAGGGGTGGAGAAGGTAGGTGGCCAGGCCCGAGCCTCCCTGCACGAACAGATAGGCCAGGTTGGGGAAGTAGATCGGCGGCGCGGCCCCGGTGGAGACGTGGGTCCAGATCCAGTTGAAGGCCAGCCCGGCGGGCACCGAGAGCGGGCTGAACCCACCCAGCAGTTGGGGCAGGACCAGCACCAAGAGGAGCAGGGCGACGTAGATGCCGGTCCGGTGCAGTTCGACCCACTGGAAGGGGAGCGGGTGGCGCCCGCGGAAGAGGCCCTCCGCCACCCCGAACCCATCGAGGGGAGGTATGGGGAGCAGGTTGAAGATGAAGAGCACCAGGTTGACGTACACCGCCTCCACCAGGAACCAGTAGATGAACCCCATGAGGGGCAGGTCGAAGCTGGGATTGGAGCAGGTCTGGACCCAGGGGTTGGTGATGATCACCAACTTGGCAACGAACCCCAGGGCCGCCGCCAGGACCAGGTTGCTGAGCGGCCCCGAGGCGGCCAGCCAGGCGCGCTGGCGACCGCGGCGGACGTAGATCGCGTTGTACATCACCGGGCGGGCGAACCCGAACCCGACGGTGATCAGGAGCAGCAGCCCGAAGGGATCGATCTGGGCGGCCGGGTTGAGCGACAGCCGCCCCTGCCGGCGCGGCAGCGGGTCCCCATAGCTCGTCGCCACCGCGGCGTGGCAGTACTCGTGGACGGTGAACCCCAGGGCGATCCCCGGGATGGCGAAGATGATGAGGACGAGGTAGAACTCGACCCCGCTCCCCAGCACCGACCGTCAGTCCAGTGGGATCTTGTGGACCCTCGGGCCCCTCTTGGCGTGGCTCTGGGGCTGCTCCCGCTGCTCCAGGGTGGCGACCGCGGCGAGCAGCAGCTCCCGCTGCGCCCGGATCAGGTGCAGGCGGGCTTCGGCGGGGACCAGGGCCCCCAGCTGGCGACCGGCCAGCTGCGCCGCCCCCGCCAGTAGGTGTACGGCCAGCTCCCCCGCGTCCCGCAGCTCCGAGCGGGACATCAGCTCGCCTTCCCGAAGCGGATCGCCAGTTCGCCGCCCTCCAGACGGGCGGACCGGGTGACCTTGCCCCTCAGCACCCGTGGCAATGCGATCTCACGCTTGTATGGTCCGACGCTCACGTACAGCTCCTCCTGGTTCTGGGCCAGCTCGACCTGGTCCCGGCTCACGAAGGGCAGTTGCAGTGAGAGCACGTACTCGTCCCCCTCCTTGCGCAGGGACTGGGGCTTGGTGTGGTACATGATCGCCTCCGGCACCGCGTCCTGGTACAGGGAGCGGGCCAGCTCGGAGAGCTGGGCGACTCCCACGATCTCGTGATCGAAGAGGCGGGACTCCAGGATCGGCAGCGGGGAGAAGGTCTCCTGGACCTGGGCCCCATAGCGGACCTGGGCCTTGCGCCAGTCCGAGAAGTACTGGCCCCCGGCGTCGCCGGGGAGCACCCGGTTGACCAGCACCGCATCCACCAGGTAGTCGTAGAGATTCAGGTAGGTGAAGGCCCGCTGCGCCTCCTTGATCACCATCTTCTCCAGGTTCAGGACGATCCGGACGGTGGTGGTCTTGGGGTCGGTGAGGATCTCCTTCATGGAGTCCAGATCGAGGAGCAGGCTGTGGATCGACCCGTAGATCTCATCCGCCGGCAGGGGGATGCCGATGAAGGGTTGGACCACCGGCCGGGTCATCTTCATCACCCTGCGCTGGATCGGGAAGATCCGGTTCAGGTACCACCGGGCCACGTCGGGGAAGGCCAGCAGCTGGAGGGTCTCGCCGGTGGGCGCGCAGTCGACGATCAAGACGTCGAAGCTCTTGGCGGCGACGTGTCGTCGGATCCACATGAGGCTGGCCACCTCCTCCATGCCCGGAGGCGTCGCCAGCTCCTCGGCGATGATGTCGTTAACCCCCTGGGAGTTGAAAAGGGCGGCCAGGTACTGGTGGATCCGCTCCCAATTGCCCTCCATCTCGTGCAGGGCGTTGATCTCCTGGGCGAATAGGTTCTCCTCCACCTGAACCGGCTCGGGTCCGAGCTCGCGGTCCAGGGAGTCGCCCAGACTGTGGGCGGCGTCGGTGGACATGACCAGGGTCCGTAGACCTCGCTCGGCGCAGAGCACGGCGGTGGCCGCCGCGATCGTGGTCTTGCCCACGCCGCCCTTGCCGGTGTAGAGGATCACCCGCATGTCGCGAGTATACGGGCGGGCCTTGGAGCACCCCTCAGTGCAGGAAGACCCACCCGAAGATCACCAGCACCAGAAGGAACGCCGAAACCAGGACCACTCGCCTCAGGTCCAGGAGCAGGTAGGGCGTGCGGTCGATGGGCACCGCGGGGCTCTCGTCCATCGGTTCCAGGGCGGCCTCCTGCTGGCGCCGACGCTCAGCCCGGCCCGCCACCCGGTTGCGCCGGGGAAGCAGCGTCCCAGCGGCGGCCCCGCCACCGACCGGCGCCTCTTCGGCCCGGGGCTCAGCGGTGTCCGGGGCCTGACGTTGCGGGAGGAACGACCTGGAGCGGGCGGGAGGCGGGCTCTCCGGTGCCGCGGGAGGCGCCTCGTGGGCCTCGACCGTCGGGATCTCCTCTCCGGGCAGCACCTCCGACACCTCTTCCGGAGGCGGGCTGGGCGGCGCCGGCGCCGGCGGCGTGCGTCGCTGAGTGGAGGCTGGGCCCCCCGAGGGCCTGCGGCCCGGGCCGGGGGCGCGGCGCTTGGTGCGTCTCGGCAAGGTTGGAGCTCCGATTGGTTGGTGCCGCCGGGGCTGGTTGGGGCGGCGCCAGTTTAACCAAAGGAGCGTACCGGGACCGGTGGTGCAGGCAGCGAGCGCCGGCTGGAGGGGGTCAGTTTGGCGAAGGAGGGGAACGAAGCGGTGCCAGCGCCCACTGCCTGCGTGGGCGATGCGTGTGGGGCCACATCTTGTGCCCGTCGCAGATTAAACCACACCATCTTGTGGAATGCAAGGGGGGTCCGGGCAGCCGGGTCCGACCCTCTCACGAAGGTCGCTCAAAGCGCCGCAGGGCCCATCGGGGGAAGAGCGGGATCGAGCCGAAACTGAGATGAACTGGCCCACCACCCGCAGACGATGTCTCTCGGTGGCTCTGGGCTGGCACCGGCGGGGGCGCACCCGTCGTGGATCGCCCGGGCCTCCAGGTCCGGACCGTTGAGTGGGCTGACCCGGCAGCCCGAAGAATAGGTGCGGTGGCGCCCTCGACCCGCGCCATCAGCGCGTGGTCCCAGTCTGGGCCCAGGGGTGGTGGCGAGCCCCACCGGGGAGGCGGTTCCGCTTCAGGTGGGAGAGGATGTTGCCGACCGGATCTCGGAGGGAGCGCTTCTCGAGGCTCTGCGCACCCTCCGCCTCCCCCCGGTGGAGCAGGAGCGGCCGACCCCGGGTCCGGCCGAGTCGGGCGAGCTTGCCGTGGGGCTCTCCAGCCTCCCCGCCACATACCGGGGAGCACAGTCCGCGGTTGCGGCCCTCGGCGGCCGCGTTCCCGAGGCCCGGGCTGAGGCGCTGATCACGGCTTGGGGGTACGGCCGGTTCACCGCCGCCCTGCAGTGGCTGTCGCGGCGAAAGCTGGAAGAGGGGGAAGGCCATGGGTGAGGTTGCCTACCGGTCAGTGGTGCGGATCGGTCGCGACAAGGGCCCCGTGCGCTGGGCGACCCTCCCCACGGAGCCCGAGCCGGCACCGTTCGCAGGCCATGGCGCCGTAGCCCGGCGCTACCGTGCCGTCGAGGGGGAGTACGAGCCCATGCCAACCCTCTCGACTACGTGGTGGCCGCCGGGTAGTGGGTCAGTTGGACCGCGAATGGTGAAGAGCTGGCGTGCCATCACCAGATCGAGAGCCCGGTCATTGCACCTCATGGCGGTGCCCTTCGAATATTCGAAATGGCCCGCCTCAATAAGCTGGCGCTTTCAGGTGGTGAGCCGTCGCTACTACCGGGGCTCGGAGATTTTGACCTCCAACCGCGGCTTCTCGGACTGGGGCCAGGTATCCGCCGACCGGGTGGTCGCCGGCGCCAGTCTCGACCGTCTCCTGCACGACGCCACCGTGCTCAATATCCG
>DAHUYV010000026.1 GCA_027306885.1 Candidatus Dormiibacterota bacterium
CGGGCCCGGCGCCCCCGGCTGCTCCCGGGCGGCCAGGGAGGCCCGGGGATCCAGAAGCGCTGCGGGGTCCTGACGGAAGCCCAGCTCGCGCCAGCTGGAGGCGAGCGCGGCGGGAAGGGCCAGCCCCTCCTCCTCGGCGCGCCGCACCAGCCGACCCACCGCCTCGTGGGCCCGGCGGAAGGGGACGCCCTCCAGGACCAGCCGCTCGGCGAGATCGGTCGCCAGGAGCTGGGGGTCGGCGGCCGCCTCCTGCATGCGGGCGCGGTCGAACTCGGCCGCGGCCAGCAGCGCGGCCAGGGCGCGGAGGCTGTCCTCGACCGACCGCACCGCCGGCAGCAGGTGGTGCTTGTCCTCCTGGAGGTCGCGGTTGTAGCTGAGCGGCAGCCCCTTCAGCACCACCAGCAGCCCCAGGAGGGCCGCCAGCGGCCGGCCCGCCCTGCCCCGCACCAGCTCGAGGAGGTCGGGGTTCTTCTTCTGGGGCATGAGGCTGGAGCCGGTCGCCCACCGGTCGGGAAGGTGGAGGAAGCCGAACTCCACGGTGCTCCAGAGGACCAGGTCCTCGGCGAGCCGGGAGAGGTGCACCGCCAGCAGCGAGGCGGCGAAGAGGAGCTCCACGGCGAAGTCGCGGTCCGAGACCGCGTCCAGGCTGTTCTCGGTCAGCCGCTCAAGCCCCAGCTCCAGCGCCGTCGCCTCCCGATCCAGAGGCAGGGTGCTGCCCGCCAGCGCTCCCGAGCCCAGAGGGGAGGCGGAGGCCCGCTTGTGGAGCTGGCGGAGGCGCTCACCATCTCGCTCCAGCATCGCGAAGTAGGCGAGCAGGTGGTGGGCGAGGGTGACCGGCTGGGCCCGCTGCATATGGGTGTAGCCGGGGAGGAGCGTGGCGCGCTCGTGCCGGGCCCTTTTGAGCAGCGACGCCTGAAGCTCCAGGGTGGCCTCGGCCAGCCCCACCGCCGCCGACCGGGTCCAGAGGCGCAGGTCCAGGGCCACCTGGTCGTTGCGGCTCCGCCCGGTGTGGAGGCGCTGGCCGGGCTCGCCCACCAGCTCGGTGAGCCGGCGCTCGACCGCCATGTGGATGTCCTCGTCGCCGGGGCGGGTCTGGAAGGTGCCGGCGCGAATCTCGGCGGCGACGCTCTCCAGACCGGCGAGCAGCTTGCCGAGCGTGACCTGGTCCAGCAGCCCGGCCCTCCCCAGGGCCAGAGCGTGCGCCCTGGACCCCTTCAGGTCGAATTCGGCGAGCGGCAGGTCGTCGGCGAGCGAGCTGGAGAACTCCTCCAGGACCGGGCTGGTCTCAGACCCCAGCCGTCCGGCCCAGGCCTTGGCGAACCCCCGCCCGCCCTCAGCGGCCGGGGGCAAGCGGCTCCTCCTGCGAGCCGGCCTCGGCGATCCCCCGCGGCGCCGACTGAAGGAGCGGGTGGGAGTCCTCCCAGAGCCGCCCCTGGACTGCCGCCTGGGTCCGCAGCGGCAGACCGAAGATGGAGAGGAAGCCGGTGGCCGCCTGGTGCTGGAAGCGATCGTCCTGGCGCTCGTAGGTGGCCAGCTCGCGGCGGTACAGGGAGCTGGGGCTGCTGCGGCCCAGCACCGTGACCGCCCCCTGGCGGAGGCGCAGACGCACCTCGCCGGTGACCATCAGCTGGGTTGAGGCCACGAAGGCGCCGAGGCCCTGGCGCAGCTGGGAGAACCAGAGGCCGTCGTAGGTGAGCTGGGCCCACTCGTCGGCCACCTGGCGCTTGAAGCGAAGGACGTCGCGGGCCAGCGTGAGCGCCTCCAGCTGGCGGTGGGCCAGGTCCAGCACCACCGCCGCCGGCGCCTCGTATATCTCCCGCGACTTGATCCCCACCAGACGGTCCTCGACGTGGTCGATACGGCCCACCCCGTGCTCCCCTGCCAGCCGGTTGAGCCGCTCCACCAGCTCGACCCCGCCCAGCTCCTCGCCGTCGAGCCGGGTCGGCAGGCCTCCCTCGAAATGGATCTCCAGCTCCCGCCCCGCGGCGGGCGCCTCGTCCGGAGCCGAGGTCCACTCGAACACCGCCTCCGGGGGCTCCACCCAGGGATCCTCCAGGATCCCGGTCTCGATGCTCCGGCCCCACAGGTTGGCGTCGATGCTGAAGGGGCTCTCGGCGGTGGCCCTGACCTCCAGCCCGTGGCTTTGGGCGTAGGCGATCTCCTCGCTGCGGCCCATGCTCCACTCCCGGAGCGGCGCCACCACCTGGAGGGCGGGGGCCAGCGCCCCCACCGCCACGTCGAAGCGCACCTGGTCGTTGCCCTTGGCGGTGCAGCCGTGAGCGACCGCGCTGGCCCCCACCTCGCGGGCCACCTCAACCAGCAACCGGGCGATCAGCGGCCGGCCGAGAGCGGTGGCCAGCGGGTACACCCCCTGGTACATCGCTCCGGCCTGAAGGGTGGGCCAGATGAAGTTGCTGACCAGCAGCTCCTTGGCGTCGACCACGTGCGCCGCCACAGCCCCGGCCGCCAGCGCTCGGCGCTGCAGCGCCTCGGTGTCGGTGGTCTCGCCGAGGTCGGCAGAGAGGGTCACCACCTCGAAGCCCCGCTCATGGGTCAGCCAGTGGACCGCCACAGTGGTGTCCAGGCCGCCGGAGAAGGCCAGTACGCAGCGGGGGCGGGCTTCGGTCATCGGCTCATCCTCCGGGCTGGCGGTCCGGCCCGGCAAGCGGGATGGGCGCACCCTGTTCTTGGCAGATCCGTTCCAGTCTCTCGCGCACGACCCGCGCCTCGCGAGCCGAGCGCGCCTGGACGAAGATGGTGTCGTCGCCAGCCACCGTCCCCGCCACCTGGGGCATTCGCAGGGCGTCGACCGCCGCCCCCACCACCGCCGCCGCCCCGATCGGGGTGTGCAGCACCAGCATCGAGCCCACCAGGTCGGTAGCCAGCAGCTGGGTGGCGAGGATCTGGATGAGCCGGGAGCTGGGGTCGGGGTCCTCGGGAGGTCGGTACCAGCGCTCGCTGCCGGCCACCGCCCGAGACACTCCCAGCTGGCGCAGATCCCGGCTGATGGTGGCCTGGTCGGCCTCGATCCGTCGGCGGTGGAGCTCCCGGGCCAGCTCCTCCTGGGTGTGGACCGGGTGGCTCCGGAGCAGCTCCAGGATCGCCGCCTGGCGCTCCCGCTTGGCCTGCAAGGTGGTCACGACCCGGGCCTCACGCGGGTGCGGCGGCCACCGCCGCCCCGATCGCCGAGCCGAGGGCCTCCAGCGCGACCTCGACCTCGTCGTCGGAGATCACCAGCGGGGGTGCGAGCCGCAGCGTCTCCTTCCCGATGGCGTTCACCAGGACGCCCTGCGCGAGCGCCGCCGCCGACACCTCGGCGGCGATGGGGCGGCTGAGGCCGACTCCCAGCAGGAGGCCCCGGCCGCGCACCTGCGAGATCGGAAGCCCGCTCCGGGCCAGCCCTTCCAGCCCCTCGCGGAACTGGTCCCCCGCAGTCGCCGCCCGCTCCCACAATCGGTCCCGGCGGATCACGTCGAAGACCGCCGCCCCGGCGGCGCAGGCCACCGGATTCCCCCCGAAGGTGCTGCCGTGGTCGCCGGCCTCCAGAACGTCGGCCCGCTCCGAGACGAGGACGGCGCCGAGCGGCAGCCCTCCTCCCAGCCCCTTGGCCGAGGTCATGAGGTCGGGGACGGCTCCCACCTCCTGATAGGCCCACCAGTTGCCGGTGCGTGCCATCCCGGTCTGGACCTCGTCGAGGATCAGGAGGGCGTCGTGGCGGTCGCAGAGGTCGCGCAGGCCCCGGAGGTACCCCTCCCCGAGCGGGAAGACCCCGCTCTCGCCCTGGATCGGCTCAACCAGGACCGCGACCGCCGGGCTCGTGCGGTCGGTCAGCGCCGCCTCCACCGCCGCCAGCTCCCCACGGGGCAGTTGGCGGAAGCCCGGTGGCATCGGCTCGAATGGGGCGCTGTAGTGAGCGTTCCCGGTGGCCGCCAGGGTGGCCAGCGTGCGCCCGTGGAAGGCCCCCTCCAGGGTGATGATCGTGTGCGCCCCTTCCCGGTGCCGCTGCCCCCACTTGCGGGCGATCTTGATCGCCGCCTCGTTGGCCTCGGCGCCGCTGTTGCACAGGAAGGCTCGCCCCGAGAAGGCGCTGGCGGCCAGGCGCTCGGCCAGCTCCACCTGGGGGAGGTTGTAGTAGAGGTTGCTGGTGTGCATCAGGCGGGAGAGCTGTCCCTGCGCCGCCGCCACCACCTCGGGATGGCAGTGGCCCAGCACGTTGACCGCGATCCCCCCCACCAGGTCCAGAAGCCGGCGGCCGTCGTCGGTCTCGACCCAGCAGCCCCCGCCGGAGACCAGGTTGACGGGGTTGCGACGATAGGTGGCACACAGCGCCCGCCGCTCGCGCTCGGCCAGCGACTCCACCTCAGGCCTCGGGGTCGATCATCGTGCCGACCCCGGACTCGGTGAGCAGCTCCAGCAGGATGGAGTGGGGTTCGCGGCCGTCGATCACGTGGACCGCCACCCCCTTTCGGGCGGCGCGGCAGGCGGCCTGAAGCTTGGGGATCATCCCGGAGCTGGCGGTGCCGTCCCCGAGCAGGGCCTCCGCCTCGGCCACGCCGAGCCGGCTGATCAGGGCGCCGTCCCCCCCGCGCACCCCCTCCACGTCGGTGAGCAGCATCAGCTTGGCGGCACCCAGCTCGGTGGCCAGGGCGGCGGCGACCCAGTCGGCGTTGACGTTGTAGCTGAGGCCGTCGTATCCCAGGCCGATGGAGGCAACGACCGGGATCATGCCCCGCTCGGTGATCGCCAGCAGAGGATCCGGGTTCACCTCCTCCACCTCGCCCACCAGCCCCAGGTCCTCCCCTTCCGGTCCGCGCTGACGGCGGACCAGGATGGTGGGGCCATCCTCCCCGGAGAGCCCCATGGCGCGCCCGCCCAGCCGGTGGATGGCGGCCACCAGATCCGGGGTGATCTTGCCGGTGAGGACCATCTTGGCCACCTCCATGGTGGGTTCGTCAGTCACCCTCAGCCCGGCCACGAACTGGGTGTCCAGGCCGAGGCGCTCGGCGAGCGCGGTGATCTCCCGCCCACCCCCGTGGACCAGGATCGGGCGCATCCCCACGAACCGCAACAGCACCAGGTCCTGGAGGACCGCGTTGCGGGCCGAGGGGTCCTCCATCGCCGCCCCGCCCAGCTTGACCACCAGCAGCTGGCCGTGGAAGCGTTGGATGTAGGGCAGCGCCTCGACCAGGACCTGGGCGCGCAGGGTGTCGGGGATCGCGGTGGTGGGCTCAGGTTGAGTAGTCGGCATTGATCCTCACGTAGTCGGCGCTCAGGTCGCAGCCGAGAGCCTCCGCCTCGGCCTCCCCGATGCCCAGGTTGATCTCGATCGTCACCTTGGGACTCAGCAGCCGGGGGGCGACCCGGGCGACCGCCCCCTCCACCACCTGCCCGTTGGCGAACAGCTCCTCCCCCTGCATGGCGAGGCGGCAGCGGTCCAGCGCCAGCTCCGCCCCCGAGCGCCCCACCGCCATCAGGACCCGGCCCCAGTTGGGGTCGCCTCCGTGGATCGCGGTCTTGACCAACGGCGAGCTGCTGACGCAGCGCGCCGCGGCCAGCGCCTGCTCCGGGTCGCCGGCTCCGCTCACCCGCACGAAGAACACCCGGGTGGCCCCCTCGCCGTCGGCGACCACCTGCTCCGCCAGCTGGCCCAGGACCTCCTGGAGTGCCTCCTCGAGCCGGTTCCAGCCCTCGGATCCCGGGGCCAGCGTGGGCCCACCGGCGGCGCCGTTGGCGAGCAAAAGGCAGCAGTCGTTGGTGCTGGTGTCCCCGTCCACGCTGATGCGGTTGAAGGTCCGGGCGGCCACCTCCCCGAGGAGCCTCTGCAGCGGCCCCGGCTCGACCGCGGCGTCGGTGGTGACGAACGCCAGCAGGGTCGCCATGTCGGGGTGGATCATTCCCGACCCCTTGGCCATCCCCCCCAGGCGGTGGCGGACCCCGGCCACCTCGAACTCGGCCCCGGCCTGCTTGGAGCGGGTGTCGGTGGTCATGATCGCCTCGGCAGCGGCCTCCCCGCGATCCGGACCGAGCCCCAGAGCCGCGACCCGGATGGCCGGGAGCACCCGCTCCATCGGCATCACCCTTCCGATCACCCCGGTGGAAGCGACCAGGACCTCGTGGGGTGAGCAGTCGACGGCGTCGGCGGTGGCCTGGGCCATCCGCAGGGCGTCGCTCAGCCCTCGGGACCCGGTGCAGGCGTTGGCGTTCCCGCTGTTGACGACCACGGCGCGGCAGGACCCGCGGCGCAGATGGAGTTGGCTGACCACCACCGGGGCCGCCTTGACCCGGTTGCGGGTGAAGACCCCCGCCGCGGCGGCAGGACGATCACTGGCCAGGATGGCTACGTCGGCCCGCTCGGAGCCCTCGCCCCGGACGTCGGCCGGGGCAACTCCAGCCCGGTAACCCTCGGCCATGGTGACCCCGACCGCCGATTTGGTCGGTCGGCTCACGGCCACTGCGGGGCCCTGCCGATGCCCGCAGCGGGGGCCAGCCCGAGCCGCCAGTTCAGCACCTGCACCGCCTGCCCGGCGGCGCCCCGGCCCAGGTTGTCCAGGACCGCCGACACGACCAGGCGAGGTCCCTGGAGGGCCAGATGGATGAAGCAGTGGTTGGTGCGGCTGGCGAGCTTGGTGGGGGCCGGCTGGTCGACCAGGTGGACGAACGGGCTGTCCCGGTACGCCGACTGGTACACCTCGACCAGCCGCTCCCGGCTGACCCCTTGTCGCGGCCGGAGGTAGCAGGTCACAGAGATCCCTCTCGTCATCGGCACCAGGTGGGGCACGAACGTCACCGCCACCTCCTCCCCGGCCAGCTCGGAGAGCGCCTGGGCCATCTCCGGCTGGTGGCGGTGCCCACCGACCGCATAGGCCAGGACCGACTCGTCAAGCTCGGAGAACAGGTACGCCTCCCCCGCGCCTCTGCCGGCGCCGCTGATCCCGGTCTTGCCGTCGACCACGACATCGGCGTCGACCAGGTGGGAGCGGGCGGCGGGGCCGCAGGCCAGGATGGTGGTGGTGGAGAAACAGCCGGGCAGCGCCAGAACCCGAGCGCCGCTCCCCTTGGGGCACAGCTCGGGAACGGCCAGGACGGCGTCTTCGAGCAGCTCCGGGAAGGGATGGTCGGCACCGTACCAACGGCGGTAAAGAAGCGGGTCGCGGAGGCGAAAGTCTCCGGACACGTCGATCAGCAGCGCCCCCGCACCGAGCCAGGCGGGAGCGAGCGCCGCCGCCTCCAGCGCCGGCAGCGCCGAGACCACCACATCCAGCTCCGTCGCGTCCAACTCCGCTCTCAGGGTGAGCTCGCAGTTGGAGCCCCGGCAGGCCTCCCGGTGGGCCTGCCCCGCGTGGGTGCGCGAGCTGACCTGGGCCAGCTCCACCGCGGGGTGGTCGACGAGCAGCCCGACCAGCTCGGCCCCGGCGTATCCGGTGGCCCCGGCCACCCCGATCCGCGGGCGCGCCTCCCGGGCTGATGTCATCGCGGCAGTATTGCATATTTATGCAGTCTGACGCATTCGATGCCGGCGACGCCGATAATGCAACACGTGCTGAGGCGGGGCCAGCTGCGCCAGCCACGGGTGCGCCAGCTGTGGGCGGCGGACCGTGACGAGGTGGAGGCCTGCCTCGGTCGCCACCCGCTGGACAACGTCTTCCTGCGCAGCGAGGTGAGCCGCGGCGCCCTGCGCCAGGGCGCCCTCTTGGGGGTCCAGCGCCCGCTCGACCGCCGGCTCCACGGGGTGGCGCTGGTGGGCCCCCTGCTGGTGCCCTGGGCCCCCGCCGAGCCCGACCTCGCTGCCCTCGCCACCGCCTTGCGGCCCAACCTGCGCCGGGTGCAGCTGATGGTCGGGCCCCACGACCAGGTGGAACGGCTGGAGGCCCTCCTGGCCGACGACCTCCGTCCGATCCGCCTGCTGCGGGCGGTGCAGCCGCACTACGCGGTGACGGCGGAGCGCCTGCGGATCCCCCCGGGGGTTGCGCCGCCCCTCCGGGTGGCCCGCGTCCAGGACCTGGAGAGAATGGCCCGCGCCGGCGCCGCCATGCACTTGGAGGAGATGGGCTTCGACCCGCTGGTGCTGGACCCGGTGGGCTGGCGGGAGCGGGTGATCACCATGATCCGGCGGGGCTGGGTGCACCTCTGGGAGGAGGAGGGGAGAATCGTCTTCAAGGCCGAGTGCTCGGCGGTCACCGCCGAGGCCGTCCAGCTCCAGGGGGTCTGGACTGATCCCGAATTCCGGGGCCAGGGGCGCGGCACCTCGGCCATGGCCGAGGTCTGCCGCCGGCTGCTCCAGGAGACGGCGGCCGTGACCCTGTTCGTCAACGACTTCAACCAGGCCGCCATCCGCGTGTACGAGAAAGTCGGTTTCGAGCGCATCGGGACGATGCGCTCGGTCCTCTTCTGAGGCCCGCGGCGCGCCCCGAGGAGTTCGGCCTCAGCCGCCCTCGGGGGCTGCCCGGAGCCGGGTCCGCCGCCGGGCCACCACCGGGCCGCTGACCATCAGCACCACCCCCAGGGTGATCAGCGCCGCCGCCAGCAGCGACCCGAGGGCCATCCCCTGGCCGAGGATCACCCACCCCAGCGCCAGGGCGACCACCGGATTTACGTAGGCGTAGGTGGCGACCGTGTTGGTGGGCAGGACCCGCAGCGCGTACACGTAGCACGTGTAGCCCAGCAGCGACCCGCCCACGATCAGCCAGGAGAAGGCCAGCACGGTGCCGCCTCCAACCGCGGCCCAGCGCACCTGGCCCACCTCGCCGGTGGCCGCCCCGAGGAGCAGGAGCCCGATGCCGCCGACCACCATCTCCAGCGCCGCCGCGGCGAGGAAGTTGCTGGGCAACCGCGCCACCTGCGAGTACAGCGAGCCCACCGCCCACAGCAGGGCCGATCCCAGCAGCGCCGCCACGTAGATCGGCTCCAGCTTGCCGCTCGAGCCCGGACCCGCCAACACCGCGACCCCGACCAGCCCCAGCGCCACCCCGGCCCATCCCACCGGTCCGGGCGAGGGCATTCGCCGCGAGCTGACCCCGATCACCGCCATCCAGAGAGGGACGGTGGCGATCAGCATGGCGGCCATGCCGGAGGGGACCCGCAGCTCCGCCCAGCACACCAACCCGTTGGCGCCCATAAGGAGGAGGAGGCCAACCACCCCGGAGGCGCGGAGCTCAGTCCAGGACGGCCGGAGCCAGCTCAGCCTCCCGGTGCGACCGGCCACCGCGTAGAGGATGAGGCCGGCAACCAGGAACCGGCTGCCCGCCATGAGCAACGGCGGCAGCGCTCGCACCGAAACCTGGATGGCGGTGAATGTGGATCCCCACATGAAGTAGACCACCACCAATGCCGCCCATCCGAGAAGCGTCCGGCGGCCCCTGCCCACGCCCGCCCGCGTCACCTGCCCCTCCCCGGATGCCGAAGTAAGCATGGCGATTGTACCGCCCGGCCTTGGATATTTGTGCCAAGATCTGTCTGATGGATGATATCGATCGAAGGCTGACTCAGCTCCTCGCCGATCGCGGCCGGATAACCCTGGCCGCTCTCGGGGAGGCGGTGGGGCTGTCGGCGCCGGCGGTGCATGATCGCGTCCACAAGTTGGAGGACTCCGGGGTCATCCGGGGCTACGCCGCCCTCCTCGACCCGGAGCGGATGAGCCAGGGGACCGCCGCCCTGGTGTCGATCCGGGTGGCGAGCGATCCGCGGATCACCGGGCAGCTGGAGGCGGCACTC
>DAHUYV010000038.1 GCA_027306885.1 Candidatus Dormiibacterota bacterium
GCCAGCGCCGACTCCAGGGCGGCCATGCCCTCCATCAGCTCGGGGAGCCCCGCCGCCCCCATGTGGCCGACCCGGCCCGCGGATTCGCTCCAGGCGCCGATGCCGCCGGCGATGGACACCCCGTGCTTGGCCACCTCCAGCCGAAGCTGGGCCGGAGCCACTCCGGAGGGGAGTCCGAAGGCGGAGACCGTGTCACTGCAGATCTCCTCGGCGGCAATCGGCGGCAGGCCGATCGCCCGCAGCCCGCGCCGCATGGCGATCCCCATCCGGCGGTGACGCCGGAAGCGGGCCTGCCAGCCCTCGGCGACGGCCAGCTGCAGGGCGGCCCCGGCCGCGATCACGAGGTTCGTGGGCAGGGTGGCGAAATACCTGGCCACCGGATCTCGCATCGGACCCTCCCAGCGCAGCCAGTCGAGGAAGTAGCTGCCGGACCTGCCGAGCCGGCGACGATGCTCCAGAGCCCGCTCCGAGAGCGCCAGGATGGCGAGTCCCGGAGGCGCACCCAGCGCCTTCTGGGAGGCGGTCACGACCACGTCGATCCCAAGACGCGCCATCTCGACGGGCATCCCCCCGACCCCGGCGACGGAGTCGAGCACCATGAGCGCCTCGTGCCGGCGGGCGATCTCGGCGTAGGCGGCGATGGGCGCCACAACCCCGGTGGCGGTGTCCACGTGGGTGACCGTCATCACCCTGGCCCCGGACTCGGTCAGCGCCCGCTCCACCTGGTCCGGCGCGACCTGCTCACCCCACGGACAGGAGGTCTCGACCACCTCGGCCCCGAGGGTTCGTCCCAGCTCGGCATAGCGGTCCCCGAAGAACCCGTGATTGACCACGAGGAGGGTGTCCCCGGGCCGGATCAGGTTCACCAGCGCCGCCTCCAGGCCGAGGGTGCCGCTCCCGGCGAGCACCAGCGCGAGCGGACCGTCCCCCGCCTCGGCCCCCACCGCCTCCAGAATCCCGCTCTGGGCGGTCCTGAGGGCGGCGGCGGTCGTCGGGCTGCTGTGGGCCTCGGTGGGCCGGGCCAGCGCCTCCAGGACCGGCTGGGGAACCGGGGTCGGGCCGGGGATCAGCAACAGCGGGGAGGTGGTCGGCTGGGTCAATTGATGCTCCTTTTCGAGATCAGACCGGGAATACCCCATGGTGGCGGGCAGGCATCGGCCGGCGGCGCCCGGCGGCGGTGGCCAGGCGAAGGATCAGCTCCTCGCGCAGGCCGGCAGGGTCAACGACGGCGTCCACGACCAGGTCGGACGCGAGCTTGAAGATGTCGATGTCGGCCGCGTACTCGGCGCGCAACCCGTCCACGTAGGCGCTGCGCTCCTCCTCGGGCAGCTCGGCGATCCGGTTGGCGTACACGGCGTTGACCGCGGCTTCGGGCCCCATCACGGCGATCTCCGCCGTGGGCAGGGCGAGGGTGGCCTCGGGCTCGAACCCCGGACCGCTCATGGCGTAAAGCCCCGCTCCGTACGCCTTGCGCAGCACGACGCAGTAGCGGGCCACCGTGGCCGAGCTCAGCGCGGCGATCATCTTGGCCCCATGACGGATGATCCCCTCTCGCTCCACCGCCGATCCGATCATGAAGCCGGGAACGTCGGCGAGGAATATCAGGGGCAGGTTGAAGGCGTCGCAGAGGCTGATGAAGCGCGCCGCCTTGTCCGCAGAGTCCACGAACAGCACGCCGCCCTGGTGGACCGGCTGGGATGCCACCACCCCCACGGCCCGCCCGCCGAGGCGGGCGAACCCGCAAACCACCTCCTTGGCGTACAGCGGCTTGAGTTCGAAGAACGAGTCGGCGTCGAAGAGCGCCTCCAGGACCGCGTGCACGTCGTAGCCGCGAGCCGCCTCGGCGGGGAGCAGGTCTCCGATGTCGGTCGCCCGGGCCGGCTGGCGCGGGGAGGTGGTCGGGGGGTCCTGGGCCCAGCTGGGCGGCAGGTAACTGAGATAGCGGCGCAGCGCGGCAATCGCCTCCGGTTCGTCGGCGCAGAGCAGGTCGCCGCAGCCGGAGACGCTGCAGTGCATCCGGGCGCCGCCCATCTCCTCCAGGGAGACTCGCTCTCCCACCACCTCCTGGGCCATGCGCGGGGAGCCCAGGTACATCGAGGCATTGCCCTCGACCATGAAGACCACATCGCAGAAGGCCGGGATGTAGGCCCCCCCCGCGGCGCTGGGTCCGAGGAGGACGCAGGGCTGCGGGACCTGGCCGCTGAGGCGCACCTGGTTGTGGAAGATCCGCCCCGCGTGGCGGCGCCCGGGGAACATCTCCAGCTGGTCGGTGATCCGGGCCCCGGCCGAGTCCACCAGATAGCAGAGCGGCAGCTGCAGGTGCTCGGCCCGCTCCTGGATGCGCAGGATCTTCTCCACCGTGCGCGGGCCCCAGGAGCCCGCCTTCACCGTGGGATCGTTGGCCATGACACAGACCCGTCGTCCCTGAACCACCCCGATCCCGGTCACCACCCCGTCGGCGCCCATCTCCTCGGCGGCCTCGGTGTTGGCGAGCAACCCGTCCTCGACGAACGGGGTGTGGGGGTCGAAGAGCAGGCGGAGGCGTTCCCGAACCGGCAGCTTCCGCTGCCCCGCCAGCCGCTCCCGGTGGCGGGCGGGGCCGCCCAGCCGAGCCGCCTCCTCGCGGCGCGCCAGCTCGCCCCGCCGTTCCGCCCCCCGAGGGTGGCTGGGCCGGGCGGTGCTGGACATCTCTCGGCCGAGTATAGGGACCGCCCTCAGTTCAGCGAGGGGTCGACCTGAGCCGGCCGGCGACCGGCGAGGGCGCAGCCGGTACATTGGCCCCCGTGAGAGCGGCTGCGGAGACGGTGGGCGATCAGGACCCCGACTGCTGCGGGATCGACGAGGTGGGCCGAGGCGCTCTCGCGGGTCCCTTGGTGGCCGCGGCGGTCGTCCTGCGGGACGGTTTCCGGAATCCCCTGCTCCGGGACAGCAAGCTGCTGTCGCCGGCCCAGCGGGAGCGGGTCGAGCCGGCCATCCGGGAGGCGGCCGTTGTCCTGGAGGTGGTTGCGGTGCCCCCTGGGCTCATCGACCGACACGGGGTGGGGTGGGCCAACCGGTGGGCCTTCGAGCAGCTGATGGAGCTGGTGTCGGCTCCGCTCTTCCTCCTCGACGGCAACCTCCGCCTCAGCTCCGCCAAGCCCCACCGCTGTCTGGTGGGCGGTGACGCGCTGGTGCCGGCGATCTCGGCCGCCTCGATCGTGGCCAAGGTCTACCGGGACCGGCTGATGAAGGCGCTCCACCCCGAATACCCCGCCTACGGCTGGGAGCGCAACAAGGGGTACGGGAGCCAGGAGCACCGCGAGGCGCTTCTCTCCCTCGGGCCGACGCCGCACCACCGCCGCAGCTTCCTTCACCTGGAACCCGGACTGCTCTTCTGAGTCCGCCCTACCAGCCGCGGGCCCGCCAGGCCCCGAGGAACGGCCGCTCCTGCCCGATGGTGGTGGAATCGCCATGCCCGGGGAAGACCACGGTCTCGGGCGGAAGGGGGAACAGCCGGGACTCGATGCTGTCGAGGATGGTGGCGAAGTCCCCCTGGGGCGGTCGGGTGGAGCCCGGCCCTCCGGGGAAGAGGGTGTCGCCGGTGAACACCACCCCTTCGGCCAGGAAGCAGACGCTGCCCGGGGTGTGACCCGGGGTGTGCAGCACCCGCAGGCGCCGGTGCCCGAACTCGATCCCCTCCCCGTCGCTGAGATGGTGGCCGGGAGGCGGCGGAGGGAACATCTCCAGGTCGTCGGGGTGGGCGGCGACGTAGGCCGAGGGGAAGGTGGCGCTCACCTCGGCCAGCGCCTGCCAGTGGTCCCAGTGGCCGTGGGTCTCCAGGACCGCCACCAGCTCCAGCCCATCAGCCGCCGCGATCAACTCTCCAGCGTCGTTGGCGGCGTCGATCAGCACCGCCTGCCCGGTCTCGGGGCAGGCCACCAGATAGGCGGCGTTGTCCAGCGGGCCGACGCGGCGCCGTCGGACCCAGACGTTCCCCTGCAGCTCCCAGTCAGAGCCCCCCAGCACCAGCTCCATCCCTCTCCTCCCGCAGCGTCAGCTCAGCGGCTCGCCCGATCCCCCGGGGCGGCGCGGTGACGCCCTGGGGGATCGGACCCGCATCATGATGGCAGCCGGGGCCGGCTGCCGGACGACGATCGCTCAAAGCGCTCCGTCCACCGGCCAGCGCACCATCTGCCGCCCCGCCAGCAGAGGCAATCGGGGCACGAGGTCGCCCGCCACCACCTCCGGCCACGTGTAGGTGGCGGCGGCGGCCCGACCGCTGCGGCGGATCGCGGGGTCCAGGGCGGGGTCCTCAAGCAGGCTGTACACGAGCCCCGAAAGCTCGGCCGGGTCGTCGGTCTGGGCCACCAGGCAGTTGTGCATGTGGCGGGCGTAGTCCTCGCCGGTGGCGCCCACCACCGCGATCCCCCCGGCGGCCATCGTCTCCAGTCCCACCAGGCCGAAGGGCTCGAATCCCGAGTTGGCCAGCACCGCCTGCGCCGAGGCGTACAGGGTGGGCAGGAGGCTCTCGGGAAGGAAGGTGGCGAGCTCCAGGATGTCCGCCTCTTTGGTCTCGGCCAGCGCCCGGGCCAGGTCGGCGGCCCTGGCGATGGGAGCCGTCCAGGTGGTGACGCGCAGACCGATCGCCTCCGCCTCCCGCATCAGCTCCCGCCCATAGGGCTCGCCGCCGCCGCGGGCCAGCATCCGCACCGGCATCCCCGCGGCACGCAGGTCAGCGAGGGCGGCGATCGCCTGCAACCACCGCTTGTCGGGGTGGAAGCGCCCGATCTTGAGCAGGACCCGGCGGTCGCCGGCCGCCGCCCGCACCCGCCGCACCGCCTCCGCCGGAGGCCGCTGCAGGGCTCGGACGGGGATGCCGTTGGGGATCACCAGGGGGTCGACGCCGCGCTGCTGGAGCAGGACCCGCATGTACCGGCTGACCGTGGTCACAGAGGAGGTGTAGGCGAGCGCGGTCCAGTCGATGGCCTCGAACCCGAACTGGTTGTTGGCGTTCCAGACCAGCAGGCAGCGGTCGCGCTCCCCCTCCTGCCAGAGGAGGTCGGAGACCCGCCGGACCCAGCCGGCGGTGTGCCACTCCTCGAAGAGCACCACCGGGGTGCGCCCCGCGGCCAGGTGGGGCAGGGCCCAGCCCTGGACCAGTGCCCGGGGAAAGGTCGCCTCCAGATGGGCGGCCTTGACCTCCTCGCCGTCGTAGACCCCCCTCGGGTAGCGACGCGACAGCTCCTGCGCCAGCCGCTGCATCCTCACCCCGGCCCGCTCCTCGGATGCGGGAAGCCGCGGGTCACCGACAAAGAAGAGGTCGGTGGGGTAGCCGGCCGCAGCCAGGGCGGAGCTGAGGTGGGCCACCCGGACCCCCAGCCCACCGGCCTGGCTGTACTGGTCCGGCCCCTCCATGGAGACCACCGCGAAGGCCAGGCGTGGGCCGGCACCGGGAAGCTTGCTGCTCATCCCCAAGCCCACGCCGCGGTCGCCTTCTCCAACCACAGGTCGCCGGCCCCCTCGCTGATCGGATCCAGATACGGACGGTACCGCTCGGAGCGAAGGAGAGGAAAGTCGGTGCCCAGGACCAGCCGGTCCCGCCCGACAAGGGCCGCCACCTCCTCCAGCACCCTGTGACCGTAAAGGTATGGGAGGGCCGCGGTGTCGAACCAGACCTGGCGGCAGACCCGGGCGACCTCGGGCATGTGCGCGTAGAGGGGCAGTCCCCCTCCCAGGTGGGCCAGGCAGAGGCGAAGTTCTCCCGACTCCGCCAGCATCGGCTCCAGCAACCGCCACAGCCGGTCCGGGGTGGCCAGCCCCTTCCCCGGGTACTGGTGGCCCACCGGCTCACTGGCATGGAGCAGCACCGGCCACCCCATCTCCGCGCAGGAGAGGATGGTGGCACGCAGAGCGCCCGACCACTCCAGTTCAAACCTCTGCCCGTCGCAGTTGATCTCACCGAGGCCGGCCAGCCCCAGGGAGCGGCAGCGCTCCAGCTCCGCCGTCGCCCCGGCGTCACCGGGGTTGACCACGGCGAAGCCCGTCAGCCGATCCGGGGCCCTGCCCGCCTCCTCCGCCACATGGTCGTTGACCTCGGCCAGCAGGCCCGGGTCGGCGAAGGGCCAGCCGAAGACGACAGCCCTGCCGCCACCGGCCCGGTCCAGCTCCGCCACCACGTCCGCGGCCGCGGCGAAGCGGGGCGCTGCGCCCTGGTGGCAGGCGGCGAACCAGGGGTCACGCCAGGCGGCGGAGCCGGGTGCCCGGAGCCATTCCGGAACCAGGTGAGTGTGCCCGTCGATCACCGCCAGCGGTGCCCCTGGCTCATCCCCGGAGTATGGGCCGGCCGGAGGGGACGGCGGAAGTCGGCGCCCAGAGGCTGGTCACCTTGAAGATCACGTACAGCGGGGTCCGGACCACCACCGGCAGGCGCTGGGACTGGTACCAGGCGAGGTTCACCTGCAGCTGGTTGTAATTGCCCGGCTCGAACTCCACGTAGCTCACCCGGTAGCGGCGGAGCAACGTCCCCACCTGGCACGGGAGGTCCCCGGTGCAGCCCGCGTACATCGTCTGGACGGCTCGGTATCGCTCGGCCAGCGGTTGGCCGTAGCTCCAAAGCCAGCCGTAGTACCCCAGGACCACGGTGCGGCCGGCGAGGGTGGTGACCGGATCATTGGGCTGGCCCTCGGTCAGGAAGACCGCACCGGGCGCGGTCCTCTCCCGCACCGCGCGCCCGACCGCCGCCTCCTGGCTGCCGGCCAGGGTCGCCGTGGCTCCCGAAGGTGGCGTTTGGAGCACGTCGCTGAGGCCGGTTATGGAGGCGATCTGGGTGAGAACTCCACTGAGCATGAGGGTCACGACCGCTGCCCCGGCCAGGACCGAGAGCACCCGGCGGCGCGGCCCGGCGGTCAGCAGCCAGGCGACCGGGATCGCCGCCCCCAGATACCAGTAGCTGAGCAGCTTGGTGTTGTCCCAGTTCCAGGGCTGGGTCACCACGACGTTGCCGATCGCGAACGCCAGCCAGGCGGGGGCCCAGAACGCCATCAGGCGCAGCCGGCGCAGCCGGGTCCCCAACCGGCCCGGAAGCACCGCCAGAGCCGCCGCCAGCAGCGCCAGAAGGGTGAAGGCACCGGTGTTGGAGATCCAGAAGCCCGCCAGCCCGCCGTAGAAGGAGGGCTGGGAGAGCGTGTGGCCCACGTAGGCGAGGGCCTCCAGTGGGGAGGTCCCGGCGAGGAAGAGAGCCGAGCAGTTCGCCCCAGCCCGGTATTGGGCCGCGGTACAGGCCACGGTGGCATGCGAGAGCCAGCCGAGGTCCAGCGCCGGGAACAGGTTGGGCCCGAGGGGTCCGGTGCTGGAGCCGTGCGGTCCGGAGACGACGAACCAGAGCTGGGGCAGCCCGAGGACGGCCGCGGGGACCGCGAACCGGGCCAGCCCGGGCCACCAGCCTCGCCGCCCGGTCCACCACAGCCCGCTCAGCCCGGCGAACAGGTACCCGATGGGATTGAAGAAGGGCAGCAGGGCGACCACGACCCCGGCGCCCAGCGCCAGCACCCGGCGTCGGCGCCGCACCGCCTCCCAGAGGAGGATCAGTCCGAGGGACACCAGCCCCATGCCGTAGGCGAAGTCCCGCTGGGGCAGCCAGTAGACCACCAGGGGTGCGTACCACTGCAGGTCCGGAAGCGGTGGCTTGGCCTGGTCCTGGCCGTCGTAGTAGCGGGGCAGGTGGGCCAGCTGAGTGGGGATGTGGCCGAGAAACCCGGCGACCGCTCCCGGAGTGGATTGGCTGAGGTGGGTGCAGGCGGCCGCGTCGAAGCCCGGCTGGGCGTTCCCCAGCTGCTGGCAGCCGTCCCCGTAGGCCCCGACGAACCCCAGGCCGCCACCGAAGAGCACCAGCGCCAGAGCCAGGGACGCGGCGGCGGGTCGGCGGGTGACCCGGAGGCCGAGATGGAAGATCAGCATCATGGCCGACCAGCCGACCACGAACGAGGGCATGTCCAGCGCCCCGGCGAGGTTCTGCCCCAGAGCCTCCAGCAGCGCGGGCTGGAAGTCGACCAGGAACGGGTAGCGGAGGGCGGTGCCGGCCTCCAGGCTGTCGGTGGGCGGGAGGTTGTGGCCGAGGAGAAAGCTCTGGACGTAGCTGGTGTGCACCCCCCAGTCGCCCCAGACGTTGGCCGCCGCCGTCAGGCCACCCCCCACGGTGGCCTGGAGGGCATGGCTGAACAGGTACCAGCTGAGCAGTCCGGTGACGGCGGCCACCGCCACCGACCAGCGGGACCGGGGGAGGGCCGCCCATCGGGCGACGGCCGCACCGGCGTTCTGGGGCAGCAGCCTCCGGCCGCGCCTTGCTGGCAACGCCAGCGTTGCCGCTGCCAGCAAGGCGGGAGGGAGGAGCGCCGCCAGCGGCCCCACGCCAACCGCCAAAGCCAGCGCGAAGCTGAGCAGAGTGGAGGCCACCAGCCCCACCACCGCAGCGGCGGCCAGCCGCTCGGTCGGCTCCCAGCGCAGCGGCAAAAGGGAGATCAGCCCGGTGCCCGCGGCCACCACCAGCAACCAGTAGGTGGCAACGCCGGGCCACCCGGTCAATACCAACCGGGCACCCAGATGTGCTGGAAGAAGTTGGAGGAGGCGATCGGCTGGCCGGTCCAGAGTGGGTAGAAGTAGGCAAAGCAGAGCACCACGGCGAGCACCACCGCTCCGCCCAGCGGGGCCAGGGAGAGACTTCCCAGGCGCGCCCGGTCCAGTTGCACCACCACCTGGGCCCGAAGCAGCCGCGAGCAGGCGTAGGCCAGCGCCAGGCAGACGAACGGCAGCGCCTCGATGTACTCGTAGAAGAACAGGATCCGCGAGGGCCAGGACCAGAGCAGCAGCCAGTCAAAGAGGAAGGCCAGCAGGATGAAGGCGGCCACCCGGTCCCGGCGCCGCACCACGAGGAACAGGCACCAGACGAGAGCCAGCAGCCCCAGCCAGAGGATCGCCGGATTGCCCATGTCAGAGATCCAGGTGTAGTTGGAGACGGTCTGGCCGTTCACGGTGCTCACCCCGTTGCCGGAGTAGGTGGCGTAGAAGAGCACCGGGTGGGCTCCCACCGGCCAACTGTAGAAGGGCGAGGCGAAAGGGTGGGTGGCCTTGAGGGTGGCCTGATAGCTGAGGCTGCCAAGGCTGTTCCACTCCACGTCCGCGATCGACTGGACGGGGTTGAAACCAGTGGGAAGCCAGAAGTCAACGCTGCCGATGTGGTACTCGCGCAGGGGCATGGCCACCGGCAGCTGACAGACCGAGGCCTTCTCGAACAGCCCGGTGCAGGTCGCGGTCGGCCCCTGGGTGTTGGCGAAGTTGACGTAGAGGGTGTGTGGGGTGGTCCAGTACCGGAAGAACGAGGCGTAGAAGAGGAAGAGGATCACGGCCCCGGCGGCCAGATAGTGCCAGGACCAGTTGAGATGACGGACCATGGTGCGGCGGGTCGCCTCCACGGGGTCGTCCGGCGCAGGGGGCAGCACCCAACGGGCGACCCCTCCCCTCCCCCAGCGCAGGCGGAGGCGGGGTCGCACCCACCGGGCCAGGAGCAGCACCACCATCAAAGCCACAGCCGGGACCATGTCGGCCTTGCAGGCCAGCCCCAGGCCCGAGGCCACCCCGGTGAGGTACAGAGTCCAGCGCCACTGGCCAGGCGTCCTGGCGTGCCAGTGGAGCAGGAACATCCAGTAGGCGAGCATCACGAAGAAGACCGCGATCACGTCGATCACCCCGGTGCGCGACTCCACCAGCTCCAGCCCGTCGAGGCTGAGGAACAGACCGGCCAGGGTGGGAAACACTCGGGAACGTCGCCACAGGCGCCGTGCCATGAAGTAGATGACCCCGATCACCAGGCTGCCCAGGATCGCCGACATGATCCGCCAGCCCCAGGGGTCGAATCCCAGCCAACTGATCCCTCCGGCGATGAGCAGCTTGGTCAGCGGGGGCTCGGGATCGAAGTAATCGATGCCCTTGAGGTCCTTCAGCGCGTCGACCGGGAAGTAGACCTCGTCGAAGACGTAGCCACAGGTGTTGCGCTCGCTGTTCCCCGGTCCGACCGGCGCCTGGGTGCAACCGGTGGAGTTGAAGGGATACCCCAATCCCCACGCCCCCACCCCCAGGACGTCGTGGGTGGGCGGGCGGTGCACCCCGGTCGGGGCCGCCACCGTTCCGGTGATCCCCACGTGCCCCTGGAGGAAGTCCAGGTAGATGGGACTGGCGAGGCGAACGGCGAGGGCCGCGGCCACCAGCACCCCGGCGATCACACAGTCCCAACCGTCGACGCCGGTAAGTGCCCTATGGCGGCGCAGGAGCAGCGAGAGGCCCCACACCGCCGCCGCCATGACCAGCGCCACCAGCGGATTCACCGGCCAGCGCAGCAACACCGCGACCAGCGCGAAGAGGACCGCCGCCCCCAGTGCGAATGGCCACTCCCGTCGCACCATGGGCCAGGGGGTCTCGGTCACCTCCGGCGGGACGCTCGAGAAGCCGGAGCCGGCGGTCGACGGCGGATTCGGGCGTGGAGGGCCTGGTCCAGCTCCTCCGCCCGGCGCACCAGGAGGATCAGGTCCTGGTCGAGCACGGTCCTACGGCCCAGCTGCCGCCCGATCTCCAGAAGCTGGTCCCGCTCCATCTCGACCCGGACGACGCACACCGGGCTGGAGCCGTACCGGCGCAGGTTGCCAGTGAGCAGCGGGCGGCGGGCGGGAGTGTCGAAGAAGGACCTGAGGGGCTGAACCCGACTCTGGCGGAGGAAGGAGTAAGGCACCTCGGTGAGCCGGAACCAACGGCGGATCACGAGGCCCTCCGGCCCCAGTTCGACGTAGTGCCAGCGCTGGCGCAGGTTCATGACCACCAGGAGGGCGACGAAGAGGAACATCACCAGCAGGAAGCTGGGATCGATGCCGTGGTGGCCGAAGAAGGTTATCCCCTCCCCGACCAGCATGACCAGGATCCCGTAGGCCAGGACCCACCAGCTCCGGCGCCAGAATTCGTACGAGGCGAGCACCCCGAACCGGACTCCGGTGGCCGCCGGTGCGGCGGACCGCGCGGTCATGAGGCCGACCTCGGGAAGGGCGTACTGCTGGAGAGGCACGCGCACGACCGCAGCTCGGGCAGCCCGGCGACCACCTCCGACAGAAGGGCCTTGACCCGGTCGATGTTCGCCGCGAACACCCGCAGCACCTCCTGATGGCTGACCGGCTTCACCTCCGGCGACCCTTCCAAGCCCGCGTCGTAGTCGGTCACCAGAGCCAGAGAGGCGTAGCACATTCCCAGCTCCCGGGCCAGCACCACCTCTGGGTAACCGGTCATGCCCACGACCCCCCAGCCCTGCCGGGAGTAGGAGGTGGACTCCGCGCTGGTGTTGAACCGCGGCCCTTGGATGACCACCAGGGTCTGACCGCGGTGCATCGCGAGGCCAGCAGCCCGGCCCCGGGCCTCGGCGAGGTCGCCCAGCTCTGGGCAGTAGGGATGGGCCGCCGCCAGGTGCTCCACCTGCGGGCCGTCCCAGAAGGTGTCGGCGCGGCCCCAGGTGCGGTCCACGAACTGGTCAGGGATGACGATGCTGCCCGGCGCCAGCTCGGCGCGCAGTGACCCCACCGCCGCCGGGCCCAGGACCCGGCTCACCCCCACCTGGCTCATCGCCTGCAGATTGGCTCGGAAGTTGATCTTGTGCGGGGGGATCGTGTGGCCCCTCCCGTGCCGGGGCATGAAGGCCACCGGGCGGCCCCCGATCTCCCCGAGGAAGATGGCGTCGCTGGGAGGCCCGAAGGGGGTATCGAGCCGCACCTCCTCCGCCCCCTCGAGCAGCTCGTAGAGGCCGGAGCCACCAAAGATGCCCACGGGTTCTTGGGCCATCAGCCAGCCTCTCCGGGGCGCGCGGCCCAGTTGCGGGATGGGAGCATGGCGCCCATTATCGTCAGCCCCGCCGCCTCAGAACGGGTGGCTGGGACAGCGGGGATCCCGCTCGAAGCGGATCTCGCGCCAGCGCAGCGCGGCGCCGTCCAGATCCCAGAGGCGGCCGGCGGCCCCGACCACGGTCCCGCTCAGCGCCTCAACAGCAAGCAGCGCCTGAAGGGCGCCGACGACCCCCACCACTGGGCCCAACACCCCGGCGGTCTGGCAGCTCACGGCGCTGGCGGGAGGGGTCTTGAACAGGCAGCGATAGCAGGGTGAGCCGGGCAGCACGATCACCACCTGGCCGCGCATGGCAATCGCTCCCCCGATCACCGCCGAGTTGCCTGACCCGACCGCCCAGTCGTTGAGGCCGAACTTGGACCGGGGGTCGTCGGTGCACTCCAGGACCAGGTCGACGCCGGCCAGCGCCGAGGGGAGGTCGGAGGGACCGAGCCGGCGGACCTCGAAGCCGACGTCGGTGAGGGGGTTGAGCTGGCGCAGCCTACGGGCGAGCGCCAGCGCCTTGGGGGTTCCGAGGTCCGCCTCCCCGAAGGCGACCTGCCGGTGCAGGTTGTGGACCTCCACCAGATCCGGGTCGAAGAGCCGGATCGCCCCGACGCCGGCACCGGCCAGGTAGGGCGCGGCGGCGACACCCAGTCCCCCGCAGCCGATGAGCGCCACAGTTGCGGCCCGGAGGCGGAGCTGCTCCCCCTCCCCCATCTCAGGGAGGAGGAGCTGGCGGCTGTAGCGCTCCACCTCGGCAGCGGTGAGGGTCGCCGGCTGGACCCGCTCGCTCACCACGCCACCGCTGCGGCGGAGTGCGCGAGCAGGTCCACGGCCCCCAGGTAGTCGGTCCGCTCCCAGCTCTCGCCACCCCCGGGCGACCCGAGGTGTGGTCCCAGCGCCACCACGACCGGCGCTGCCTCCGCCCCCAGCCCAGGCAGGAGGTCGGCGATGCTCGACGCCGTCTCCCGCACCGCCTCCCCGGTCAGCACCACCGTGGTGAGCCGTCCCTGCCGGCAGGAAGAGGCCACCGCGGACCATGCTCTCGCATCGTCGCGGCGGGAGATGATGTGCACGTCCCGGGCCATCTCAGAGAACCATCCGGTGGCGGGCGCGCAGGAAGGCCGACTCGATCTCCACGTCCGACCAGGCCTCGACCCCCTCTCGCAGGTCGGCCCGGCTCCACCCGAGGCGGGTGAGGGAGTCCAGTCGAACCGCGACCCGGGCGTCCTCGTCGGAGAGAAGCGCCGCCAGCTCGGCGGGCATTTGGGACGCGATCGAGCTGGCGGAGACGGAAGCGGCGAGCCCGAGGCCCGCGGCGGACCCCTCCAGGATCAGCAGGGGACGGCAGTCGCCCAAGGTGAGCGCCAGGGCCAAACGCACCGCCAGGGCGGCTCCAGGGCCGGTCCGCTCACCCCTCGCGAGCACCACCACCTCCGGGCCCATCAGGAGAACACCAGCACCTTGTCCGCCTCCTGGCACCAGATCGCGAGGTCCCGCAGGCTTCCCCGGGTGACCCCGGGATCCATCGGGTCGCCGCCACGGCGCCAGCGCCAGTCGGCATCGCAGACGACGGTCTCAGCGCCGGATTGGGCGATCGCCGATGCGCTCAGCACTCCATCTCCCACCAGGAACGCGCGGGTCTGGTGGCCACGAACGAGGGCGGCGCCGGTCAACCCCGCCACCGTGGCCACCGCCGACCCGCCGGGGGCCGCGGCCAGCACGAAGACCAACCGCCGGGACTCCCGGTCCCGAGGGAGATCAGCGGCACTTGAGATCGACACACGGCCAGCCTAAGGCATCGGCGCCATCGGCCCGGCGGCCCGGGGGCAGGGTCGGTTACGCTCCGTCCGCGAATCTGGGACTACCCGGGCCGGGGTGGCGTAATGGCAGCCGCAGCGGTCTTAAAAACTGCAGCCCGCAAGGGCGTGCGGGTTCGATTCCCGCCCCCGGCACGGTACTGACCGAGCTGCGTCCCGGCACCGGGACGGTGTCCGCCCGAGGGGCCCAGGGCGGGTCCGGGTAAACTCCGCCAAGAACGTGAGGGGAGTTCAGTCCACGCCCGACTACGCCGCCAGCCAACGGGTGCTGGAGCTGCCCCACCCACCGCCGGCGGCCGCCGCGGTCCTGGTCTCGGCGCTGCTGGTCAGCGCCGGGGTGACCGAGCGGGAACGGCTGGGGACCGCCCTTCTCGAGGTGCTCAACTCGAGCTTCGGACTCCCGCCCTGCGGCCTCAAGGTGGCGGATCGGGCGCAGCTCCACTCCACCGACGGTTCCGGGCGCCTCGCCCAGGCCACCTACGGGTACTACCGCTGCCGGATCCCGGCGTCCGGCCCGCCCCAGCGCTGCGCCATCCGCATCTACCACCGGACCGCGGTCAAGGGGCAGGTGGTGTCCGCCAGCGCCTTCACCAACACCCTCCTGCACGAGTGGGTTCATCACTTCGACTTCACGGCGATGCGCCTCCACCGCTCCTTGCACACCAAGGGCTTCTTCTCCCGCCTGCGCCACCTGCGCTCGGAGCTGCCCGGATCTGCCGCCGAGATGGACCCCGAAGCGCCGGGGACCAGCCCGGCGCGATAGCATCAACAGCGACAAGCCTCAAGGAGGAGTGATGACGCACCCGAGCCCCCACCGCCCCACCCTGCTGCTGGGACTGGCGGCCGCCGCCGCCGCGATCCTGGTAGCCGCCTGTGGCACCGGCCCAATCCCGGGACAGAGCGCCAGTTCGTCCAACACCACCAGCTCCTCGAGCTCCTCCAGCTCATCCTCCGGGGGCTGCAGCGCGGCCACCGCCCAGACCGCGGTCACCGTGGACGCCACCGACGCGCTCAAGTTCACCCCAGCGAGCGTCTGTCTCAAGGCCGGAGGGACCGTCACATGGAAGAACGTCGGGAACATCTTCCACACCACCACCGATGAGGCCAGCCTGGCGGCCAACAGCTCCGACGCCGCGGTGCCCAGCGGGGCCAGCGGCTGGAACCAGTCGCTGAACGCGGGACAGTCCTTCTCCCTGAAGTTGACCGTGCCCGGCACCTACAAGTACTTCTGCATCCCTCATGAGAGCCTGGGCATGCTGGGGCAGATCACCGTCGTCTCATAGGGTCGGGTGTCCCGCCGGGCACCCTGACCGGGGAGGGTCACATGCGGTTTGCAGAGCGAATGAGCCGGCTGGGAACCGAGAGCGCCTTCGAGGTGCTGGCGCAGGCCCGCAAGCTGGAGGCGACAGGTCGTTCGATCATCCACCTGGAGATCGGGGAACCCGACTTCTCCACCCCCGACAACATAATTGAGTCCGCCTACGGGGCCATGCGCGGCGGAGCCACCCACTACACCCCAGCCGCCGGCCTGCCTCAGGTCCGGGAGGCGATCGCCGCCAACATGGCAAGCCGGGGTGGGGTCCCGGTGGGCCCGGAGCAGGTCGTCGTGGTCCCGGGGTCCAAGAACATCCTTCACTTCCTCCTGCTCAGCTGCGTCGAGGAGGGGGACGAGGTCATCCTCCCCGACCCCGGCTATCCCGTCTACCGCTCACTCACCGACTTCGTCGGGGCCAGGGCACGACCCATCGCCCTGCGCGAGGAGAACGGCTTCGGGATGGACATGGACGAGTTCGAGTCCCTCATCACCCCCCGAACCCGGCTGGTGATCATCAACTCGCCGCAGAACCCCACCGGAGGAGTCCTGACCGAGGCCCAGCTTGACCGCCTGGCCGAGCTCGCCATCCGCCACGACTTCCTGGTCCTCAGCGACGAGATCTACTCCCGGATCTGCTTCGCCGACCTGCCCCGCCCAATCTGGACCCGGGACGGCATGCAGGAACGGACCGTGGTGCTGGACGGACTGTCCAAGACCTACGCGATGTGCGGCTGGCGGCTGGGGTACGGGGTGATGCCCGCTGAGCTGGCCGAGCGCATGGCGACCCTCATGATCAACACCAGCTCCTGTGCGGCCGCGTTCTCCCAGTTGGCGGCGGTGGAGGCGCTCACCTCACCCGATTCCGAGCTCGCCGTCGGGGCCATGGTGGCGGAGTTCCGAGCCCGGCGCGACCTCCTGGTGGAGGGGCTGAACTCCATCCCAGGCATCCGCTGCCACCTCCCCCAGGCCTCCTTCTATGCCTTCCCCAACGTCGAGGGGACGGGTATCGAGAGCCGCGACCTGGCCGCCCGTCTGCTCTCGGAAGCCGGGGTGGCGGTCTTGGCCGGGCAGGCCTTCGGCGACGCTGGGCGGGGCTACATCCGCCTCGCCTACACGGTGGGCCGCCCCCAGCTCCAGGAGGCGGTGTCCCGGATCCGGGCCTTCGTGGGCAGCGCCGCCCCGGCAACCGTCTCGTGAGCCCGGAGGCGGAGGCGGGGCCGCTGGTCCTGGTCCCGCTCCGGTCCGGGTCCCGGGAGGACCAGGGAGCGGGGACTCCGGTCCCGCTGCAGACGGTCAACCAGGCCTACGTCTCGGCGCTTCAGAGCGCCGGCGCAGTCCCCATCGGGGTCCCCCTGGGCTTCGCCTCGCTGGACTCCCTCACCTTCGCCACCGGGCTGGTGCTGCCCGGAGGGGCCGACGTGGCCCCCAGCCGGTACGGGAGCAGCGCCCACCCCACCTCCGACTGGGACCAGCGGCTGGACGAGCTCGAGTTCCCCCTCGTCCACTGGGCGCTGACCCGGGGCATGCCGATCCTGGGGATCTGTCGCGGGCTCCAGGTGCTCAACGTGGCCCTGGGCGGAAGTCTGGTCCAGGACCTGCCCTCCGAGCGCGCCTCGAGCGTCCAGCATCCCAGCCCGGGCGCAAGGGACCTTCTGACCCACGATCTCCACATTGAGGAGGGGTCGCTCCTGGCTTCCGCCCTCGGCACCACAACGATGAGGGTGAACAGCCTCCACCACCAGGGGATCGACCGGCTCGCCCCGGGGCTGAGGGCCAGCGCCTTGGCGCCGGACGGACTCATCGAGGGGCTGGAGGCCGCCGATGGGAGCTGGGTGCTGGCGGTGCAGTTCCACCCGGAGGAGTTGTATCGCGAGCACCCCACGGCACAGCACCTCTTCCAGTCCTTTGTGGCCGAGTGCCGGAGGCACGCCCGCAGTCCGGTGACCGCCCCCGCCTGAGCGGGGGGCCCGGGCCGACGAGCCCCGAGGCACCGACCGGCATCGAGAGATGCGTGAGCCGGCGCTCGACCTCCTGGAGGGTGGAGCGGCCCGCTGCCGGTCAGGCCTCCGGGATGCCCACGGGGAGCTCCCGCCCGGCGGCGAGCAGCTCCTGGTCCTCGTCGGCGATCCGCTCCAGCTCATGGACCAGGGAGTCGACCAGCTCGCCCTCGGGCATGGTGGCGATCACCTTCCCCTTGCGGTACAGGATGCCCTTCTGCCGGCCGCCGGCGATCCCGATGTCGGCGTGCATCCCCTCGCCCGGCCCGTTGACCACACAGCCCATGACCGAGACCGTGATCGGCCGCCGCACCCGGAGCAACGCCTGCTCGACCCGGGAGACCATGGGCATCATGTTGATCTCGAGACGACCGCAGGTCGGGCAGGCCACCAAGTTGGGGCCGGTGGGACGCTCCTGGAGGTTGGCCAGGATCTGGCGCCCGACGCGCACCTCCTCCTCCGGCTGGTCCACCAGGGAGACCCTGATGGTGTCGCCGATGCCTTCAGCCAGCAGGATCCCGATCCCCATGGCACTCTTTATCGCCCCGGTCGAGGTCGGACCCGACTCGGTGAGACCGAGGTGGAGCGGGTATCGGTTGGGCAGGCTGGCGAAGAGCCGGTTGGCGGCCAGGTTGGTGAGCACGTCGCTGGCTTTGAGGCTGACCTTGATGTCCTGGAAACCGAGCTCCTCCAGGATCTTGAGGTGCCCGAGGGCGGCGTCGACCATCCGCTGACCCACCTCCTGGGGCCCTCCCTCTCCGCGGCCCCGGCTGAGGGCCTTGCGGTCCGGGAGGCTGCCGGCGTTGACCCCGATGCGGATCGGCACCCCCAGCTCCTGGCAGCGACGGGCGATCTCGGCCACCTTCTCCGGCTGCCGGATGTTGCCCGGATTGAGGCGCAGGCACTGGATCCCCGCGTCGAGCGCCATCAGAGCCAGCGGGGCGTCGTAGTGGATGTCCGCGACGATGGGGAGCCGGCTGCCCTTCACGATCTCGTGAAGGGCTACACCCGCCTCCTCGGTGTCGCAGGTGACCCGGATCAGGTCGGCGCCGGCATCCGCCGAGCGGGCGATCTGCTCCAGGGTCCCCTTCACGTCCTCGGTCGGGGTCTTGGTCATGGTCTGGACGCTGATCTGGGCGGCCCCACCGATCACCACCCCTCCGACCTTGATCGGCCGGGTCTTGCGTCGCTCGGTCATCGGGCCAGGCGCGAGATGTCCCCGAAGGTGACGTATATGAACAGCATCAACAACAAGGCTAACCCAACTGTGTGCACGGTCGCCTCCAGCCTCGGGCTTACCCGGCGCCGACGCACCCACTCCAGCACCACGAAGAACAGCCGGCCGCCATCGAGGAAGGGGATGGGCAGCAGGTTGAACAGCCCCAGATTGAGGCTGATCAGCCCCAGCAGCGTCAGGTAGACCGACATCGAGATCTGGGTCGCGATCGAGGTCTCCTGGGCGATGCCCACCGGACCGGTGAGCTGGAGGTTGGGGTTGTGGTGCGGCGTGATCAGGGTCCAGAGATTGACGAACGTGCTCCCGATCTGGGTGGGGACGGTCCAGATCCCGACCCCCAAGGCCTGATACCAGGGGGCGGGCGGGCCCCCGAGGCTGGCCAGGAGCGGGTTGCCGGGGGAGGCGAGGTAGCCGACCTGCCACTCGGTCTGCAGCTGGGAGCGGGCCACGCTGACCGAGACCCGCTTGGCCCCGTCGAGGTAGGTCACCGTCACCGGCCCGGTGCCGGAGAGCGCCGCCGCCAGCGAGGAGGGGGTGGCATGGGGGACGGGGGCGCCGTTGAGGGCCACGATCTCCGCCTCCACCGGGATCGCCGGCTTGGCCCCGAGCCCCACCCAGTGCAGCTCGGGGGTCACCACGTAGGTCTTGGGGGTCCCGCTGCCCCACGGCTTCATCTCGACCCGCACCGGGTATCCCCGGGAGAGCTGGATCAGGTCGCGGATCTTGGTGAGGGAGGTGGTGGGCCGGCCGGCGACGCCAGCGATCTGATATCCGGTGGCGGGAGCGCCCGCGGTGGCGAGGCCGCCACCGGCCTGCACCTGCGGCGACGGCCCCCCCACCGCCGCCACGAAGGCGAAGATCACCGCCGCCAAGATCAGGTTGGTGATGCCACCCGCCGCGACCACGGCCGCCCGCTTTCCGCTGCTGGCCCGAATGAAGGCCCGAGCGCCCCCGCTGTCCGCCTCCGGCTCCAGGCCGGTCATCCCGGCCATCCGGACGTAGCCGCCGAAGGGGAGCAGGCGGAGGGAGTAGCGGGTCTCTCCTCGCTGACGGCTGGCCAGGCGGGGCCCGAAACCGATCGAGAACTCGTCGACCTGGATCCCCGCCCACTTGGCCACGACGAAGTGCCCACCCTCATGCAGGGAGATCACGACAAGAAGCATGAGGACGATCCCGCCGATGCTCTGCCAGGTGAAGACGAAGCCGGTCACGCCCTCTGCCCCCCGGCGGCCAGCCGCCTCCCGGACCGAGCCGCCACCAGCTCCTGGGCCCGGTCCCGCCCGAAGGCGTCAGCAGCCAGGACTCCGGTCAGGTCCGAGGGCGGAGGACCGGAGTGCGAGCTGGTGACCTCGGCCACCAGCTCGGAGATCTCACCGAAGTCGATCGCCCCCGCCAGGAACGCCGCCACCGCCACCTCGTTGGCGGCGTTTAGCACGGCGGGGGCGGCCCCGCCCCGGATCCCCGCCTCACGGGCGGTCTGGAGCGCCGGGAAGCGCTCCGCGTCCACCTCCTGGAAATCCAGCCGGCCAACCTTGGCAAGGTCCAGCGGCGGGACCACCCCGGGGAGGCGCCGCCCGCCGTTGAGGGCGAGGGCGATCGGGGCCCGCATGTCGGGGACCCCCAGCTGGGCCACCATGGTTCCATCGCAGAACTCGACCGCCGAGTGCAGGGCGCTCTGGGGGTGGATGACCACGGCGATCCGCTCGTAGGGGATGCCGAAGAGGAAGTGCGCCTCGATCACCTCCAGCCCCTTGTTCATCATGGTGGCGCTGTCGACCGTCACCTTGGGACCCATCCTCCAGCTGGGGTGGGCCAGCGCCTGCTCCACCGAGGCCCGGCGCATCGTCTCAAGCGGCGCCTCCCGGAACGGCCCCCCGCTGGCGGTGAGCACCAGGCGGGCGACGTCCTTTGGGTCCTCACCCCGCAGGCACTGCCAGATCGCGCTGTGCTCGCTGTCCACGGGTAGGATCTCGGCCCGGTGGCGGCGGGCAGCGGCTGTCACCAGCTCCCCCGCCATCACCAGCACCTCCTGGGTGGCGATCGCCACCCGCCGGCCGGCCTCCAGGGCCGCCATGGTGGGCATCAGGGCCGCCGCCCCACCCCCACCGATCAGGACCACGTCGGCCCGCGGATCCGCGGCCAGGGCACAGGCAACGTCGCCCCCGACAAGCACTCCTTGCGGGACCGGGCCGGACGGGGACACCAGCACCACCCGGGCGCCCGGGAACGGGGCCACCGCCTGGAGCAGCGCCTCCGCCCGGGAGCCGCCCACGGCCCCCAGCAGCTCGAAGTGCTCCGGGTAGCGGGCCATGACGTCAAGGGCCTGAACGCCGATCGAGCCGGTGGCCCCGACAAGGACCACCCGGACCCGGGTCCCCGCCGGGCCGCCCCTAGCCGACGGCACCGGCAAGCGCCAGCAGCGAATACATCACCGCGGCCACGAACAGGAGGCTGTCCACTCGGTCCAGTATGCCGCCATGCCCGGGAACCAGTCGGCCGGAGTCCTTCACCCCCAGCTCGCGCTTGAGCTGCGATTCGACCAGGTCGCCGACGATGGCGGCGAGCGAGGCGACGGAGGCGATGGAGAACGCGACCCAGGTGGCCAGGCCGGGGAGCACCAGGGGCAGGAGCGCGCCGACGGCGGCGGCGGGCAGGAGGAAGCCGGCCACCGCCCCCTCCCAGGTCTTGGCGGGACTGATGGCCGGCATGAACGGGTGGCGGCCCCAGCGCGAGCCCACGAGGTAGGCGGCGGTGTCGCCGAGCACCGAGACGCCCGCCGTCAGCAGAACCAGCTCCGGGCCGCGAGCGCCGCCACCGACGTAGAGGAGCAGGACGAAGCCGGGAAGGTATCCCAGCCAAAGTCCACCTCCGATCGCCACCGCCCAGCGCGCCACGGGTCGGTTGGCGGGGGCCGAGGCCAGGGTGAGGGCGAGCCCGGCGAGAGCCGCCGCGACCAGCCCCACCTGGGCGGCCGGGACCTGCGGGTAGGCGTAGCGGAAGAGCCAGAACCCGGCCAGCGGGACGAGGATCAGCAGGTTGGGGCCAAGGTGGACCGAGCCCCACAGCTTCCGGTACTCGAAGAGGCCGACGGCGACCACCAGGGCCACCAGCGCAGCCAGGTACGAGCGGCCCAGAAACAACGCCGCCACCAGCACCGCCAGCAGGAACACCCCACTGGCGGTCCGCACCAGGAGCCTCAATCCAACTCCGGGACTCCGCCGAACCGACGTTGCCGGGCGGCGTAGTCGGCCAGGGCGGCGAGCAGGTCGGCGGCACCGAAGTCGGGCCAGAGGGTCTGGGTGACGTAGAGCTCCGCGTAGGCGGACTGCCAGAGCAGGAAGTTGCTGGTGCGGAGCTCCCCGGCGGTGCGGATGATGAGATCCGGATCGGGCAGGCCGGCGGTGTACAGCGCGCCCGCCAGGGTGGGCTCGTCCAGCTGGGTGAGGTCGGCCCCGGCGCGGGCGAGGGCGCGGACCGCGTCGACGATCTCGGCCCGGCCGCCGTAGTTGATGGCGACGGTCAGCGCCCCGGTGGTGTTGCCTGCGGTCCTCTCCTCCGCCTCCTGGACCAGCCGTCGCAGCCGGGCGGAGAGCTGCTCCCGGCGGCCGATCACCCGGATGCGGACCCCGTTCTGGTGGAGCTCGTCCACCTCCTCCTGCAGGGTCTGCTCGAAGAGCCGCATCAGGGTCGCCACCTCATAGCGGGGTCGCGACCAGTTCTCGGTGGAGAACGCGTAGAGCGTGAGATTGTGCACCCCAGCCTCATCCGCGGCCTCCATCACGCGCCGGATCGCCCTGATCCCGGCGCGGTGGCCGGCGGTCCGTCGCTGCCCGCGCTGGCGAGCCCAACGGCCGTTGCCGTCCATGATGATCCCGATGTGGGCCGGCAGCGCCCCCAGATCAGCCACAGCCTGAGATCTCGCTCAAACCTCTAGGAGTTCGGCTTCCTTGCGCCTGGCGATCTCGTCCACCCGCTCCACGAATCGGTCGGTGATCCGCTGCAGGTCGGCGTGGGCCCGCTGCCCCTGATCCTCGGAGATCTCCCCCTCGTGCTCCAGCTTCCGCAGCCGGTCCAGGTCGTCCCGGCGAACGTTGCGGACCGCCACCTTGGCCTCCTCGGCGCGCTGCTTCACCACCCGGACGAACTCCCGCCTCCGCTCCTCGTTCAGGGGAGGGACCGGCACCCGGATGACCTGCCCGTCGTTGCTGGGGTTGAGGCCCAGCTCGCTGCGCAGCAGAGCCCGCTCGATGACCACGATCAGGTGGCGGTCCCAAGGCTGGACCAAGATCATGTGAGGCTCCGGGGCCGAGATGCTGGCCACCTGGTTGATGGGCACCTGGGACTCGTAGGCGTCGACCTTCAGGTGGTCGATCAGCGACGGGGAGGCCCGACCGGTGCGGATCGAGGTCAACTCGCGCTGGAACGTCTCAATGCTCTTCGCCATCCGCTCCTCCGCCGAGCGGAGGAGGTCCGCACTCACTCCCGCCCCTCCCGGTCGACCACCAAGGTGCCCACCGGCTCCCCGCTGACCGCGCGGGCCAGGTTGCCGGGCGTGAAGAGGTCCAGCACCAGCAGGGGGAGGCGATTGTCCATGCACAGGGTGATGGCGGTGTTGTCCATCACCTGAAGGCCCCGGTTCAGGACCTCGAGGTAGGAGATAGTCTCAAAGCGCTGCGCCGCAGGGTCGACCTTGGGATCGGCGCTGTAGACCCCGTCCACCCGGGTCGCCTTGATCAGCACGTCGGCGCCGATCTCGGCCGCCCGCAACGCCGCCGGGGTGTCGGTGGTGAAGAACGGATTCCCCGACCCGGCGCAGAAGATCACCACCCGCCCCTTCTCCAGGTGCCGGATCGCCCGGCCTCGGATGTAGGGCTCAGCCACCTGGTGCATCTCGATCGCGGTCTGAACCCGGGTGGCCATCCCGTGCGCCTCCAGCGCGTCGCGGAGGGCCAGCCCGTTGATGACCGTCCCCAGCATGCCCATCAGATCGGCGGTGACTCGATTCATGCCTCGGCGGGCGCCCGCCAGCCCCCGGAAGATGTTCCCCCCGCCCATCATCACTGCGATCTCGGTGCCGAGGGAGTGGGCCGCCTGCAGCTCCAGCGCCACCGTGTCCAGCACCAGCGGGTCGATGCCGTACCCGCCATCGCCCACCAGCGCCTCCCCGCTCAGCTTTATCACGACGCGGCGATAGTGCGGAGGGGTCAGCTGCCGGGCATCCTCCACCCTGCCGCTCAAGGGCATCGCCTCAACCACCAGCGTCATCCTCCAGCTGTTCCCCCAAGGGGAAGCGGGCGAACCGGGCGACGGAGATGTTCTCGCCGGTGGAGGCGATGGTCTCCTTGATCACGTCCTCCACTCGCCGGGCCTTCTTGCCCCCCTCGTCGCGCAGCCACGCCTGCTCGTACAGGCAGAACGTCTCGTAGAACTTGCGCAGCCGGCCCTCCACGATCTGGTCCAGCCGGGATGCGTCCCGCCCCTCGGTCTCGGCCTGCTCCCGGTAGATGGCGCGCTCATGCTCCAGCTCCGCCTCGGGCACGTCCCCTCGGCGCACCCAGCGCGGGCTCAGGCTGGCGACCTGGAGGGCGAGATCGTGTACCAGGGACTTGAACTCATCGGTCCGGGCCACGAAGTCGCTCTCACAGTTCACCTCGAGCAGGACCCCAAGCCGCCCCCCCGGGTGGATGTAGGCGTCCACCAGACCCTCCTTGGTCTCCCGCTCGCTCCGCTTCTCGGCCGAGGCCAGCCCCTTGGTTCGGAGCAGGTCGCGGGCGCGTTCGAAGTTGCCGTTGGCGTCGACCAGGGCCCGCTTGCAGGCCATGATCCCGGCGCCGGTCTGTTGGCGCAGCTGCCGGACCAGCTCCGCGGAGATCTCCTCGCTCACTCCGTCGCCTCCTCGGCAGCCTCGGACTGCTCCCGGGCCAGCGCCTCCCGCTCGGCGGCGGCGGCCTGCTCCTCGGCGGCGCGCAACTGGGCAGCCCGCTCGGCGGCGGCGGCGGCCTGGGCGGCCTCGATCTGCCGGCGCTGGTCGAGACCGTCGACGATGGCATCGGTCAAGCGGGTCACGATCAGGCGAACGCTGCGGATGGCGTCGTCGTTACCTGGGATCACGTGGCTGATCTCATCCGGGTCGCAGTTGCTGTCGGTGATGGCGATGATCGGGATCGCCAGCTTGTTGGCCTCGGTGACCGCCAGCCGCTCCTTGTGGGGATCGACCACGAAGAGCGCCGCGGGCAGCCGCTTCATGGCGACGATGCCCCCGAAATTGCGGCGCAGCCGGTCCAGCTCGTCCTCCAGGCGGCGCTGCTCCTTCTTGATCATGCCGGCGAAGCCGTCGCGCTCCTGCCGCTCGGAGAGCTCGGTCAGCCGCTTGAGCTGGAGCTTGACCACCTCGAAGTTGGTCAGCATGCCACCCATCCAGCGGTTCACCACGAAGGGCTGGTGGGAGCGCTGGCACTCCGCGTCGATGGTGTCGCGGGCCTGCTTCTTGGTCCCCACGAAGAGGATCTGGCTGCCCTGGGCCACCGTGTCCCGGGCGAACGCGCAGGCGGAGTCCAGAAGGTCAACGGTCTGGGAGACATCCAGGATGTGGATGCCGCCCCGGCTGTCGAAGATGTACGGCCGCATCTTGGGATTCCAGCGGCTGGTCTGGTGACCGAAGTGGACCCCGTTCTGGAGCAGCTCGGTAAGGGTGGCTACGGGCATGGTGCGCCTCCACGTGCGTTGAACCTCTGCCCGCCATCTGCCGGCGCCGGGCCCAGGGGATCCCCGACGCCGTCCGGCGGGCATGTGAATTTGATCGCCGCTGCCCATGTTATCCCAAGTCGGGGCCCGGGCCGAGGGGAGCAGCCCACGCCACTAGACTGGACGACTTGAGAGTCGATCCCTCAACGCGACCCCCGGACCACTCGGGGAACGCGCTGGCCGGTCGGGTCGATCGCCCGGGGTGCGGACCGGAGTGACGCCCGGTGGCGGCTCAGCCGCGGAGCTGCTGGCCGCGTACGACCGGCAGCTGCGCGGGCCAGAGGTGTTCTCCACCACCCCTGGGGCCCTGGTGGTCGAGGACGGTCCGCTGCTCCGGGTGACCGGGCTCCAGGGCAGGGGCATGGTGATGGCGCGGGGTCCCCAGGAGATGGCGGGAAGCGACGTCGGCCTCCTGATCGCCCACCAGGTCGAAGTCTTCTCCGATCTCGGCAGCCCCTTCGAATGGAAGACCTTCAGCCACGACCAGCCCCCGGACCTCCCCTCCCGGCTGCGGCTGGAGGGGCTGGAGGAGGGCGAGTGCGAGGTGGTGATGGTGGCCAGCGCCGCCGACCTGGCGGGGGAGCGGGACCCGCCGCCGGGGGTCGAGATCCGAGAGCTGCGCAGCGCAGACGACTTCGCCCGGCTCGCCGTCCACCTGAGCGAGGTCTGGGGCGAGGACATGGGCGCCCCCGCTGCCGCCTACCAGGCCGCCGCCCAGGCCTTCCCCCAACTGGTGGTGGTGCTGGCCGCCGAGGTCTCGGGGCGGATCATCAGCAGCGCCCGGGCCGAGGTGGTCCCGGGCACCGAGTTCTGCGGCCTCTGGGGCGGCTCGACCCTGGCCGGATGGCGTGGACGCGGCCTCTACCGGGAGCTCCTGGCCCGCCGCGCCGAGCTCGCCCGCCGGCACGGCTGCCGGCTGCTCCAGGTGGACGCCCTGCCCAGCAGCCGCCGCATCCTGGAGCGCCTCGGCTTCACCGCCGTGACCACCTCGACCCCCTTCCACTGGGCGCCCCCGGAGGCGACGGCTTCAGCCCCGGATCAGAGCACGTAGCGGCGGAGGTCCTGGTCCCGGACCAGGTCGCCGAGGCTCTGGCGCACGAACTCCTGGTCGACAACCACCCGCTGGCCGCGGTAGTGATCAGCGGAGAAGGAGACCTCCTGAAGGACCCGCTCCATCACCGTGAACAGGCGACGGGCCCCGATGTTCTCGTCCCGCTCGTTGACCAGGTAGGCCTGGCGGGCCAGCTCCGCAGTCCCGTCCTCGGTGAACTCCAGCTCCACCTCCTCGGTGGCCATCAGCGCCCGGTACTGGTTGGTCAGTGAGTTGCTGGGCTCGACCAGGATCCGGCGCAGGTCGCCCTCGTCCAGTGAGGTGAGCTCGACCCGGATCGGGAACCGCCCCTGGAACTCGGGGATCAGGTCCGACGGGCGGGTCGAGGTGAAGGCTCCGGCGGCGACGAACAGGATGTGCTCGGTGCTCACCGACCCGTACCTGGTGCTGACCGTCGAGCCCTCGATGATGGGCAGGAGGTCACGCTGGACCCCGGCGCCGCTGACATCGGGGCCGTGGGACTCGGCGTAGGAGCCGGCGATCTTGTCGACCTCGTCGATGAAGACGATCCCGTTCTCCTCGACCGCCCGGATCGAGTCGTCGTAGACGCGCTCCATGTCCACCAGCCGCTCGGTCTCCTCCTGGGTGAGGGCGTGGCGGGCGTCGGCGACGCTCATCCGGCGCAGACGGCGCCGGGGTGGGGCCAGCTGGCTGAAGAAGTCTGCCAGAGACCAGCCGATCTCCTCGTAACCGGTGCCGGAGAAGACCTCCACCGGCGCGTTGTAGGACTCCTCCACCTCGATCTCGATCTGGCGATCGTCCAGCTGCCGGCCGGCGAGCTTGCGCGCCAGCTGACGCCGCCGGGTGCGCTCCCTCCGTGCCGCCAGCCTCCGGCCGGCTTCGTCGGCCTCCTCCGCCGCCACCTCGGGCTGGGCCGGCGCCTCCCCCCCGGGGCCGGCCGGGGCCGGCTCGCGGGAGGCCCGCTCCGCCTCCAGCAGTCGGTCCACGATCCGAGCCTCGGCACGCTGCTTGGCCTCACCCTCCACCTCGGCCACCCGCTGGCTCTGAAGCTGGGTGATGGTCTGCTCCAGCAGGTCGCGGATGATCGACTCCACATCGCGGCCCACGTACCCCACCTCGGTGAACTTGGTGGCCTCCACCTTGATGAAGGGGGAGTTGGTGAACAGGGCCAGCCGCCTGGCGATCTCGGTCTTGCCCACCCCGGTGGGACCGATGAGGAGGATGTTGCTGGGCATGATGTCACCACGCTGCTCCGCGGGCACCCGCATGCGCCGGATCCGGTTGCGCAGGGCCACCGCCATCGCCCGCTTGGCGTCGCGCTGGCCGACCACGTAGCGGTCCAGGGCGCTGACGACCTCTCCCGGAGTGAGCTCAGTCTCCGGCATCCGGCACCTCCCCACCCCCGGCGAGCGTCTCAACTGTGATCTCCGAGTTGGTGTAGACGCAGAGGGAGGCCGCGATCCGCATCGCCCCCACCGCGACCTCCGTCGCCGGAAGGTCGGTGTACTGAAGCAGGGCCCGCGCCGCCGCCAGAGCGTACGGCCCCCCACTTCCGATCGCGCCGATCCCATCGTCGGGCTCGATCACGTCGCCATCTCCGCTCAGGAGCAGCATCTGGTTCTGGCTGGCCACCACCAGCATGGCATCCAGGTGGCGCAGGTACCGGTCGGTGCGCCACTCCTTGCCCAGCTCCACCGCCGAGCGCAGCAGGTTCCCCTGGTGCTGCTCCAGCTGGCGCTCGAACTTGTCGAAAAGGGCGAAGGCGTCCGACACGGAGCCGGCGAAGCCCACGACCACCTGGTCGTGGAACAGCCGCCGCACCTTGCTGGCGTGGTGCTTCATGACCACGTCCCCGACCGTCACCTGGCCGTCTCCCGCGACGGCGATCTCAGACCCCCGCTGGACGGCCACTATGGTGGTGGCCCTGGGAGTGGAGACCTGATGGGAAGCCACGAACTCAGAAGTCTACCGCCGCCCGGCCTCGGGCTCCCCCCCGCAGTTCAGGCTGGGCGCTTGGTGCGGGCCGCCCGAGTGGCGACGGGCTTGGGCCGGCCGGCCGCCGGAGCCGCCGCCTCGCGCGGGGGACGGTACCGGCACTTGGGATAGCCGGAGCACGAGACGAAGGGGCCGAACCTCCCGGTTCGGCGCACCAGCGGTTGTCCGCACTCGGGGCACTTCTCCCCGGTGGGCTCGGGCGCCGCGGCGGCCGGTCGCTGGGAGCCCGGCTCGGGGCGGATGTACCGGCACTTGGGGTATCCGGAGCAGCCGACGAACGGCCCGCGCCGGCCGGTGCGGCGTACCAGTGGCTTGCCGCACTCCGGGCAGGCCTCCCCTATCTCCTCCGCCGCGTGGCGTTCTTCCTTGCCCTGAATGTAGTCGCACTCGGGGTACCGGCTGCAGCCGACGAACTCCCCGAAGCGACCGGAGCGGACCACCAGCTCGGCCCCGCAGCGGGGACACTCGCCTCCCGCGGGAGGGGCCTTGACCCGCACCCGCGGCATGCTTTCCTGGGCCTCGGCCAGCACCTTGGCGAACGGCTCGTACCAGGACTGGACCACCGGAACCCAGCTCTCAGTCCCCGCCTCGATGGCGTCCAGACGACGCTCCAGGTCGGCGGTGAAGCCCAGGTCGACCACCTCGGGGAACTGAGAGGTGAGCGCCTCGTTGACCGCCTCGCCAAGAGGGGTGGGGTGGAGCCGTCGCTCCACCTGACGCACGTAACCCCGGGTCTGGATGATGTCGACGGTGGGAGCGTAGGTGCTGGGCCGCCCGATGCCCCGCTCCTCCAGCTCTCGGATCAGCGTCGCCTCCGAGTATCGGGGCGGCGGCTGGGTGAAGTGCTGTTCGGGGAGCAGCTCCAGAAGGCTCAGCTGGTCCCCCTTGGCGAGTTCGGGGAGAAGCTCGTCCTGCCGGTCCTCCGCTCCCAGGACCCGCAGGAAGCCGTCGAACGTGAGCCGGCTGCCGCTGGCCCGGAATCGGTGGGGGCCGGCGGCGATCTCGGCGCGGGTGGCCTCGAACTCGGCAGGACCCATCTGGCTGGCGACGAAGCGCCGCCAGACCAGCCGGTAGAGCTTGAGCTGGTCGGCGGTCAGGTGATCGGCGATCGACTCCGGGGTGCGGTCCATCGCCGTCGGCCGGATGGCCTCATGGGCGTCCTGGCTGGCGACCGGGGCCTTCTCCTGGCGGCGGGCGGCCACCCGGGCTCCGAGGTACTGGGGGCCAAAGCTGCCCTCCACGAACCGATGGGCCTCGTCGGTCGCCAGCCGGCTGACCCGGGTCGAGTCGGTGCGCATGTAGGTGATCAGCCCGACCGGCCCAGCGTCCCCCAGGTCCACCCCCTCGTAGAGCTGCTGGGCAACCCGCATGGTCTTGCCAGGGCTGAAGCGGAGCTGTGAGGATGCGTCCTGCTGCAGGGTGCTGGTGGTGTGGGGCTGGGGCGGGTTGCGGCGCTGGCGGCGCACCTCCACCCCGTCCACCGCGAACTGCTGGTCCCGCACCTCGGCCATAACCGCCTGGGCCGCCTGCTCGTCGGCCAGCCCCGAGGCCTCCTCCTCGTCGCTCTGTGCGCGGCGCCCCCGGCGGGCCGGGGAGGGCGGGTGGTAGCGAGCCTTGAACTGGGCGCCGCCCGAGGTCTCGAGCATCGCGTCCAGGGTCCAGCTCTCGGTCGGGCGGAAGGCCCCGATCTCCTGCTCCCGGTCGCAGACCAGCCGGACCGCGACAGACTGCACCCGCCCCGCCGAGAGGCCCTTGCGGACCTTGCGCCACAGCAGTGGGCTCAGCTTGTACCCGAGCAGCCGGTCGATGGAGCGGCGGGCCTGGTAGGCGTCGACCAGGTTGCGGTCGATCGCCCGGGGGTCCTTGAGGGCCAGCTCGACCGCCGGCTTGGTCACCTCCCGGAACACGATCCGCTCGGGCTGGCGGAGGCGCAGCTGGTTGGCGATGTGCCAGGCGATCGCCTCGCCCTCCCGGTCCGGGTCGGCCGCCAGCAGGACCCTCTTGGAGCGGCGCGCCGCGGACTTGAGCTCCGCCAGCTGCTTCTCCTTGCCCTTGATCACCGTGTAGTCAGGGGTGAAGCCGCCCTCGACGTCGATTCCCAACTTGGACCGGGGGAGGTCGACGACGTGGCCCATCGAGGCCCTCACCTCGTAGTCCTCGCCGAGGAACTTGCTCAGCGTCCTGGCCTTGCTGGGCGACTCGACGATTATCAGATTGCTTGGCATGAGGGGGAGGGGCTCCGGTTGTGGGGGCGAGGGGATGATAGCAACAGCCTTCCACGGCCTCCCCCGATTCAATCTGGGGGCGCGCCGGCGCCCACTAGACTGGAATGAAGTCACCGGACCAGGAGAGACCGCTTTGCCCACCCTCCCAGACGAGCGTTACCAGCTGGGCCGAATCGTGGCTCGGACCGACTTCACCCCGGAGCTCTGGTCGATCCGGGTCGGCACCGCCGAGCCCTTCGAGTTCCGGCCGGGCCAGTACGCGACCCTGGGGATCGAGCTCCAGGGCCGGGTGTTGGAGCGTCCGTACTCCATCGTCTCCGCCCCGGAGGAGCCGGAGCTCGAGTTCTTCATCGAGATGATCCCCGGGGGTGCCCTCACCCCCCACCTGCACCGCCTCTCGAAGGGCCAGGAGATCCTTCTTCGGCGCCGGCCCAAGGGACTCTTCCTGCGTCAGGGCCTGGACGCCGAGCGGGCCCACCTGTTCGTCGCCACGGTCACCGGGATAGCCCCGTTCGCCAGCATCCTGAGGCGCCTTAGGGCTGCCTGGCCCACTCACTTGCGGATCCTCTTGCTCCAGGGGGCCAGCCACCCTGACGAGTTCGGATACCGGGAGGAGATGGAGCAGCTGGAGCTGGAGGTGCCGGGGTTCCAGTACGTCCCGACGGTCAGCCGGCCCTGGACCGCGGTGGACTGGCGAGGCGAGGTCGGCCGGGCGGAGGACGTGCTGCGCAAGCACGCCGACCTCTTCGGGATCACCCCGGAGGAAGGCCGGGTGTACCTCTGTGGGCACCCGGGGATGATCTCGGGCGGCCGTGCGGTGATGCGCCGTCGGGGCCTCCAGGACCGGGAGATCCTGGAGGAGCAGTACTGGCCGGACGGCAAGGAGCCCAACGGGGCCGCTCCCTGAGTCGGAACTGCTGGGCGACGCTTTAAGCCAGCTCTAAGGCGCGCCCACGACAGTGGGCTGAGGGCCGTCCCCATCGGCCGTCTGAGATCCCGCCTGGAGCTTGTGAGCACCGCCCCTTGTCCAACCTTGTGCGCTCCCAGCTGACCGCGATCACGCCGAGGATCCGCTGGCTCCGAGTCTCCGCCGTCGGGTTCGGCACGGTGGCCGCCACCTCCCCCTTCGTCCTCTACGTGGCCCTGCGCCTGCCCTCTCTCTGGGAGCCGCATTGGTATAGCGACGAGGCCGGGTACGCGACCACCGCCTGGCTCTCCACCCACGGCCTGGTCCTCTACCAGGGGGTCTGGAACAACAAGCCGCCCCTGCTCTTCTGGATCTACGACCTCGCCCTCTGGGCCTTCGGGCCCAGCGAGTTCGGCCTCCACCTGCTCTCCATGCTCGCCGGTGTGCTGACACTCCTCGCTCTGGGAGTGGCGCTCCAGGGCCGGGTCCGGGGACGGGGCCGGGTGGTCCCAATGGTGCTCGCGGCGGTGCTGCTGGGCGTCCCCTTGCTGGGCGGGGACCTGGCCCTGCCCGAGAACTTCCTCATCGCCCCCGAGGCGTGGGGGATGCTGCTCATCCTGCAGGCGCTGGAGCGGACCGACGGACGCCGGCTGGCGCTGGCTGCGCCGCTGCGGGCCGCGGCCGTGCTGATTCAGCAGACCGCCCTGGCCGCGGTGGCCGCGGCCCTCCTGTTGGTCATGCTCCGCTGGGGGCCGGGGCGGGTGCGCTCCGCCGTCGGGCTCCTCTTGCTCACCGCCGCCGGCGTGGTCGCCGGAGTGGCGCCATACCTCATCTGGGCGACCCCGGCCCGGGTCTGGTTCCTGCTCGTCGCCTCGTACCGGCAGTACACCGTCTCCAGCCTCCCCATCACCGCAGCGGCGATGCTACCCCGGGCCTTGGCGGGAGCGCTGCTTCTGACCGGCGCCTTCTGGCGCCGCCACGACCCCCCGATCCGGCTCCTGGCGACGGTCTGGCTGGCGGCCGACCTGCTCTTGTACCTGCTGCCCGCCCGCCCCTACCCCCACTTCCTGCTGCCCTCAGTGGTCCCCGCCTGCCTGGCCCTGGCCGCCTACTGGCCACTCGCCAGGAGGAGGTGGCCGGGATGGCGCCGGGCGGCCCTGCCGGCCTCCGGGGCGATCTCTGCGGCCGCCTGGCTGGCGCTGTTAGCCACCAACGCCTCGGGCCTGTTCGGCGGGCTGTTGACCATGGAGTACCTCCCCCTCACGGTGGGACGGGCGACCGGCCTGGTCACCTCCTCCCAGTACCTCGGAGCCTTCGGGGTCACCGCCCTGGCGGAGGCGCAGGCGGTGGCGTTCCTCGAGGCGCACCATCTCGACGGTGAGAGCGCGATGGTGTGGTCGGCCGATGCCTGGCCCTACCTCCTCGCCCGGCTGCGGCCGATCCTGCCGACCCCGGCGATCTACATGGACAGTGCCTGGCTGGGGGAGGCGCAACTGATCGGGCGGGTGCGAACCGGCCGACCTCAGCTGATCCTGATCGCCGGGTACGCCGTCCCAGCCGCCCTCCGCACCATCCTGGACAGCTCGTACCGGGTCATCGAGCGGGGGGCCGGTGGGGCCAGCCTGTGGATGCGGCGGTGAGCCGGTGCGCCTAGTGCTTGAGCTTGGTCGCCAGCGGTGGTGAGATCTGGGCGAAGGTTCCGCGCAGCGACTTCACCCAGCGGTTGCCGGGCTGACGCCAGGCCAGCGGCTCGCCCCCGCTGAGCGACCGCACCCCGTCCAGGCCGGCGTGGGGCACCGTGAGCACCGGCTGCTCCAGCACCTTGGAGGCCCGCTCGGCGTCCACCTGGTGATACGGCAGGACGCAGTTCAGGAGGACCGACACCCGCTGCCGGGGGATCTGCAGCTGGTCACAGATCCGCAGCCAGGCCAGCAGGGCGAAGACCCCGGGGTTGTCGGGAGTGCCCACCAGCACCATGTGCTCGGCGCGCTCCAGCATGTCGATCCCGCCGTTGTCGAGACGGCCCCCCTGGTCGACCACGACCAGTTCGGCGGGGTGGGTGAGGCGGATTATCATCGCCCCCACCGCGGCCGGAGCCACGGAGTCGGCCAGCTCCGGGCGGGCCGGCGCGGGCAGGACCGAGACCCCGCTGGGATGGCGCGGCAGCCGGTCGAAGACTTCCTCCTCCGGGCCTATCGAGGTCAGCTCCACCCAGGTCGGGGTCTGGGGCGGGAGGTTGAAAGCCAGAAGGGCGCTGCCGAACCGGGGCACGTTGTCCACCAGGGCGACCCGATAGGCGTCGGCGGCCAGCACCGCGAGGTTGGCCGCGATCATGGTCCGGCCGGTGCCACCGCGAGGCCCGCAGACGACCCAGAGCTCCCCCCTCCCCTTGGCCGGACGGTCCGGCGCCGCAGTGGACCGCAGCCGCGCCTTGATGACCTCGGAGAGCGCCTGAGCCGAGGCGTTGCGAGGGACGCGCTCGCTGGCGCCGGCATCCAGCGCCGCCGCCACCAGCGGCGAGTTGGGGTCGCCCGCCACCAGGATCACCGGGACCGCCGCATGCAGGATGCTCGCCCGGATCTGCCGGATGAGGGGCACCAGGGCGGGGTCCACCCCGACCACCTCGATCACGATGGCGTCGGCGGGATTCTGTGGCAGGGCGGCGGCGGCGGCCTCGCTGGACTCGAAGCCCACCATCTCCAGACCGTTCTGCGCCAGCGCCGAGCGCATGACGTCCGAACGAGATGCCTGACGGGAGACCACCAGCACCGGCCGGGTCGGCAGGTCAGCCATGCAGCAAGTCTATTGCCTTCGCTGACCCCGGATGGGCGGGCGGGCGGGGCGGCGGCTCACTTCGCCGGCGAGCGTCGGGGCCGCAGGCTGCGCCGCCGAGCCGGGGCCGCCACCTCGGGCTCAGACTCAATTGTGGCCGCCGCTGCCGGCTCGGCGGCCACCCGGGCCGGTGTCTCGCGCCGCTCCCGGATGCGCGCCTGCTTGCCCACCTTGCCGCGCAGGTAGTAGAGCTTGGCCCGGTGCACCACCCCGTGGCGCACCACCTCGATCTTGGCGAGTCGCGGGGAGTGGACAAGGAAGGTGCGCTCCACCCCCACGCCGTGGGCGGTGCGCCGGACGGTCACCGAGCGCCGGACCCCACCGCTGTGCAGGGCGATCACCACCCCCTCGAAGACCTGAACCCGCTCGCGGGTGCCCTCGACGACCTTGGCGTGGACCCGGACCGTGTCCCCGGGGCGCAGCTCCGGAACGTCGTCGCGAAGCTGCTCCTCCTCCAGGAGATCGATGATGTTCACCGCCTACCTCCAGCTTCCGGGCCGCCCACCGAGGCACCCGGTCTCACGTCCAGGGTTGAGGCCGCCCCACTCCGTCCGGACAGCAGATCCGGACGCAACTGGCGGGCCCGCTCCAGCGCCGCCTCGCGCCGCCACGTGGCGATCTTCGCGTGGTCGCCGCTGCGAAGCACTGATGGTACCGAAAGTCCCTCGAAGACCGCCGGCCGCGTGTACTGGGGATACTCCGGAAGTCCGGCGGCGAAGCTCTCCTCGAGACTGGAAGTGGGATCGCCCAGGGTCCCCGGCAGCTGTCGGGCCACGGCCTCCACCAGCACCATCGCCGCCAGCTCGCCACCGGCGAGGACGAAGTCGCCCACCGAGACCTCCTCCAGGCCGAGCCCAGTCGTCACCCGTTCGTCAACCCCCTCGTACCTGCCGCATACCAGGAGCAGCCTCGGCGCTTCCGCCAACTCCTCAACCAGGAGCTGACTCAGGCGCCGGCCGGGGGCGGACATGAGGAGGGAGCGCGGCTCCGCCGTCCCCTCGAGCCCGCGCAGCTCGCGGATCGCGGCGAAGAGGGGCTCGGGGCGCAGGACCATCCCCGGCCCGCCCCCGAAGGGGATGTCGTCCACCTGGCGGCGGACTCCCAGCCCCCAGCGCCGCAGATCGTGGGCCTCCAGCTCAATGACGCCCGCCGTCAGGGCACGCCCCACCACCCCCACCGCCAGCGGTCCAGGGAAGACCTCGGGAAAGAGGGTGAGCACGTCAACCCGCATCCGCCCACGCCTCCAGGAACCGGCTGGCCACCCGCATGCGGCCGGAGCTGAGATCGATCTCCAGCACCGCGGCCCGCACCGCCGGCACCGCCACGTCGCCGTGGTCGGTCCGGACCAGGTAGATGTCGTTGGCGGGATAGGCCTCCACCTCCACCAGCTCGCCCCTCTGGGCTCCGGTCTCGTCCTCGACCTTCAGCCCAACCAGTTGGAAGTGGAAGTACTCCCCAGGCGGCAGCGGCCGGGCGCGCTCCAGCGGCACCTCGAGGTACTCCCCGACCAGCCGCTCCGCCCCCATCCGGTCCTCCACCTCACCCAGCCGACAGAGAAGATGACGCCCGGCCCGGCGGCTCGCCTTCACCTCCAGCTCGCGGCCCGCCACCACCACCAGGGACCCCGGGGGCAGCCGCTCCGGGTCACCGCCGAGCAGCTCCAGCGCCAGCTCGCCCTCCAGCCCGTGGGCCCGGGCCACCCTGGCCACCCGGACCCGCTGGGGAGCCTCGGTCAATCCTCCACCTCCACCTGGACCCGATCGCGGTCCCGAAGCGAAGCGGCCCGGACCACCATGCGGATGGCGTCGACATGTCGGCCTTGGCGGCCGATCACCCGACCCAGGTCCTCGGGAGCGGTGCGCACCCGGACCAGGTAGTGGTGCCCATCCCCCTCCACCTCCACCCTCACGTCCTCCGGCCGGCTGACGATCTGACGGATGATGTGGGTCACCAGCTCCCCGTAGTCGGCCACCTCCTCAGGCCCCCGGTTCGGGCTCGCCTTCCACGGCGGCCCCGCTGGCGTCCTCGGCCTCAGCGGCCGCCTCCGGCTCCGCGGTCTGGGCTTCCGCCTCGATCGGCTCGGCCGCGGTTGCCGCCGGCTCTGCCGCGCCGGCCGCCTCCGCCGCGGGGACCTCGCCGGCTCGCGGCCGCCGGGGACGCGCCTCGAGCATGCCCTGGCGCTCCAGCAGCTCCCGCACCGCGTCGGAGGGGCGAGCGCCGGTGGCCATCCAGTGGCGGATCCGCTCGTCCTCCAGGTGGACGACGGCGGGCTCGCGCAGCGGGTCGTAGTACCCGACCAGCTCGATGAAGCGGCCATCCCGGGGGGAGCGTGCGTCCGCCACCACCACCCGGTAGAAGGGCCGCTTCTTGGCCCCCATTCGCTTCAGCCGGATCTTCACTGCCATCTCGCGATACCTCCTGGTGCCACCTCAACCCCGCAGCAGGGGCAACCCGCCGCGGGGACTCTTGAGCAATTCCTGGGCGAGGCGCCGCCGGCCCCCGGTCCCAGAGAGGCTCTTCATCATCACCCGCATCTGTTCGAAGCCTTTGATCAGCCGCGACACCTCGGCCGGAGTGGTCCCGCTGCCCCGGGCGATCCGCCGCCGGCGCGAGCTGTCCACCAGCTCCGGGCGGCGCCGCTCCTCAGGGGTCATGGAGAGAACGATGGCCTCCAGGTGGTGCAGCTGGCGCTCGTCGGGGAGGGCCGAACCCTGCGCCTTGATCAGGTCGCGGCCGCCGGGCATCAGGCCGAGGATCGATTCCAGCGGCCCCAGGCGACGGAGCTGCCGGAGCTGGGTCACGAAGTCGTCCAGGGTCAGCCGGCCCTCACGCATCCGCTCCTGGGCGGACTCGGCCTCCTCCTGGCTGATCTGCTCCTGGCTCCTCTCGATGAGGGTGAGCACGTCCCCCATCCCCAGGATCCGCCGGGCCATGCGCTCGGGGTGGAACGGCTCCAGATCCCGCGGTCGCTCGCCCACCCCGCAGTACCAGACCTTGAGGCCGATGGCCGCTCGCATCGAGAGGGCGGCGCCTCCCCGGGCATCGCCGTCGAGCTTGGTGAGAACGATGCCGTCAACCCCGACCTGGTCCTTGAAGGCGCCCGCCACCCGGACCGCCTCCTGGCCGGTCATGGCATCCACCACCAGGAGCGAGTGCTGCACCGGCACCGCGCCCCGGAGCGCCTGGAGCTCGTCCATCAGCGGCTGGTCGAGATGGAGGCGACCGGCGGTGTCCACCACGACCACGTCGGCCCCCTGGCGCCGGGCGGTGGCGAGCGCCTGGGCCACCCCCCGGCCCAGCCCGTGGCTGCCGTCCGGCACCAGCATCGGGATCTGCTGCTCGTCGGCCATGGTGCGCAGCTGCTCCACGGCGGCGGGACGGCGCAGGTCGGCGGCGATGAGAACCGGACGGTGGCCATCCGCCCGGACCAGCAGGGCGAGCTTCACCGCCGTTGTGGTCTTGCCCGCGCCCTGCAGCCCCAAGAGGAGGATCGTCGTGGGCGGCTCCGGGTTGTAGGTGATCCCCGAGTCCTCCCCACCCAGCAGCTCGACCAGCTCGCCGAAGACGATCTTGATCACCTGCTGGCCGGGGGTGAGGCTCTCCAGGACGTCGGAGCCCACCGCCCTGGTGCGCACCCGATCGACGAACTCCCGGGCGACCTTGTAGTTGACGTCAGCCTCGAGCAGCGCCAGTCGCACCTCCCGGAGCCCCGCCTCCACGTCCTCAGGGTTCAACCGTCCCTTGGCGGTGAGGTGCTTGAAGGCCAGCCCCAGCTTGTCGGTGAGGGTGTCGAACATCAGGGTCGGGCGGCCCCCCGCTCCAGGCTGGCGAGCCGCTCCTCCAGCTCCTCACTGTGCCGCTCGGCCGCCTCCAGCTGGCGGCACAAGCCGACCTGCTGCTCCATGGTCTCCATCTTGCGCAGCCCGCGCCGCAGCAGGTCGTGGGCGGCGGCCCGGGACACCGCCAGGGACTGGGCCAGCTCGCTCACCGACCAGTCCTCCTCCAGGTGCAGCCGGAGCGCTTCCCGCTGGCGCTCGGTGAGGGCCGCCCCGTAGGCATCGAGCAGCCGGAGGCGGCTGATTCGAGAGCGAGCCAAATCTGCTGTCAAGTTCAAGGCCTTGACACCATACCGCCTGGCCCGAGCCGCCGCAAGCGGGAGCGCGGTCCTCCCCGCTCCCGCCGGACGCCGGCGACCGAGCTCAGCCGGCCACTTTCCGATCCGGCCAGCGCCGGCGGGTCACCCGGTAGAGGACGTGGTGGGAAAGGCGGCTCCCGGGGAGCGGCCTCGGGTGCTCGAAGTCACCCTTCGGGCCCCGGGTCATCCCCAGCCGCCTCATGACCGCGATGGAGCGCTCGTTGCCAGGGCTGGTGAAGGAGACGAGCTCGGGCAGCCCCAGCGCCACGAAGCCAAAATCGAGGGCGGCGCGGGCCGCCTCGGTGGCGCACCCCTGGCCCAGGCGGAGCGCGCCAGCCGCCAGCCGACCTCCACCGCCGGGGTGAAGGGAGCCTCGACCCCGGGGAATCGACAGGCCGGTGAATCCTATGAACTCCCCGCTCCCGATCACCTCGACGGCCCAGAGCCCAAGGCCGTCCTTTGAGAAGCCGGCCTCGATCCGATCGACGAGGGCGCCGATCTCCTCCCTGCTCATGAGAGCGGGGAAATGGGCCATGACCTCACGATCGGCGTTCAGCGTCGCGAAGGGGGCCCGGTCCTGCGGGCGGAAGCGGCGCAGCCGCAGCCGGTCGGTAGCGAGGAGGGCGGCGGCGCTGTTCTGCCCTCGGCCCACCTTCGGCGTCGCCAACTCCCCCGCCCACCGGAGGCGGCCGCCTCCCGGTCCTCCTGCAAGGCGGGATGATGCCGGCGCTCCGGGCCTCCCCGAGGGAACTCAGCCAGGGTCGGGGGCGCCCGGCTCGTCGGCCAGCAACGCCTCGACGTACAGTGCGGGGTCGAAGTCCTCCAGGTCCTCCGGGGCCTCCCCCAGGCCCACCAGTTTGACGGGCACTCCCAGCTCGCGCTCGACCTGGAAGACGTAGCCGCCACGGGCGCTGCCATCGAGTTTGGTGAGCACCAGACCGGTGGCACCGATCACCTCGGAGAAGGAACGCGCCTGGGCCAGGGCGTTGGCGCCCACATAGGCGTCCAGCACCAGGAGAGCCTCCTGGGGCTGGCCCGGCAGCTGGGCCGCGATCACTCGCTTTACCTTGGCCAGCTCCTGCATCAGGTTGTCCTTGGTGTGCAGGCGGCCGGCGGTGTCCACCAGGACCACGTCGCGGCCCCGGGCCACCGCCGCCGCC
>DAHUYV010000046.1 GCA_027306885.1 Candidatus Dormiibacterota bacterium
GACAACCCCGCCTACTACCGGTTGGTGGCCGAGGACCCCCGCCGCTACCTGGACTACACCGGCACCGGCAACACCCTGAACATGCGCCATCCCCACGTGCTCCAGCTGATCATGGACAGCCTGCGGTACTGGATCCAGGAGATGCACGTGGACGGGTTCCGCTTCGACCTGGCCGCGACCCTGGCCCGCGAGCTGCATGACGTGGACCGGCTCTCCGCCTTCTTCGACATCATCCAGCAGGACCCGGTGATCAACCGGGTCAAGCTGATCGCCGAGCCCTGGGACGTCGGGGAGGGGGGTTACCAGGTGGGCAACTTCCCGCCCCTCTGGTCGGAGTGGAACGGGAAGTACCGGGACACGGTGCGCGACTACTGGCGGGGAGCCGAGAGCGGGGTTGCGGAGTTCGCCCACCGGCTCACTGGGAGCTCCGACCTGTACGCCTCCAACGGCCGCCGACCCTTCGCCAGCGTCAACTTCGTCACCTGCCACGACGGATTCACCCTGCGCGACCTGGTGAGCTACGACGGCAAGCACAACCAGGCCAACGGCGAGGAGAACCGGGATGGCACCGACGACAACCGTGCCTGGAACTGCGGCTGGGAGGGTCCCAGCGAAGACCCTCAGGTGGAGGCGCTGCGTGGCCGCCAGCAACGCAACTTCCTCGCGACCCTGATGCTCTCCCAGGGGGTGCCGATGCTGCTGGCCGGGGACGAGTTCGGGCGCACCCAGCAGGGCAACAACAACGCCTTCTGCCAGGACAACCAGCTCTCCTGGATCGACTGGTCGCTCGCCGAGGCCAATCGGGGGCTGCTGGAGTTCACCCGCGGACTGGTGGCCCTCCGTCGTGACCATCGGGTGCTGCGGCGGAGGCGCTGGTTCGAGGGGGTCGCGCTGCACGGGCGGGGGGTGGCCGACATCGGCTGGTTCACCCCTCAGGGCGAGGAGATGGGCGAGGAGGAGTGGGGCCAGGGATTCGTGAAATCCCTGGCGGTGTTCCTCAACGGCGAGGCGGTCACCCGGGGCCGGCCGGGAGCCGGGCCGGCGGCCAGCGTGGGGATGCTCTTCAACGCGCACAGTGACACCGTCGGCTTTCGCCTGCCCAGCCTGGCATGGGGCGATGGATGGCGCCAGGCGGTGAGCACCGCCGAGCCCGAGACCCGGGGCGATGCCCCGCACTTCCACTCCGGGGAGGAGATCCCGGTACCCGCCCGCTCGCTGCTGGTGCTGATCCGGGGTGGCTGAGCCGCCGCGACTCGCCCTGGTGGTCCACTTCCACCAGCCGGTGGACAACCTGGAGCGGGTGGTCTCAAGGGCGGCGCGGCGCTGCTACCTTCCCTTCCTGGACGCGATCGCCGAGCACCCCGAGGTGCCATTCACCCTGCACTACTCCGGCTGCCTCTTGCGCTGGCTCGACCAGGTGGCCCCGGCGGTGGTCGAGCGGCTGGGGGAGCGGGTGGCGGCGGGGCAGGTCGAGCTGCTGACGGGAGGGATCGAGGAGCCGATCCTGGCGGCGATCCCGGAGCGGGACCGCCAGGCCCAGATCGAGCGGATGTCCGATCTCCTGGAGCGCCGCTTCGGGAGTCGTCCCCGCGGCCTCTGGCTCACCGAGCGGGTGTGGGAGCCGGAGCTGGCCGCCACCCTGTCGAGGGCCGGGGTGGCGCACACGGTGGTGGACGACAGCAGCCTCCGCGCGGTGGGGGTGGAGGAGGACCAGCTGGGCCAGCCCTTCGTGACCGAACATGAGGGGCGCACTGTCCGTCTTCTCGCCGCCAGCCGACGGCTGCGGTATCAGATCCCCTACGCCCGCCCGGCCACGGTGATCCGCGGCCTGGAGGCCCTGCCCCCCGGCCACCTCGCTGTGTACGCCGACGACGGGGAGAAGTTCGGGGAGTGGCCGGGCACCGCGCGCCAGGTCTACCGACGCCGGTGGCTGGAGCGCTTCCTTGCGGGGTTGGGGGCGGCCAGCTCCAACCACCGCCTTCGGCTGGTGACCCTGAGCCAGGCGGCCGGGGAGGGCCGGCCGGTGCCGGTCCAGCTTCCCTCCGGCTCCTACGACGAGCTGATGACCTGGGCGCTGCCCACCGCGGCTCGGCATCGGCTCGAGCTCGCCTCGGAGGCGCTGGCCCGCTCGGACCCCGAGGGGGTGGCGCCGTTCGTTCGGGGCGCTCCCTGGCGGGGCTTCCAGAGCAAGTACCCGGAGGTGGCGCGCCTGGAGCAGGAGATGTACCGGGTGAGCCGTAAGGTGGAGCGGGCCGGCTCCCCGCCCGAGGCGGTCCGCGAGCTCCATCTCGGCCAGTGCAACTGCGCCTACTGGCATGGGACCTTCGGGGGCGCCTACCTGCCCTTCCTCCGTCTTGGCCTGTGGCACCACCTGGTCCGGGCGGAGCGGCTGGCGGAGAGCGGAACCGGGCCCGGCTTGGAGGTCGCGGACTTCGACGCCGACGGGGTGGAGGAGGTCCGGCTCTTCGGCCCCTGGGGATACGCGACCGTGGATCCCGCCGCCGGCGGTCAGGTGGTGGAGCTGGTGACCTGGGAGGGGGAGAGCAACCTGGTGGCGGTGATGGGTCGCCACCGCGAGTCTTACCACCTGGCTCACCCAGCCGCCACGCGGAGGGGAGAGGGGCTGGAGCTGGCTCCGCTGGTGGCGCCGTCGGTGTCCAGTTCCGGCCTGGAGTTCGACGCCGGGGAGGTGGGGGCACTGCGGGATGCCTTGGGCGGGGAGCTCTGGGACCAGCCGTACTCGGTCGAGATCGAGGACGGGATGGTGCGGCTGGAGGCCCGCCGGTCCGGGGTGGTGATCGTCAAGCGGCTCTCCTCGACAGCCTCGGGCATCAGGGCGGAGTACTCCCTTCGGGGCGGGTCTCCGGGGGATGGGCCCCTGCGGGTCGAGACCCGGTCGTGCCCCTGGGCACCGGGCCACCGGTCCGACCCGGTGAGGGTGATCCGGCGGCCCGGGGTGGCGCTGGTGGACCAGCCGGGCTCACTCGCCCGTCTGCGCCTGCGGTACCCCGCCGCCTCCTTCATGGAGTGGAGCCGAGTCGTGGCCGAGGGGTCCACCCTCAACGGGGTCGAGCGCCTGGTCCAGGGGGTCTCGGTGGTGGTGGAGGCCGCTCTCAGCGACCGGGGGACGGCAGAGCTGGCGCTGGAACTGGTGCCCGAGCCCGTCCACCCGCGCCCCGGCTGACCGCCCGGCAGCGGGATGGCCGGTCCCGCGCCGGCCGGCTGGGGGGCCAGCCGGGCGGCCGGACGTCGGGCTGGAAGGCGGCACGGTACGCTTGGGGCATGGCTCAGGCGTTCGTATCGGTGCGGGGTGCGCGGGAGCACAACCTCCGGGATGTCGACATCGACATCCCCCGGGACCGGCTCACCGTGATCACCGGTCTCAGCGGTTCGGGGAAGTCGTCGCTGGCCTTCGACACCATCTACGCCGAGGGACAGCGCCGCTACGTCGAGTCGCTCTCGGCCTACGCCCGGCAGTTCCTGGGGCAGATGGAGAAGCCCGACGTGGACCACATCGAGGGCCTCTCGCCGGCGATCTCCATCGACCAGAAGGGTGCCGGGCGCAACCCCCGCTCCACCGTGGGGACGGTGACCGAGGTCTACGACTACCTGCGGCTGCTCTACGCCCGGGTCGGCCACCCCCACTGTCCCAAGTGCGGCCGCGAGATCTCCCGCCAGACCGTGGAGCAGATCGCCGACCAGGTCGCCGAGCTCCCGGAGGGGAGCCGGATCCTGGTTCTGGCTCCAATGGTTCAGGGGCGCAAGGGCGAGCACCAGGCGGTGGTGGAACAGGCCCGCCGGCTGGGGTACGTGCGGGTCCGGGTCGACGGGCGGGTGTATGAGCTCGACGAGGTGCCGGCGCTGGACAAGCGCTACAAGCACGACGTGGAGATCGTGGTCGACCGCCTGGCGGTCCGGCGGGAGGACATCTCGCGGCTCCGGGAGTCCTGCGAGCAGGCGGCGGGGCTCTCCGGGGGGACGGTCCTGGTGGCGGGGACCGAGGGCTCGCCGATGGAGGAGTTGCTCTTCTCCCAGCGCTTCGCCTGCGTCTACGACGGAATCTCGATGGAGGAGCCGCAGCCGCGCAACTTCTCCTTCAACAACCCCCACGGGGCCTGCCCCACCTGCACCGGCCTCGGAGCGAAGCTGGAGGTGGACCCCGAGGCTCTGGTCGCCGACCCCGAGCTGTCCCTCTCCGAGGGGGTGGTCTCGGCGGGACGCTGGGGCCCGGCCCAGCAGTGGATGGACGAGCTGGTGCTGGCCGTGGCCAAGGAGCACCGGATCGCGGTGGGAAAGCCCTGGCGGCAGCTGACCCAGGCCCAGCGCGACCTTATCCTCTACGGGCTGCGCCCCGGGGAGCGGGTGGCGATGGTGATGCGCAGCGCCCGCGGTCGGGTGCACCACTTCTCGGCCCGCTTCGAGGGGGTGATCCCGAACCTGGAACGGCGCTACCGGGAGACCGAGTCCCAGGCGGTGAAGGAGTCCATCGAACGGCTCATGATGCAGCGTCCCTGCCCCGACTGCGAGGGCCGGCGCCTGCGCCCGGAGTTCCTGGCGGTCACGGTCGCCCAGGTGGGGATCATGGACTTCTGCGCCCTCCCGGTGGATCAGGCCCTCGCCACCATGGACAGCTGGCGCCTCCCCCCCCGGGAGCAGGAGATCGCCCAGCGGGTGCTGAAGGAGGTCCGCGAGCGGCTGGGCTTCCTGCAGGACGTCGGGTTGCAGTACCTCACCCTCCAGCGCGGGGCGGCGACCCTCTCCGGCGGGGAGGCCCAGCGGATCCGGCTGGCCACCCAGATTGGGAGCCGGCTGACCGGCGTGCTGTACATCCTCGACGAGCCCAGCATCGGCCTGCACCAGCGCGACAACGCCAAGCTGCTGGGGACCCTCTTCCGGCTCCGCGACCTCGGCAACACCGTGATCGTGGTGGAGCACGACGAGGAGACCATCCGGAGCGCCGACTTCGTGGTGGACATGGGCCCGGGGGCGGGGGAGCACGGCGGACTGGTGGTGGCCGCCGGGACCCCCGAGGAGGTGATGGCGGTGCCGGAGTCGGCGACCGGCCAGTACCTCACCGGCGGCATCAGGATCGAGGTTCCGCCCCGCCGCCGGCCCCGAGGGCGGCTGGTGGTGCGGGGAGCCAGGGCCAACAACCTGAAGCGGCTGGACGCGGCCTTTCCTCTGGGGTGCCTGGTGGGGATCGCGGGGGTCAGCGGCTCGGGCAAGAGCACTCTGGTCAACGACATCCTCTACCGGCGCCTGGCCCAGCATTTCTACGGTGCCCGGGAGCGGCCGGGGGCCCACGACCGGATCGAGGGGCTGGATCAGCTGGACAAGGTGGTGGCCGTGGACCAGGCTCCGATCGGCCGCACCCCGCGCAGCAACCCCGCCACCTACACCGGCCTCTTCACCCCGATGCGTGAGCTCTTCGCCCAACTGCCCGAGGCCCGGGTCCGCGGGTACCGCCCCGGCCGGTTCTCCTTCAACGTGAGGGGGGGGCGCTGCGAGGCCTGTGAGGGCGACGGCCTGATCAAGATCGAGATGCACTTCCTCCCCGACATCTACGTGACCTGCGAGGCCTGCAAGGGCCAGCGCTACACCCAGGAGGTGCTTGAGGTGCGCTTCAAGGGCCACTCCATCGCCGACGTCCTGGCCCTCTCCGTGGAGGACGCCCTGGCGCTCTTCGCCAACCAGCCGCCGATCGCCCGCCGCCTGCAGACGCTGAGCGACGTCGGGCTGGGCTACATCCGGCTCGGCCAGCCGGCCACCCAGCTCAGCGGCGGTGAGGCCCAGCGGGTCAAGCTGGCGACCGAGCTCTCCCGGCGCGGCACCGGGAGCACGATGTACATCCTCGACGAGCCCACCACCGGCCTGCATTTCGCCGACGTCGGCCGGCTTCTCCAGGTCCTGCAGCGGCTGGTGGACCAGGGCAACACGGTGGTGGTGATCGAGCACAACCTCGACGTGCTGAAGTGCGCTGACTGGATCCTGGACCTGGGGCCCGAAGGCGGCGACGCCGGGGGCCGGCTGGTCGCTGAGGGGACGCCCGAGCGGCTGGCGGCGGACCCCCAGTCGGTCACCGGACGCTTCCTGGCAGCGACGCTGGCCGGCACCGCCAAGGTGCCCGTGGGGGTGGCGGTCTGAGCCCGGGCGACCACGACGAGCGCCCGAGCACGTTCCAGGGGTGGCAGCGGGGCGGCTGTCTGCTGGGGGCGGGCCTCCTGGTGTTCGCCCTGCTTGTGCTGATGATCTTGGTGGGGCTGCAGATAGTGGGGGTGCGCTGAGGTGGGACGTGGGCGGTCCACGGCCGGCTGAGACCGCCGTGGCGGGCGGCCCCGGGCGGGTTCACCTCCTGGAGCGGCCCGACCTGCTGCGGGCGCGCCTCAAGGCGGTGCCAGCGGCCCCGGGGGTGTACCTCTTCCGCGACGAGCAGGGGCAGGTGGCGTATGTCGGCAAGTCGGCCAACCTGCGCGACCGCCTGCGCAGCTACTTCGCGGCGCCGCGCTCACACCCGGCGCGAATCGGCAAGCTGGTGGCGTCGGCGGTCGACTTCGAGGTGGTGGCGACCGGGACCGAGCAGGAGGCGCTGATCCTGGAGAACACCCTGATCAAGCGTCACCGCCCCCGCTTCAACGTCCGGCTCCGGGACGACAAGAACTACCTGTACGTGCGGATCCCCCAGGCGCTGGTCGGCACCGGCGCCCCCGAGACGCCGGCGGAGCGGCTGGCGGCCTATCCCAGGCCGGAGTTCAGCCGCCGGATCCGGGCGGACGGTGCCCGCTACTTCGGCCCCTACACCGACTCCGGCGCCCTGCGCCGGTCGGTGCGGGAGCTGCGCGCCGCGGTCCCGTTCCGCGGCTGCCCCGACGCCATCTTCCGCCGGCGCCGGATCTGCCTGGACTTTCATCTGGGGATCTGCGCGGGCCCATGTGAGGGGCGGATCTCACCGCTGGCGCACCGGGAGCTGCTGGAGCAGGCCGCGGAGTTCCTGGAGGGGCGGACCGGCGCGGTGCGAGCCGAGCTGGAGCGGTCGATGGGCGAGGCCAGCGCGCAGCTGGACTTCGAGCGGGCGGCGGCCCTGCGGGACCGGGTGCGCGCTGTCGACCGCCTCACCTCGGAGCAGGCGACCGTGCCCCGCACCGGGGGGGCCGTGGACGTGGTGGGGATGGCCACCCAGGGCGGTTCGGGCATGGCGGCGGTCCTCCTGGTGCGCGAGGGACGGGTCCAGGCCGCCGAGCGGTATCCGCTGGACGGCCTCGGCGATGTGGAGCCGGCGGAGGCGCTCTCCAGCTTCGTCGCCCAGCACTACGCGGCCTCTCCCAGCGTGCCGGCGCGAGTCGTGCTGCCCTTCGCCGTCCCCGAGGAGCGGCTCCTGCAGGAGTACCTGGAGGGGCGGCGTGGCGGTCCGGTCCGCCTCTTGGTGCCCCAGCGCGGCCACCTGGTCGCCATCTCGCAGCTGGCCCGCCAGACCGCCGAGGCGGCGCTGGAGCAGTCCCGGGTGAGCCAGGACTTCGATCCCGCCCGGGCCGCCGCGGTGCTGGCCGAGCTGGCCGACCTGCTGGGTATGTCGGGGCCTCCCCGGCGGATCGAGTGCTACGACATCAGCAACACCATGGGCGAGCAGAGCGTGGGCTCCATGGTGGTGTTTGAGGAAGCTCGCCCCAAGCCCGCCGACTACCGGATCTTCGGGATCAAGGATGTGGAGGGGCCCAATGACTTCGCCAGCATGGAGGAGGTGATCGGGCGGCGCTTCCGCCACCTCGCGGCGGCCGGCGAGGAGAGCCTTGGGCGGCGGCCGGACCTGGTGATCGTCGACGGCGGCGAGGGGCAGCTGGCGGCGGCGCATCGCGCGCTCACGGCTCTCGGGCTGGAGTCGATCCCCCACTTCGGGCTGGCCAAGCGCTTTGAGGAGCTGCACAAGGTGGGCGGGGGCGAGCCGGTCCACCTCGCCCGGGGCAGCGCCAGCCTCTTCCTGGTCCAACGAGTTCGGGACGAGGCCCACCGCTTTGCCATCACCAGGCACCGGGCGCGCCGCCAGCGCGCCGGGCTGCGCAGCCGCCTCGACGAGGTGCGGGGGCTGGGCCCGAAGCGGAAGCGGGCGCTGCTCTCGCGGTTCGGGTCCCTGCAGGGCATCAAGGAGGCGAGCCTGGAGGAGCTGATCGCGGTCCCCGGGATCACCAGGCCGGTGGCCGCGGCGCTAAAGGAGATCCTCTGATGGCGGTTCTGGTGTTCGGACCCCCCGGGTCGGGGGTGGATCTGGTCGCCGAGGCCCTCGGCGGGCAGGGGGTCGCGGTGGAGCAGTGGGACGGGAGCCGCGCCCACCCCGAGGCGGAGGCCGCCGAGGCGCTGGACGGCGGGCGTTGGGAGGCCCTGGTGCGCACCACAGCATCGGTCGAGGCCTGTGCCCGTCGCGTGAACCCGACGGCTCCGATCGAGGGGCGAGAGCTGGCGACCTGGGCGGCGGCGGACCGCCGCCAGCGGGCCGCCCGTCTGCGCAGCCGGCTGCTCATCGACACCTCTCATCTGGACCAGCGGCGGCTGGCGGAGTTCCTCGACCGGCTTCCCTCCGGCTGGCTCGGGGCGAAAGAGCCCCTGGTCGTAGCGGAGGCGTTCTCCTTCGCCAAGGGCGGGCCGCTGGACCGCGACTGCTG
>DAHUYV010000057.1 GCA_027306885.1 Candidatus Dormiibacterota bacterium
CGACCTCCGCCACGCCGCCTGCGCCCGCTGGCTGCGGGCGGGGATCCCCCTTGTCGTGGTCTCCCGGATCCTGGGGCATTCCCGGCCCTCCACCACCCTCGACCACTACGCCTCGGTCACCGCCCTCGACCTGAGCCGGGGCCTCTCAGCGGACCCTCTGGAGGGGGGAGGTGAGCCGTGGTAGGCGGGTGAGCCGTCGGCTGTCGGCGGGTGAACCGGCTGGCTCCGGTCGGCTCCCCGGCCGTTGGCGACCACCTCCACCTCCCTCCCGGCCGCCAGCAGCCGCGGTCCCCGGCGCCCGGCGGCCAGATAGCCTCGCCACATCCGTTGCCGCGGTTCGGCCGGGTGTTCGAGCCCAGTTCAGCGCCGGGGCTCTCCGGCGGCCCCAACTCTTGGTGGAGGGACGCTGCCCGCCCGGGCCGGGGCGGGCGCTGCCCCGCTCTCCGAGTCGCCCTGGCCGGGGGCGCTCCCCACCGCCCTTCCCCTCGGTATGCTGCCAGCACTCTGAAGCCACCCCCATTCGCGTACCGTGCTCCCACCTCCCTCCCTGAGGCGCTCTCACTGGTGCAGAAGCACCAGGAGGACGGCCGGGTGCTGGCCGGCGGCCAGAGCCTGATCCCGCTGCTCGCTCTCCGCCTCGCCCGGCCAGCGCTGCTGATCGACCTCGCCAGGATCGCCGAGCTGGCGCGGCTGGGGGAGTGGGAGGGGGGGATCAGCATCGGCGCCATGGTCCGCCAGCGGGTCGCGGAGCGCTCCCCGCTGGTGCGCCAGAGGGCGCCCCTCCTGGCCGCGGCCCTGAAGTTCATCGCCCACCCTGCCATCCGCAGCCGGGGCACTGTGGGGGGCAGCCTCGCCCACGCCGACCCCGCGGCGGAGCTGCCCGCCGTCGTGGTCACCCTGGAGGCGGAGCTGGTGGTGGCGAGCTCGGAGCGGGGCGAGCGGACGATCCCCGCCGCCGACTTCTTCTCTGGCCACTACACGACCGCCCTCCTGGCCGACGAGATCCTCACCGAGATCCGCATCCCGGGGCCCGGGCCGAGCACCGGCTTCTCGTTCCACGAGGTCTCCCGGCGCTCCGGCGATTTCGCCATGGTCGGCGTCGCCGCCGCCGTGGCGGTGGAGGAGGGGAGCATCAGTGGGGCCCGACTCTGCCTCACCGGGGTGGCGGACCGGCCGGTTCTGGCGACAGCGCCAGAGCTGGGACTACTCGGGGTCGCCCCGGATCGCGGCGTCTTCGAGGCGGCTGGCGAAGCGATCGCCGCCCGGCTCCGCCCCCCAACCGACCTCCACGGATCCGCGGAATACCGCCGGCAGCTGGCGCTGGTGCTGGTGGCGCGGGCCCTCCGCTCCGCGTCCCAGCGGGCTCGGGGAGACAACGAAGATCGGAGGGAGGGCGCACCGGCATGAATGAACCGCCAGAGCCGATCTCCCCCTATGAGGCGATCCCCATCCGGCTGCGGGTGAACGGAGAGCTCCGCTCCGGGGCGGTGGAGCCGCGCCGGACGCTGGCCGACTTCCTGCGCGAGGAGCTGTCGCTGACCGGCACCCATCTCGGTTGCGAGCACGGGGTCTGCGGCGCCTGCACAGTGCTGGTGGACGGGGAGCCGGCCCGCTCCTGCCTTCTCCTGGCGGTGCAGGTGAACGGCGCCGAGGTGCGCACCATCGAGGGGCTGGCGGTCGCTGGGGAGCTGAGCCCCCTGCAGTCGGCGATGCGCGACCAGCACGGCTTCCAGTGCGGCTTCTGCACCCCCGGCTTCCTGATGCAGATCCAGGCGCTCTTGGAGGAGCGGCGGGCCCTCAGCGAGGCGGAGGTGCGGGAGGAGCTGTCGGGCAACCTCTGCCGCTGCACCGGATACGAGAGCATCGTTCGCGGGGTGATGGCGGCGCTGGGGAGTGGGGCTGATGGCTGAGCGCTCCCCGGTGGGAGGGGGGGGAGCCGCCCGCTTTGTCGGCGCCTCGGTCCAGCGCGGTGAGGACCTGCGCCTCCTTCGCGGCCAGGGCCGCTACGTGGACGACGTGCGCCTCCCGGGGATGCTGCACGCCGCCTTCGTGCGCAGCCCCCTCGCCCACGCGAGGGTGGTGGGGGTGGTGACCGAGGCGGCGCGGCGGGCGAGAGGGGTGGTGGCGGTGTTCGACGGCGAGGAGATCGCCCGGCTCGCCCGGCCCCGCGCCTCGATCCCTGGGGGCACGGACGACGGCGGGCCGCCGGTCTACACCCTCCTCGCCACCGACAAGGTCCGCCTGGTCGGCGACCCGGTGGCGCTGGTGGTGGCGGAGAGCCGGTATCTGGCCGAGGACGCCTGCGAGCTGGTGGAGGTCCGGTACGAGGCGCTGCCGGCGGTGGTGTCGGCGGAGCAGGCGCTGGACCCCAAGAGCCCGCCGATCTTCGAGGACCTGGGCGGGAACGTCATCTACGGCCCCACGACCAAGGCCTACGGCGATCTGGCGGGGACCTTCGCCCGGGCGGACCTCGTGGTGCAAGCGAAGATCTCCCAGCACCGGCAGCAGAACGTCCCCATGGAGGGGCGGGGGATCGTGGCCAGCTTCGATCCCGAGACCGGCGAGCTCCTGGTGCACGCCGCCACCCAGGGGGTCAACACCACCAGGGCGGCGCTCGCCGCTCAGCTGGGGCTGGCGGCGGAGAAGGTGAGGGTTCTGGCCGGCGACATCGGCGGATCGTTCGGACTGAAGTTCGGGATCAGCCGCGAGGAGGTTGCCTGCGCCGCCGCCAGCCGGGCTCTGGGCCGCCCGGTGCGCTGGATCGAGGACCGGGGCGAGAACCTCACCGTCTCCGGGCAGGCCCGCGAGGAGAGCTTCGAGGTGGAGGCGGCGGTGACGAGGGAGGGGGAGATCCTCGGCATGCGGGTGCAGATGGTGGTCGACGCCGGCGCCTACCCCGGGCTGGCCCCCATGGTGGTGGACAGCGTCCGCGAGATGATCCCCGGCCCCTACCGCCTTCAGGCGCTGGAGTTCTCGGCGACGGTGGCGGTCACCAACAAGGCCAGCTACGTCGCCTACCGGGGCCCGTGGGCGGCGGAGACCTTCGTGCGCGAGCGGATGGTGGACCTGGTCGCCACCGAGCTCGGCCTGGATCCGCTGGAGGTGCGGCTGCGCAACGTCGCCCGGCGCGGCGAGCCCCCGCTCCGGATGGTGACCGGGCCGCCGCTGGCCGGGATCACCGCCAGGGAGTCGCTGGAGCGGATGGCGGAGCTGATCGACCTCCCGGAGTTCCGCCGCCGCCAGGCGGCGGCCCGCCGGGAGGGCCGCTACCTGGGGGTCGGCTTCGCCACCTACCTCGAGCCCGCCCCCGGCCCCCGCTCCCCCGACTCTCCGCCCGACCCCGGCGAGTTGGAGCACCAGCGGATGCGGCTGGAGGCGGACGGCACGCTCTCGGTCTTCACCGCGCAGATGCCCCATGGGCAGGGGCATGAGACCACCCTGGCCCAGATCGCCGCCGACCAGTTCGGGGTGGACTGGGAGCAGGTGCGGGTGGTGGTGGGCGACAGTTCCCTCTCCCCCGCCGGCTTCGGAACCGGCGGCAGCCGCTTTGCGACGATGGCCGGGGGGGCCACCCTGCACGCCGCCCGGGAGCTGCGCTCCAAGGTGCTGGAGGTTGCGGCTCAGCTGCTCGACACCGGCCCGGAGCGGCTGGCGATCGTTGGCGGCCTGGTGGTCGGCGAGGGCGCTCCCGCGGGAGGACTCCAGCTGGCGGAGCTGGCCGCCGCCGCCGAGCGGGGGCTCCTCCCGGTGGGGACCGACAGCCGGCTGGAGGCGGAGGTCACCTTTGACGGCGGCGAGTCCGGCTGGTCCGGGGGCACCCACTGCGCCCTGGTGGAGGTGGACTGCGACACCGGGAGGGTGAGGGTGGAGCGGTACCTGGTGGTGGAGGACTGTGGGGAGATGATCAACCCGGCGATCGTCGAGGGCCAGGTGCGCGGCGGCGTCGCCCAGGGGCTCGGCGCGGTGCTGCTGGAGCGCTCCGCCTACGATCCCGACGGCCAGTACCTCTCCGGGTCCTTCATGGACTACCTCCTGCCGACCGCGACCGACGTCCCCCACATCGAGATCGAGCACCTGGAGACGGTTCGGCTCGACCCCGACGTCAACTTCCGCGGGGTGGGGGAGGGGGGGATGATCGTCGCCCCGCCCACCCTGTGCAACGCGATCGCCGACGCGCTGGCTCCCCTCGGCGCCCGGATCACCGAGCAGCACCTCCCGCCCTCCCGCCTCCTGGAGCTGATCGGCACGATCGGCGGGTAGCGGGGGCCGCGCCCCTCACCGCCCGGCGCTGGCCGGGGTGGGTTGGGGGCGCCGCCGGCACCTCCAACACTCCGGGGCGGGGCACCTTCCCGGCCGGCCAGCCCACTTCAGGGCGGCAGCTTGCGGCCTGGCAATTGGCGCCTGTACCATCACCGCCGTGCCAACATTCCCTTCTGCCGCTCGGCCCGCGGCACCCACCCCGATAGGGGCTGTGCTCCGGGTGGCGGTGCCGGCGCTGGTGGCATCTTGGGCCGCCGCTCTCGGGCTCTGGGCCGGGACCACCGCGGTCCTGGCCAGCGGCCCCACCTGCGTCGGCACGACCTGCACCGTCACCTTCTCGTACACCGGCGCCGCCCAGACCTTCACGGTGCCGGCGGGCGTCACCACCCTCGACGTCAGCGCCCCGGGCTCCCTAGGCGGTGGGGCGCCGGCCGGGGCCCTGGTTGCCGAGATGACGGCCCAGGGGGTCCCGGTGACCCCGGGCGAGGTGCTGACGGTGGAGGTGGGCGGCGCGGGGGCTGCTCCGGGGCTTATCGCCGGCCCGGTGCCCGGCGGGTACCCGGACGGCGGCGCCTCCGGTGCCAAGGGGACCGGCGGGGGTGGGTCCACCCGGGTCGGGGCGGGGACCACTCCGCTGGTGGTGGCCGGCGGCGATGGCGGAGCCGGCGGCCTCGGCAGCAACGCCACCACCAGCAGCGTCCCCGGGGGCGCCGGCGGCGGGGCGGGGTCCACCCCGGGATCCGGTCAGGCGGGCACGGCTGAGCTCGACGGCAGCGGCATCTCGGTCACCGCCCCGGGCGGCGGGGCGGGCGGCGTCGCCCCCTCGGCGGCGGGTGGTGTCGGCGGCACCGTCGCCGTCTGTCCCTCGTTCGCCTCCTCCGGCCCGGGAGCGGCCGGGCAGAGCACCACCGCCGCGGCGGGCGGCGGCGGCGGCAGCAACGGCCTGGGCCAGGCCGGCGGTGGCGGTGGTGGTGGCGGCCTGCTGGGCGGCGGCGGCGGCGGCGCCGGGGCGTACTGCACCAGCGAGGCGGGGACGGCGGTCTCGTCGGGCGGTGGGGGCGGGGCGGGATCGAGCTTCGCCGTATCCGGGGCCACCTCCTCGCAGGCGACCTCGGTCACCGCCGGCAGCGGCGGCAACGGCTCGGTCGCGATCTCCTACACCCTGGCGGCGGCCACCACTCCTCCCGTTCCCAACACCGGGGTCGGCGGGGGACTCGGCGGCCTCGCCCTGATCCTGGGGCTGGCCGCGATCGCGGTCGGCCTTCTGACGAGGGCGAGGCTCAGCCGGCTTCACTGAGCTCCGCCCCCCCGGCCGTTGTGGGCCGGTCAGCTGGGGCGGGAGGGTGAGCCCGGGCTGTCTTCGCCCGCGGCGAGGGCCGCCCCTCCCAGTGAGGCGCCTGCCGCCCGGGAGATGAGGAACTCCGGGGGGGTGCGGAGGCGGGGGCGCCCCGACTCCTGCTCCCAGATGCCCTCCAGGTGGCTCAGGTGATGGTCCATCGCCGCCTCGATGGCGGCCGGGTCCCCGCTGCGGATCGCCTCCAGGGTGCGAAGGTGCAGCTCCAGCACCCGCTCGGGCTCGATCGGGGTGCGCAGCGCCATGTCCCGGGCGATCTCCACATGGCGGAGCAGGGTGCGGGTGAGCTCCACCACCACCTGGTTGCGGGTGGCCCTGGCGATCGCCAGGTGGAATCGGGTGTCGAGTATCCGGACTCGCTCGCGGTCGCCCCCCGCCTCCCGCTGGCGGGAGACCAGGGTGGCGAGCTGGTCCAGCTCCTCGTCGGTCGCGTACAGCCCCGCCAGCTGGGCCACCCGGGGCTCCAGCAGCCGCCGTGCCTCCAGCACCTGGGCCACCTCGCCCATGCGCAGCAGGGAGCGCTCCTCCAGGATCCCGAGGGGGATCCGCTCGGCGATCACCGTGACCGCCCCCTCCCGGGAGGCCAGCACCCCCGCCTCGCGCAGCACCCGCACCGCCTCCCGCAGGGTGGGGCGGGAGATCCCCATCTGCTCGGCCAGCACCCGCTCGGAGGGGAGGCGCTCCCCCAGGGCGAGGTCGCCGGCCCGGATCGCGTCGGCGATCTGCTGGACCGCCTCCTCGAAGCTGCGCCGGGTGCGCACCGGGTGAAAGATCCCCTCACTCACCGGATCAGGCTAGCAACACTGGCACCCTTAATGTGAGTTGATGGGTATGAAAAGTACCGCTTTCTGGTTTGCTATCATGCCGCCATGGGTGGGGAGACCCCGGTGACCGCCGGGCAGCAGCAGCACCGCCGCTCCTGGGCCGAGCCCTGGAAGGTGAAGATGGTGGAGCCGCTGCGGATGACCACCCGCGAGCAGCGGGAGTCGGCCCTCGGGGAGGCCGGGTACAACACCTTTCTGCTGCGCTCCGATGACGTCTACATCGACCTGCTCACCGACTCCGGGACCAACGCGATGAGCGACCGGCAGTGGGCGGCGCTGATGCTGGGGGACGAGGCCTACGCCGGCTCCCGCAACTTCTACGAGCTGGAGGCGGCGATCCTCGAGGTGTACGGCTTCGCCCACATGGTCCCCACCCACCAGGGGAGGGGCGCCGAGCACCTCCTGAGCCAGTGCGCCATCAAGCCGGGCCAGCTGGTCCCCGGCAACATGTACTTCACCACCACGAGGGAGCACCAGGAGCGGGCCGGGGGGGTGTTCGTCGACGTGATCGTCGACCAGGCCCACGACCCGGAGAACCTGGACCCCTTCAAGGGCAACGTGGACCTCAGCAAGCTGGAGGAGGTGATCCTCCGCGGCGGACCGCAGGGCGTCGCCTACCTCAGCCTGGCGGCGACGGTGAACATGGCGGGGGGACAGCCGGTCTCGATGCGCAACCTCAGGGAGGTCCGCGAGCTGTGCCGGCGCCACGGCGTCCCGGTCTACCTCGACGCCACCCGGCTGGTGGAGAACGCCCTCTTCATCCAGGAGCGGGAGGAGGGGTACCGGGACCGCAGCATCGCCGAGATCGTCCTGGAGTTCTGCTCCCTCACCGACGGCGCCTGGATGTCCGCCAAGAAGGACTCGCTGGTCAACATCGGTGGCTGGCTGGCGGTCAACGACGAGGGCCTATTCGAGGAGATCCGCAACCTGGTGATCGTCTTCGAGGGGCTGCACACCTACGGGGGGTTGGCCGGGCGCGACATGGCGGCGATGGCGGTGGGGATCAAGGAGTCGATCCAGGACGACCACGTCCGCTCCCGGGTGGGCCAGGTCCGCTACCTCGGCGAGCTGCTCTTGGGGGCCGGGATCCCCATGGTCAAGCCGGTGGGCGGGCACGGGGTGTTCCTCGATGCGAGCCGCTTCTACCCCCACCTGCCCCAGGACGCCTTCCCCGCCCAGACGCTCGCCGCCGAGCTCTACCTGGACTCGGGGATCAGGGGGATGGAGCGGGGGATAGTCTCCGCGGGGCGCGATCCCAAGACCGGTGAGCACCACCGGCCGAGGCTGGAGCTGACCCGGCTGGCCATCCCGCGCCGGGTCTACACCCAGGCCCACATGGACGTGGTGGCGGAGTCGGTGGAGGCCGTCTACGCCCGCCGGTCGGAGGCGAGCGGGCTGGTGATGACGCACGAGCCCCGCTACCTCCGCTTCTTCCAGGCCCGTTTCGAGCCGAGGGGGAGCTGAGGGTCCGAGCTCAGCTCCGAGGGCACGCTCCCGGCGGAGCCGACCGGAGCTGGCTCAAGGGGCCCACCCGGCCGGCGCCACCCTGGAGTCCAGGGCCGGGCGCGAAGCCGCCGCGCGTCGCAGGGCCTGGAAGAAGACCTGACCCTCCGGCGTCAGCCGGTCGCCGCTGCCGATCAGCTCCTCCGCCCCGTTGTTGCTGACGCAGTACTGCAGGGCGGCCAGCAGGCCCACTCCGACATCGGCCCCGAGGGTCTTCAGCGCCAGCTCGGTCCAGCTGCGCATGAATCCTGGGCGCTGCCACCGGGGGTCGGGCTGCGCGTCGAGGTTCCACTCCGTGAACATCACCGGCAGGGTGGTCCCGATCGCCGTGCCGACCGCGGCGTTGACCCGCTCGATGTCCGCGGTCCAGGAGGCCAGGTGGCGCAGGCAGTACCCGTCGGTGTCGCTGGGGACACAGGCGTATTCGTGCCAGCTGTTGGCGTACGGCCGGGGCTTGGCCAGTCGGTCGAAGGTGGCGATGTAGGCGGGGTCGGGCACCGAGAGGGCCGGGCCCACGAACCGGTAGGTCGGGGAGCTGGCCGCGAGGGCCGGGATCACCTGGTTCCAGGCGGCGGCGTAGCGCTGGGCTCCGATCCCCAGAAGGTTCGGCTCGTTGCCGAACTCGACGTACACGATCCCCTTCCCGAAGACCGACCTCACCAGCGCCAGCAGCTGCAGGTCGTCGGGAAGGGCCTTCGCATCGGTCGGCCCGTGGACGATCACCAGGGGAATGGCGCCGATGTACTGGATCGCCCGCAGCGCCTCTAGCTCCACGATGCTGCCCGTCGGAGAGCGGAAAGGCATGCGGATGATCGGCACCCGGGCGCGCTGCAGCAGGGTCTGGGCCGCTCGGCTGGTGACCACCCGATCTGAGCTGTCGAACAGGCCGAGGTTGGTGCCGAGGATCAGCGGAGGGCGGCTGAGCGCCACGGCGCTGCCCTTGGTCCCGCCGCCGGCCCGGACCGGGGGGGCCGAGCCGGCCGCCGCCGAGCCCAGCAGCAGGGCGGCCGCCAGCCCCCATCCGGCCAGCCTCAGGGCCCCTCCAGCGGTGGAGGCGGCAGCACCCGCTCGGGCTCCCCGCCGCTCCAGAGGGGCGGCCGCCCCGGAGCCGGCGGTCGGCGCCCGGGGCTCAAGGCGGCGACTGCGAGACCGAGGTGTAGTTGCCATGGCCGGGCACCGCCGCCTGCCGCCAGATGTAGTAGTAGGCGCTCCCGAAGGAGTCGTGAGACCTGACCCGGGTCAGCAGGTCGTAATTCCTGGTCGCCGCCATCTGCTGGGCGATGAACTGGGCCTGGGCCGGGTGGTAGATGAAGCTCAGCTCCACCAGGGCGAAGTAGTCATCCTTGATCGCCTGGGCGAGGGCGGGATTCCCGTACAGGGCCTGGTGCTGCCGGTCCAGGTAGTAGAAGTAGGTGACCCCGTTCCACTGCCAGGGCTGGGTGATGTTCCGGCAGTCGTAGCGGATCACCTCGATGTCCTCAACCAGATATCGGCCGCTCCCGTCGCGCATCTGGGTGTGCAGCACGTAGCTGAGCTGGGTGGTGTTGGGCCACCCCGCGAAGAGCGCCTGGGACTGCTGGAGCCCGAGGGTGAAGATGATGACGACAACGGCGATTCCCGCCAGCCCCTGGCTGCTCGCCGCCCCGGCGAGGGCGCGTCGCATCCCCCCGCCCAGCCACCAGAGGGCGTAGCCGGCCAGGGGCATGGCGAAGAACAGGGTGAAGGCCATGTGCTTGTCCAGGGACACCGCCTCCTGGGTGTAGACGTGGTACATCGGGGCCAGCCAGGAGGCCCCGAAGAGGACCAGCGCCGTCGGGCGCAGCCGCGGGTGGTGGCGAAAGACCAGCACCACCCCCAGCAGCGCCGCGGCATACACCACCCCCCCCATGTAGAGGACATGCCCGATCAGCTCCAGCCGAGGCTGCTCGATGATCGGGACCCGATTGGTGGTGGATCCCACGATCGCGTGCAGCGCCGACTTGTCCATGAAGGGGTAGAAGAGGGCGAGGGAGACCGCCAGGCTGGAGATGGCAAGGCCGAGGCGCGACCCGGCCCGGCGCCAGCCCTGGAAAGCGATGCCGACGACCACCAGCAGGGCCAGGATCGGTGGCGCCCACAACATCGCCGCGTACTTGGCCACCACGGCCAGCAGCAGCAGGGGCCCGATGGCGAGGGACAGCCAGGGGCGCCGCGAAGCGCCGGCACGCAGGGCCACCCCCGTCGCCACCGCCAGGAGGAGCAGTGAGAGGGCGTCGTAGGTGGCCAGGCGGCTGACGACGAGGCCGGCGCCCAGGCCCGCGTAGGCTGCGGCGGCAAAGACGGCGGCCGGGCCGCCAAACAACCTTCGGGTGGACAGGTAGGCGGTGACGGTCACCGCCATCATGCACAGGGTGCTGAAGGCGCGGGCCAGCTCCAGCCCCCCGAGCTTGTCCAGAAGGCCGCCGATCACCGGGTAGAAGTAGGGGTAGCCGGAGAAGTAGAAGGCGTAGTTCTCGAGCGGCGGCGGACCGCCGGTCCAGGAGCGCAGGATCTGGCGCCCGGCGTTGAGGTAGAGGCCCTCGTCCTGAAAGGCCGTGTTGTGCAGGGTGACAAGGGCGACCGCGGCCTGGAAGGCGACGATGATCGGGAGCGGCCACCACGGCCTGGCCGCCGCGGCGGCGGCCAGGCGTCGGGAGAGCGCGGGCCAGGCGATGCCCCCGTCGGCGAGGGCAGCGGGCCCGGCGGGGGCCGCGGCGGCCCGGCTCATCTCGCCACCGCCAGGCTCGATCGACAGGTGACGGCCCGGGTCGGGTCGAGGGCCTGCCAGCTGACCGCCGCCCCCACCGTGCTGGGGTCCGATTCCAGCGACCACTGGCGATTCTCAGCGGCGGTGGGGTGGAGCGCGGGGGACCCGTCGCGGTAGGTGAGGGCGAACACCTGCGGGTTCTCCGCCACGGCGGTGGCCACCCGCTCCAGCCACGCCGCCTTGGCCGCCGGGGCACCGGCCGCGCTGACCTCGAGGAGAATCGGCTTGTGGGGATGGCGGCGGCTCACCGCCGCCAGCACCGTGGCGGGGTCGGGCCAGGGGGTGCCGGGGTACCGGATGAGGTCCTGGAGGACCGCGTCGATGGTCGAACTGGGGGGCGCGTAGGCCTGATCGTGAGCGGGGTCGGCGGGCGCCCAGACCCAGGCCACGTTGGTGTCGCCCGCGGCCTTGAAGATCGCCTGGACGTGCTCCCAGGCTCGGGGCACGTCCTCGGGGATCCCCCCGCGGCTCACGGCGGAGGAGACCGCCCAGTTCTTGTCGACCTGGGGCAGGATGGTGAGATAGACGGGCTTGCCGTAGGCCCCGATCTCCCCGGCCCAGCGGCGGATGGCCGCGTCGCGCAGCCCGTTCATGATCGCCGGCAGGCTGGCGTTCAGGGGCGCCGACCCGTTGGCCCCCAACTCTCCGAACTGCAGGATGATCCAGGGCCGCTCGCCGTGCGCCGCCAGCTGGTTGGCCCAGGCGGTGTCGAACCTACCGGAGATGTCCTGGGTGCGGCCCACGATGCCAAAGGGCAGACAGAGCGCACCGGCCACCGTCTGGGGCTGAGTGAGGGGCACCCCGTAGGGGAGCGTCAATCCGAGCAGCGGCGACTGGCCCGGGGCGCGCTCTGCAGCGAGGGACATCGGGTGGATGTTCTGGGCGGTGGAGACCATCACCGGCACCTCCACTCCCAGCGTCACCGCAACGGCCCCGGCCCCGAAGGCGACCCGGCGCCAGGGGCTCATCCCCCGAGCGTTGGCGACCCTGAGGCCGGCGGCCCAGGCCGGGCGGCGCCAGGCGCCGCCGAGCCGGACCGGGTACCGGTTCCGGGCCGCCGACCGTTGCGGGGCGGCCTCCTTGAAGCTCAGGTCTCTGGCCGCCAGCCAGAGGAAGCCGCCGATCAGGGCGATGTCGTAGGCCACCCCGAGGATGCTTATCGCCATCGACTCTGGGCGCAGCCGCCGCTCGGCCAGCGCCACTGCGACCGCGGCGAAACAGGCCACCAACATCACCAGGTAAATGGCGACGTGCTGCCAGGACCGCCCCCGACGACGCCGCTTGGCGGTCACCATGAAGCTGGCCTGGCGGCCCAGGACGACGGTGGACAGCGCCCTCAGCAGGACCGGGAAGCTCCCGAATCCCAGGATGAGTCCCCGCACCCCGGTGGCCCTGCGCCCGGCGTACACGAAGGCCAGCTGGGAGGCGATCAGGTAGGGCAGGAAGTGCCATAGAAACAGGGCCAGGGTGGCGTTGCGCACCGCCGGGATGC
>DAHUYV010000063.1 GCA_027306885.1 Candidatus Dormiibacterota bacterium
CCGCCGGATCTGGGGCGCCGCAGATCGCTGAGACGACGGCGAGGCCACTGACGCCGGTGGCGGCAACCTTGGCCGCGTTCTCGGCGTTGATCCCGCCGATGGCGACGCAGGGCAGCGCTCCGCCGACGATCACCACCGCCGCGGTGAGACCGGCCAATCCCAGCGGCGGGGCGGTGTCGGTCTTGGTTGGAGTCGCCCAAACTGGACCGATCCCAAGGTAGTCGACCGTCCGCGGCGGCAGCGCAACCGCCTTGGCGCTCTCGCCGACGGTGCTGACCGACCAGCCGATGATCAGGTCCGGGCCGGCGAGCCGGCGGGCCTCGATCGGGTGCAGGTCGGACTGCCCGAGGTGGACTCCGTCCGCCCCGATGGCGAAGGCGACGTCCAGTCGGTCGTTGACGATCAGAGGCACCCCGGTGCCGAGCAGAATCCGGCGCAGCTCCAGACCGGAGCGGCAGAGCTCGCTGGTGCTGGCCGTCGGATCCCTCAATTGGACCATCGTCACCCCGCCCTCCAGGGCCGCCTCCACCGTGGCGGCCACCCCTCGGGATCCGCAGAGATGGCGGTCGGTCACCAGGTAGAGGAGGAGCCGGTCGTTGATCAGCTGGGGGGTCACCGGACGGCTTCTGCGGCCAGCTCCGCCAGGTTGTCGAGCAGGCGGACGGCGAAGGTGCCCGGCCCGGGCCGGGGCGCTGCGGCGGCCCGCCCGCCAGCCTCGGCCAGCACGGCTGACGCGTCGGCGGTGGCCTGGAAGGGATCGTCCGTCACCGCCATGAAAGCCGCCATCGCCGCACCCAGGGCGCAGCCGACTCCGGTCACCCGGGTCATGAGGATGTCCCCGCCCGGAACCTCGCTGACCCGGTGCCCGTCGGTGACATAGTCGACCGCCCCGCTGACCGCCCCCACGGCACCGGAGCGGCCCGCCAGCTCTCTAGCCGCCTCCACGACATCTCCCGACTCCACGCTGGAGTCGACCCCACGTCCGGCGGCGCCCGCCACCCCGGCGAGGCTGGCGATCTCTGAGGCGTTGCCCCGGATCACGGTCGGGCGATGCCGGAGCAGCTCTTTCGCGAAGGTGGTTCGGTGGGCCAGTGCCCCGACCGCTACCGGATCCAGCACCCAGGGCCGGCCGGCCTGGTGAGCGGCCGCTGCCGCCGCTCGCATCGCTTCCTCACGTCCCCGACTCAGGGTCCCGAGGTTGATCAGCACCCCGCCCGCCACCGCTGCGAAGGCCCCGGCCTCGTCGGGGTTCTCAACCATCGCCGGTGAGGCGCCGATTGCGAGCAGGACGTTGGCCGTGAAGCCGGCGACCACGATGTTGGTGAGGCAGTGGACCAGAGGCGAAACTTCGGCCACCGCCCGCAGCGACTTTTCCCATTCAGGAGCTGGCATGACGTCCCTTCGCTAGTGCGAACTAGAGCAGGTTCGACAGGTCTGATCTCAGTCCGGCGCTCGCCCCGGACACCCTGCGTCACGAACCCTGCCATGGTACCGCGGGCGGATGTTGCCGCTGCCGACCTCGCCGACGCCGCCAAGGGACGGGCGCCACTCCGTGGCCGCGTCCCTTCTTCACTTCGTCGCGATTCCCGGACGGGGCCAGCCAACCGCAGTGCCGAGCAGGTGCGCGGCCGGCGGCGACAAGTTCGAAGTGGGGATGGCATCGCGAGGCGGCCCGACTTCACCGGGGCCGCTAGCGACGCTCGGGCGCCGGCGGCGACTCGGGCAGGACCGTCCTGGAGGAGGGCAGGGGAATGTCCCTGAAGCGGCGGTACAGCACCAGGTCGTAGGCCGCCTTCACCGCCCCCGCCACCACCAGATTGAAGCCGAGCAGCACCGGTGTCACCAGTGCACCCCCGAGGATGGGACCCGCTGCGGCGCCCACGGTGCGCGCCGATCCGGTGGCGCTGGCGGCCGCGGTGCGCTCCTCGGGCGAGACCATCGTCATGGTGTAGGCCTGCCGGGTGGGCACGTCCATCTGCGAGATCGACTGGCGACAGATCAGGACGGCCGCCGCGAGGGGCCACAGCGGCATGAGTGGGACCGCTGCCAGCAGCACATCCGAGGGGAGGTGGGTGAAGACCATGGTCCGCAGGAGCCCGAAGCGGTTGGCGAGCGCCGCCGCCACCAGCTGCGATGCCGCGGCCGCGAGGTTGGCGAGGAAGAGGATCGGACCGATCACCTCCAACCCGACTCCGAAACGAAGGTTGAAGTAGTAGGCGATCAGGGACTGCGCGGCAATCCCGCCCGCCAGCGCGTCCATGGAGGACAGCGCGGCCAGCTCGCCCACCCAGCGCCGCGATCGGCCCAGCCCGGTCCATCCCGGTTTGAGTGGTCGGTCGGCCACCGGTGCCTCCACCTTCGGACTGAGCTGGGTGTAGACGATCCCGGCGGCAAGGGACGTGACCGCGTAGGCGGCGATCAGGGCGCCGTAGGGGCCGGCGGTGGGACTCCGGCCGGCGCCGGCGAGAAGACCTGCAACCAGGGACCCGAAGGCCAGGCTGAGTGAGCCCCCAAGCCCGTACCAGGCGAAGGCTCCTGCGCCGTGCCCCAGGAGGTCGGCGATGGCGGCCTGCTCCAGGGCCTGAGGAGCCCCCACGTCCTGGCCCGAGGCGGAGACCCCGCCGACGAAGGCGGCTAGCGCGAGGAGCCCCACGCCGCGCTGGGTGAGCAGCAGCGCCGCGCCGGCGATCGGCAGGAGCGCCGCCAGCTGCAGTGCCCGCCGACGGCCCATCACTCCCGCCGCCACGCCGAAGGCCGCCGTGGCGACCGCTCCTCCGAGCATCCCGCAGGTGAGAACCGACCCCACCTCGAAGGAGCTGAGACCGAGATGGGCGAGGTACAGGGGCAGTGAGGCCACGATCACCCCGACGCCCAGCATCCGCAGCAGCCGGGCCGAGAGGAGAAGCCAGCCGTCCTCTCCCAGGTGAACGAGGGGGATGAACCGGAGAGGGCCGGGGCCGCGCCTCATCGGCGCTCGCCCACAACCCGACCGGGGAGGGGATGCGGCGTCGGACCGCCGCGGCGCCGCGGATCAGCTGACACCTCGCCAGTGAACCACCGAGGGGCCCTCGCGAGCCGCCGCCGCGGGTCCTTCGTCCTGGTCCGACCGAAGCACCGAAACCAACTGAGCGACCAATCCCCTGGCCACGCCCCGTCCGGCTCCGTCCCTCATCCGGCCGGCGGGGCGCCTCGGGAAGCTCGGACCACCTCCCCCACGGTGCCCTCGGAGTTGTCGGTCCGCGGGGGAAGGTTGGCCATTCCGGGAGCGGCGCCGTTGAGTCCGGTCACCGCGGGCACGCTTGACAGTTGAACCGACCTTCCCGGATGGTCTGAGCCGTGCCCCTCGGTCATCTCCGCGACGACGGCGACCGTCCCTCGGCCCGTCCAGGTCCGCTTGCCGGGGTGCTCGTGGCCGACTTCAGCCGAATCCTGGCCGGTCCCTACCTGACGATGCTGCTCGGCGATCTCGGCGCCGACGTGGTGAAGGTCGAGAGGCCGGACGGAGGCGACGACGCCCGGCAGTGGGGACCACCGTGGGACGCAGAGGGCCGCAGCACCTACTTCCTGGCGGTCAACCGGAACAAGCGATCGATCGCCCTCGACCTGCGGGACGATGGCGACCTGGAGCTGGCCCGGCGGCTGGCCCTCCGGGCCGACGTCCTGGTGGAGAACTTTCGCCCGGGGACCATGGCCAAGTTCGGCCTCGACCACCCCTCGCTCGCCGCGGGCAACCCCGGCCTGGTGTACTGCTCGATCAGCGGTTTCGGAGCTGGGGCCGGGGCCGACCTGCAGGGATACGACCTCCTGGTTCAGGCGGTGGGCGGCCTCATGAGCGTCACCGGCCCAGATCCAGGCACCCCGACCAAGGCGGGGGTGGCTCTGGTCGACGTGCTCACCGGCCTGCACGGCGCCGTCGGGGTGCTGGCCGCGCTGCGCGAACGGGAGAGCTCGGGTCGGGGCCAGCTGGTGACCCTCAACCTCCTCGGGACCTTGCTGTCAGCGCTGGTCAACCACGCCTCCGGGTACCTGTTGGCCGGGGTCGTTCCCCGCGCCATGGGGAACCGCCATCCCAGCGTGGCGCCGTACGAGGTGCTTCGGGCGCGGGACCGCCCTCTGGCGGTGGCGGTGGGGAACGACCGCCAGTTCGCGGCACTCTGTCGGGCGCTGGAGCGGCCGGAACTGAGCTCGGACCCCCGCTTCGCCACCAACCCATCCCGGGTGCAGCACCGTGCTCTCCTGGCGGAGGAGCTGGAGACCTCTCTGCGCAGCCGCACGGCGGCGGCGTGGATCGGGGCACTGGCGCCGCTGGGGATCCCCTGTGGACCCATCAACGACGTGGCGGAGGCGATCGCCCTCGCGGACTCTCTCGGCCTCAACCCGGTGGTGGAGCTCCCGCGGCCGGGAGCCGTCCCGGACCGGGCGATCGCCGACCCGATAACGTTCGCCGCCTCCCCGGTCGCCTACCGCGGCTCGGCTCCCGCCCTGGGGGAGCACTCGGGGCAGCTGCGGAGCTGGCTAGAGGGCACCGGACCGCGCTGAGTCGGTCCGGTGCACCTGCTGGGGGCCGCTGACCGCGCGGTACGATCGGGTGCGCCGCCGTGGCCCGCGGACCCCCGCCCCCCTGCGGCCCTTCGGGCGCTCACGTGGAGGTGACCTGCTGTGAAAATGCCGTACCGGCGGTTGGGCCGTTCCGGGCTCAAGGTGAGCCTGCTCTCGCTGGGCTCCTGGGTGACGTTCGGCGGCCAGATGGACGAGGACCTAGCCTTCGCCTGCATGGTGGCGGGTCGAGAGGGCGGGATCAACTTCTTCGACAACGCCGAGTCGTACGCCCAGGGGGAGTCGGAGCGGCTGATGGGGCGGGCCCTCCAGCGCGCCGGTTGGACCCGCTCCAGCTACGTGGTCTCCACCAAGTTCTTCTGGGGCCTCGACGGTGGGGTGAACACCTCCCACACCCTGAACCGGAAGTACCTCATGCAGGCCATGGACGGCTCCCTGAGCCGGCTCCAGCTCGACTTCGTGGACCTTGTCTTCTGCCACCGCCCCGACCCCGAGACCCCGGTCGAGGAGACGGTGTGGGCG
>DAHUYV010000065.1 GCA_027306885.1 Candidatus Dormiibacterota bacterium
CGGGCTGGCCAAGCGCTTTGAGGAGCTGCACAAGGTGGGCGGGGGCGAGCCGGTCCACCTCGCCCGGGGCAGCGCCAGCCTCTTCCTGGTCCAACGAGTTCGGGACGAGGCCCACCGCTTTGCGATCACCAGGCACCGGGCCCGCCGCCAGCGCGCCGGGCTGCGCAGCCGCCTCGACGAGGTTCGGGGGCTGGGCCCGAAGCGGAAGCGGGCGCTGCTCTCGCAGTTCGGGTCGCTGCAGGGCATCAAGGAGGCGAGCCTGGAGGAGCTGATCGCGGTCCCCGGGATCACCAGACCGGTGGCCGCGGCGCTCAAGGAGATCCTCTGATGGCGGTTCTGGTGTTCGGACCCCCCAGGTCGGGGGTGGATCTGGTCGCCGAGGCCCTTGGCGGGCAGGGGGTCGCGGTGGAGCAGTGGGACGGGCGCCGCGCCCACCCCGAGGCGGAGGCCGCCGAGGCGCTGGACGGCGGGCGTTGGGAGGCCCTGGTGCGCACCACAGCATCGGTCGAGGCCTGCGCCCGTCGCGTGCACCCGACGGCTCCGATCGAGGGGCGAGAGCTGGCGACCTGGGCGGAGGCGGACCGCCGCCAGCGGGCCGCCCGTCTGCGCAGCCGGCTGCTCATCGACACCTCGCATCTGGACCAGCGGCGGCTGGCGGAGTTCCTCGACCGGCTTCCCTCCGGCTGGCTCGGGGCGAAAGAGCCCCTGGTCGTAGCGGAGTCGTTCTCCTTCGCCAAGGGCGTGCCGCTGGACCTCGACTGCTGCCTCGACGTCCGAGCCCTGCGCAACCCCTACTGGGAGCCCGAGCTCCGCGCCTTCCCCGGGACCGATCCCCGGGTGAGCGATTACGTCCTGGAGCAGGAGCTGGCCGGTTCGCTGCTGGACGCCGCCGAGCAGCTGGTCGGCGCGGAGATGGCGCCGGCGAGATTGCCTCGTCCCCTGCTTCGGGTGGCGCTCGGCTGCACCGGCGGCCGGCACCGGTCGGTCGCGATGGCGGCCGAGCTGGTCCGGCGCCTGGAGCGCGGCGGCGTCCCGGCGCTGGCCTGGCACCGGGACCTGGCGGTCTGACCGGCCGGCGATGCCGCCCCGGGGTGAAATCCTGCGCGCCGCCCCCCGTGGTGCCACCCTGAGCGCGAGCGATCGCGATCCGGCAGAGTAGGGGTGCGGCCCGGGGCAGCTCGGCGATGGCTCATATACTCGCCCCGAGGCGCCCACGGGAAGCCGTGGCCGGCGCTGCAGCAGGAGGAGTGAGATGACCGTCCGGGTGGGCATCAACGGGTTCGGCAGGATCGGGCGCGACGTCATGCGGGCGATGCGTGGCCGCAGCGACCTCACGGTGGTGGCCGTGAACGACATCACCAGCCCGGAGGTGCTGGCTCACCTCCTCCGCCACGATTCGATCATCGGCCCCTTCCCCGGGACCGTCGAGGTGGCGGGCGAGTCGCTGGTGGTTGATGGGCAGCCGGTGCGGGTCTTCTCCGAGGGCAGTCCGGAAACGCTGCCCTGGGCGGACCTCGGAGTGGAGCTGGTGATCGAGGCTTCGGGGCGCTTCACCGCCGCCGAGAAGGCCCGGGCACACATCGACAAGGGTGGTGCCCGCAAGGTGATCATCAGCGCGCCGGCCAAGGGCGAGGACATCACCATCGTCATGGGCGTGAACCAGGAGAGCTACGACCCCGCCCGGCACCACGTGATCTCCAACGCGTCCTGCACCACCAACTGCCTGGCGCCGGTGGCCAAGGTGCTCAGCCGCAGCTTCGGCATCGAGAACGGAGTGATGACGACGATCCACTCCTACACCTCAGACCAGAACCTGCTGGATGGGCCGCACAAGGACCTGCGCCGGGCTCGCGCCGCGGCCCTGTCCATGATCCCCACCTCGACCGGTGCGGCCAAGGCCGCGGCGCTGGTCCTGCCCGAGCTCCAGGGCAAGTTTCAGGGGATGGCGATCCGGGTCCCCACTCCCAACGTCTCAGTGGTCGACCTCACTGTGACCCTCAGCCGCCCGACCACCGTGGCCGAGGTGAACCAGGCGATGCGCGCGGCCGCCGAGGGTGAACTCAAGGACATCCTCGGGTACTCCGAGGAGCCGTTGGTGTCGATCGACTTCCAGGGCGACTCCCGGTCGTCGATCTTCGATGCCCCGAGCACGCTCATGAGCGGCGACAAGCTGGTGAAGGTGCTCTCCTGGTACGACAACGAGTGGGGGTACTCGTGCCGCGTAGCTGACCTCGCCGAGCTGGTGGCCAACCGCCTGGCGGAGGTGGGGGCCGGACGATGAAGGCCGGGCTCGACGACTTCAAGCCTGAGGGCAGGCGAGTCCTGGTTCGCGTTGACTTCAACGTCCCCCTGCGAGAGGACGGGAGCATTCGGGACGACGCTCGGATGCGGGCGGCGCTGCCGACCATCCGGGAGCTGATGGACGGCTCGGCCAAGGTGGTGGTGGCCACCCATCTGGGGCGGCCGAAGGGCCGGGTGGTGCCCGGGCTCTCGACCCGGCCGCTGGCCCAGCATTTGGGTCAGCTCCTCGGCCGGGAGGTGACCTGGTGCCCGGAGTGTGTCGGATCGGAGGCCGAGGCCGCCGTCGCGGAGCTTCCCGCGGGCGGGGTCCTCATGCTGGAGAACCTGCGCTTCCACCCGGAGGAGGAGGTCAACGACCCGGAGTTCTCCGCTCAGCTGGCCCGGCTGGCTGACATCTACGTGAACGACGCCTTCGGGACCGCCCATCGAGCCCACGCCTCGACCGTGGGGGTGGCGCACCGACTTCCCGCCTACGCCGGCCGCCTCATGGAGCGCGAGCTGGGGGCGTTGGGAGGGATCCTCGAGGACCCGGTCCAGCCCCTGCTGGCCGTCCTCGGAGGCAGCAAGCTCAGCACCAAGCTGGGCGTCATCGACAACCTCCTCCCCCGGGTCACCCAGCTGCTGCTCGGCGGGGGGATGGCCGCCACCTTCCTCAAGGCCGAGGGGATGCCGGTGGGCCGCTCCCTGGTTGAGGCGGACTTCGTGCCTCGGGCCGCCGACCTTTTGGGTCGCGCTCCTCATCTAGGCGCCGAGGTGGAGCTTCCCGCCGATGTGGTGGTGGCGAACTCGCCCGAGGCGGGTCCGGGCGCGGCGCGGGTCTGCGCGGTGGGCGAGGTGGGGCCAGAGGACATGATCCTCGATGTCGGGCCCCGGACCCTGGACCGCTGGGTGGGCCTGGTGTCCGGCGCCGGCACCGTGGTCTGGAACGGCCCTCTCGGGGTCTATGAGAACCCGGCCTTCGCGACCGGGACGCGACGCCTCGCCGAGGCGATCGCGGCCAGCTCGGCGGTCAGCGTCACCGGCGGGGGCGACCTGCAGGCGGCGCTGGAGGCGCTGGGGCTGAGCTCTGGATTCACCCACGTGAGCACCGGTGGGGGCGCCACGTTGGAGTTCCTGGAGGGACGGGAGCTGCCCGGCGTCGCCGCCCTGCGCGAAGTGGTGGTGGCGAGATGACCCGCGAACTGCACCCCGACCGTCCGCTGGTGGCCGGCAACTGGAAGATGAACGGCACTCCGGCCTCGGCCCGAGTGCTGGTCGCGGAGCTGGTCTCGCGGCTGGCCGACCGGCCCCCGGCTGAGGTGCTGATCCTGCCGCCCTTCACCGCCCTCGAGGCGGTTGGGGCGTTCCTGGGGGGCGACCCCCGGGTGAGGCTGGGGGCGCAGAACTGTCACTGGGAGCCGAAGGGGGCATTCACCGGGGAGATCTCCGCCCCCATGCTGGAGTCGCTCTGTGACTACGTGCTGGTCGGCCACAGCGAGCGGCGCCACCTGCTGGGGGAGTCGGACGAGGTGGTCCGGCGCAAGCTCGGAGCGGTCCTGGAGGCTGGCCTTCTGCCCATCCTCGCGGTTGGCGAGACCGGGGCCGAGCGCGAGGGCGGCCTCACCGCCGAGGTGGTGGAGCGGCAGACCCGGGCCGGCCTCGAGGGGTTGAGCCCTTCCCAGGTGGCCCTCTGCACCATCGCCTACGAACCGGTCTGGGCGATCGGCACCGGGGCCACGGCGACGCCGGAGGACGCCACAACGGCGGCGGAGCTGATCCACCGGGTGGTGGCCGAGATGGCCGGATCGGCGGTTGTGGTGAGAGTGCTCTACGGGGGAAGCGTCACCGCTGCCAACGCCGCCTCTCTGGTACGAGCCCGGGGGGTGATGGGAGCGCTGGTGGGCGGGGCCAGCCTGAAGGCGGAGGAGTTCGCGGCGATCGTCGCGGCCGCAGGGTGAGCCGGGCGCGCCCCGGGGACGGGGGACCGCCCAGTTGGTGACGCCGCGGCGCCGGGCGGTGCTCTGCATCCTCGACGGCTACGGCTGCCGGGAGCAGACCGAGGGAAACGCGATCGCCCAGGCCGCGACCCCCAACTTCGACGCCCTGTGGGCGGGCAATCCGCATTCCCAGCTGGCGGCCAGCGGGCTGGCGGTGGGGTTGCCTCAGGGCCAGCAGGGCAACTCCGAGGTCGGCCACCTCACGATCGGGTCGGGGCGGGTCGTGCTTCAGGACCTGACCAGGATCGACGCCGCCATCGCCGACGGGAGCTTCTTCGAGAACCCGGTTCTGACGGCGGCGGCGGATCGGGCTCGGGATCGGGGCGGGAAGTTGCACCTGGTGGGTCTGGTCTCACCCGGAGGGGTCCACAGCCACCAGCAGCACCTGGCGGCGCTTTGCGAGCTGGCTCGGCGCCACGGGGTGGGTGAGGTGGCGGTCCATGCCATCACCGACGGCCGGGACACCCCGACAACGGCGGGGGCGGGTTACCTGGAGGCGCTGGAGGATAGGCTGGCGTCAATTGGGGTCGGTCGGGTGGCAACGGTCTCGGGGCGCTACTACGCCATGGACCGAGACCGTCGCTGGGAGCGGGTGGAGCCGGCGTTCCTCACCATGCTGGGGGTGGGGGAGAGGACCGTCAGCAGCGCCTCGGAATACGCGAGGGCCTCCTACCAGGAGGGGATCACCGATGAGTTCCTGCTTCCGGCTGCAGTGCTCCCCGAAGGTGGGGCCCTGCTGCGACTTGACCAGCGGGATGTCGTGGTCCACTTCAACTTCCGGCCCGACCGGGCCCGGGAGCTCTGCCACGCCCTGGTCGACCCTGACTTCTCCGGCTTCCCCCGGGGCCCCTGGAGTCGGCCGCTGGACCTGGTCACCTTTACCCATTACGACGACACCCTGCCGGTCCCGGTGGCCTTCTCCAAGCCGGAGGTCCGGAACACCCTGGCCGAGGTGGTCTCCCGCGCCGGCCTGGGTCAGTTCCACGTGGCCGAGACCGAGAAGTACGCCCACGTCACCTACTTCATCAACGGCGGGCGGGAGGAGCCGTTCCCTCTGGAGGAACGAACCCTGATCCCGTCGTCCAAGGTGGCCACCTACGACCTCAAGCCGGAGATGAGCGCCGACGGCATCACCGACGCCGCGGTGGCGGAGCTGGAACGGGGGGGCAGCGCGCTGGTGGTGCTCAACTACGCCAACGCCGACATGGTGGGGCACACCGGGAACCTGGCGGCGACGGTGGCGGCGGTTGAATACCTCGACTCCTGCCTGGGCCGGCTGGCGGCGGCGGCCCGGCAGGCGGGCTGCTTCGTTCTCATCACCGCCGACCACGGCAACGCCGAGTACCTCCTGGACGAGGCCGGGAACATAGTCACCGCGCACACCACCAACCCGGTTCCCGTCATCCTGGTGGGGTTGAATGGTGAGTTGAGGTCGGACGGCGGGCTGCGCGACGTCGCCCCCACCCTGCTGGCGGCGATGGGGCTGGAGGTTCCGCCGGAGATGACGGGCCGCGACCTGCGCGGGGCTTAGGTGCCGCGATCTGGCCCGGGGCGCCGAAGGACGACGCGCGATGGGGAGGGACCCGACTCCGGTGAGGTGTCGGGACTCCCGCTGGTGGCGCTGGTGGGGCGTCCGAACGTCGGCAAGTCGACCCTCTTCAATCGTCTGATCGGCGAGCGCCGGGCGATCGTCTCGCCCCAGCCGGGCCTCACCCGGGACAGGCTCTACGGACGGGTCGAGTGGGGGGGACGGGCTTTCGGGCTGATCGACACCGCCGGGCTCGACCGGGTGGTGCGCGACGGGCCGGAGGGGGACCTTCCGGCGAACACCCAGACCCAGGCCCGGGCGGCGCTGGCGCAGGCAGAGCTGATCTGCCTGGTCACCGACGTCCGCGCCGGGGTCACCGCGGCGGACCTGGAGGTGGTGGAGGTGCTGAGGCGGGCCCGCCAGCCGGTGCTGCTGGTGGGCAACAAGCACGAGGGGAGCGGGGATCGCCTCCTCTTCCATGAGCTCTACGGAGTCGGCCTCGGCGACCCACTTCCGATCAGCGCCATCTCCGGGGCGGGAACCGGCGACCTGCTGGACGCGATAGTCGAGCACCTGCCGGCGGCGGTCCCGGTGCCCGAGGAGGCGGGGGAGCTGGTCCGCTGCGCCATCGTCGGGCGGCCCAACGTCGGGAAGTCGTCGATCCTCAACGCCCTTCTGGGCGAGGAGCGGGCCCTGGTCAGCCAGGTCGCCGGCACCACCAGGGATCCCGTGGACACCCGTCTGGAGACCGCAGAGGGACCGCTGCTGCTGGTGGACACGGCGGGCATGAGGCGCCCCGGGGTGACCAAGGACGCGGACTTCTACAGCCTGGTGCGGGCCCTGCGGGCGGTGGACCGCGCCGACGTCGCCATGGTGGTGGTCGACGCTCAGGCGCCGCTGCTCGCCCAGGACCGGCATATCGCCGGGCAGGCGCGGGAAGCCGGGGCCGCCACCCTGGTCGTGCTGAACAAGTGGGACCTGCTGGACCAGGACGAGCGCTCGGACCGGGCCCTGATTCGCGAGCTTCGCTCCGCCTACGACTTCGCCCCCGGCACCCCGTTCCTCTACGTCAGCGCCAAGACCGGCCGCGGCCTCCAGCGGATCCTGCCGGCGATCTTCGAGCTGGCCCGCTCCCGGGCCAAGCGCATCTCCACCCCGGAGCTAAACGCGGCGCTGGGGGAGGTGCTGGAGCGGCATCCCCCGCCCAGCGGCCGAGGCGGTCGGCGGCTGCGCCTGTACTACGCCACCCAGGCCCGCAGCCGGGTCCCGACCTTCGCTCTCTTCGTCAACGACCCGGAGCTGCTTCACTTCAGCTACGCCCGCCACCTGGAGAACGAGCTGCGGCGGCGCTTCGGCTTCGCCGGGGTGCCGATCCGGCTCCGACCGCGCAAGTCGGGGGCCAGTTCGGACCGAAGTTAGCCGGGAAGCCGGGATGGTGGTCTGGGGCCCGGTGGCCCAGTCGCTCAGCCGGGCGCGGATCTTGACAAATTCCCACCTTCCCGGTATGAATGGCGCACCGCTGAGGGACGCAGCGGGCACTCGCGGTCGGGAGGGACCAGCTTCCGCTGGAAGGATGCCTCCTGCCGCGCGCGAACCGGTGCAGCAGGAGGGAAGACAGTGCCTCGACTCAAGGGCAGGGTGATGGCCCTGCTGGCCGCCGCCGCCGTCGCCGGCGGAGCCGCCCTGGCCAGTTCCGGAGTGGTCCTCGGCAGCGGGGGCTCCGGCAACGGCGCCAGCGCCGCGGTGCGGGGATTCCAGCCCAACGCGGTGAACGAGCTGGACTGCAACGGGTTCAGCTCCAAGTACAAGTCGGTCAAGCAGGACCTGGGCGGCCTCTGCACCGATCCCCTGACGCCGCCGGGAGCCTGGTCCACCCAGGCCAGCCGCTTCTACGACAACAACCACTACATCGGGCACGATGAGCCGTCAGTGAAGTTCATCTCCAACACCCCGGGCAGCGGCACCAACATGACCTACTACATGCGGGTGGCCACCGACCCCAGGGCTACCCCGACCGCCCTTCCCGGCCCGAACAACACCACCGACTACGCCGAGCTCAGCCCGGCCCCCTGGTTCGGGCTGCCCATCTGCGACCCGCTCTCCTATCCGCAGAACCCCTGCACTCCGCAGAGCGACTCCAACGGCGGCGGGATCTCCGATCCCAACGCCGCCGGCAGCGCCTTCATGGAGCTGCAGTTCTACCCGCCGGGGTTCACCCCGTTCGTGGACGCCCCGAGCTGCGACC
>DAHUYV010000068.1 GCA_027306885.1 Candidatus Dormiibacterota bacterium
GCTCCAGGCTGGTGACCTGGCTCTGGAGCTCGGCCGAGAGAGCATGAAGCTGGGTGGAGTCCAGGCGCACGCCGATCCGCTCCATCTCGGCCAGGATCCCGGCCACCGGGAGCTCCAGCTCCCGAAGCAGGGCACTCCCGCCCGCGGCTTCCAGACGACTCTCCAGCCCGGCCCGCACCGCCGCCACGCAGGCCGCCTCCGAGCCCACCTGCCGGCCGGTCACCGGCGGCTCGGGAGCCCGGAACGGGCTGTACTCCTGGGTCAGCGTCGTAAGGCTCGGGGCCCGGCCCCGGGAATCGCTGAGATAGCTGGCCAGCACCAGGTCGAAGTCCACCCCCCGCAGCTCCCATCCCGCTCCCCGCAGCGCGAGCAGGTCGTCCTTGTACTGGTAGGTGGACTTGGGCACCGCAGAGTCGGCCAGCAGGTCGAGAAGCGGCCCCAGATCCTCCGGGCCGTCCTCGTTCAAAGGCACGTACCAGCCGCGCTCCCCCGACACCGCCAGGCCGATCCCGGTCACCTGGCCGAGACGGGCCGGCGGCGTCGCCGCCACTCGCACGGAGATGGGCCCGCCGGCCGCTCGGAGCTGCCCGACCACATCGGCGAGCGATGCGGAGTCGGTCACCTGCTCCCCTTCCGGGGTGACCGGGACTTCTGGCGAGGCGTCGGCGGCCGGTTGGCTGGCCACCGCCGGCAGCCGACCGGCCAGGCTGGGCATCCCCAACTCCTCGAGCAGAAGGCGGGCCGCCGCCCGGTCGTAGAGGCTGAGCTGGCAGTCGTCCAACCTCAGCTGCACCCCGGGCACGTCGCGCACGATGGTGACCATCTCCCTTCCGAAGAGCGCCTCCTCCCGGTTCGCCTCCAGGGTCGTGCGCACCCTCCCCTGGGGCAGCGTGGGCACAGCAGCCAGGATCTGGTCGAGGTCCCCGAAGCGCTGGATCAGGTCAGTCGCGGTCTTCTCCCCGATCCCTGGAACTCCCGGGATGTTGTCGCTGGCGTCGCCGCGCAGGGCTTTGAAGTCGATCATGCGGGGCGGGATGAAGCCGTACCGGGCCACCACGGCCTGGGGGTCGTAGACCATGGGCTCGCTGCTTCCCCGCCGGCTGGTCTGCACAAAGGTCGCCTCATCGACCAGCTGGATGAGGTCCATGTCCCCGGTGAGGATCACCGTCCGGCAGCCGATCTCACTCGCCTGGGTGGCCAGTGTCCCCAGGACATCGTCGGCCTCGAACCCCGGCACCACCTCGACAGGGATGTTGAGGGACTGGGTGATCCGCTCCAGGATGGGGATCTGGTCGATGAGCTCCTGGGGCGTCGGGGCGCGGTGGGCCTTGTAGGTGGCCAGCCGGCGATCTCTGAAGGTGGGCCCGGGCGGGTCGAAGGCGGCAACCGCGCAGTCGAACCCCTGCGAGAGCGCCAGCAGAAGCATCGAGGTGTACCCGTACGCCACCCGGATCGGGACGCCGCGGGAGTTGGTCATCTCGGGGAGGGCGTGGTAGGCGCGGAAGGCCAGGCCGTGCCCATCCACCAGCAGCAGCCTGGTCCCCGGCTTGAGGGAGGTCGACATCACCGACATTATGGGAAGGGGTCCATCCCCCCGAGCCGCCGGCTGAGGTACAGCAGCGTGACCCAGCTCGTCCGGTAGCGGTCGCCGTTGTGCCGGATCACCTCGGCCACGGCGCTGAGCAGGCGGCGCCGACTTGCCTCCGGCAGCAGCCGGTGGTCCGACTGGGTCTCCATGAGCTCGCGGTAGGCGTCGGAGGAATACTCCAGCTCGAAGTGGAACTCGGACCGGTGGGGCGATGAGAACTGTCCCGACTCCAGGATCTCCGGCGTGCGGTCCAAGTCCAGCTCCCCGGGCGGGCGGGCCGCCAACTCCGGCGCCTGCCGGCGGTACACGGCGTCGAGCTCGGAGCGGATCGCCTCATCACCGCCCTCGGGGCGGTTCCAGATCAAGGCGAGAGTCCCTCCCGGGGGCAGAACCGCAGCCGCCCTCTCATAGCGGAGGGCGGGGTCCACCCAATGCCAGGCCTGCGCCGCGACTACCGCTTGGAAGACGGCGCCCTGCGGCTCCCACCTCTCGAAGGAGCTCTCGACGAGTTGAAGTCCGGTCCGGGTCGCCAGCCGGCGTCGGGCCGCCGCCGCCATCTCCGGACTGGGCTCAAGCGCCATCACCCGGAGCCCCCGCCTCAGCAGCTCAGCGGTGGCCAAGCCGGTGCCGGCCCCGACCTCCAGGATGGCGTCCCCGGGGCTGAGGCCGGCTGTTGCGACGATCTCCTCAAAGACTGCAGGCGGGTATCCGGGCCGGCGGCGATCGTACAGATCGGCGGCCTCGCCGAAGACGCTGCCCTGGTCTCTCTCCAACGTCGATGCCCCCGCAGCCGGACCACCGTCTCCCCGAACCCGGACCCTGGGCCGTCGGCCGGCGCAGGCTATGATGAGCGAAGGAGGTCACCAGCGTCCGGGGGCCGTCCACTGCGCCGCCCGAGACTCCCGGACCGTCGCGACGGTGAGGAGCAATGGATCTGATCGAGATGGCGGTCGACAGCATCAGGATCCACATGCCCAGCGGTCAGCACGTGGTGGTCCTGAAGGAGAAGGATTCCGACAGGTTCCTGCCCATATGGGTGGGGACGGCGGAGGCCAACGCCATCGCGCTGAAGATCTCGGGCATCGACCCGGAGCGACCGGTCACCCATGACCTGATGGCCAACATGCTTCGGGCGCTGGGGGTCACGGTGACCCGGGTGGTGGTCTCCGAACTGCGCAACGACACCTTCCACGCCCGCATCCTGGGCCGAGTCGGGGGTCGGGACCTGGAGTTGGACGCGCGCTCGAGCGACGCCATTGCCCTGGCTCTGCGGGTGGGCTCGCCGATCTTCGTAGCCAGCGAGGTGATGGACAAGGCGGCGGTCATCCCACAGGGCGATGACGAGGAGGCCAAGCTCGAGGTCTTCCAGCAGATGGTCAACGAGATGAACCTTCCCGACCTCGGCGACCGCGACCTCTGATCCCCTTCGGGCCAGCATGGCGGAATGGCAGACGCGGCGGTCTCAAAAACCGTTGAGCGCAAGCTCGTGTGGGTTCGACTCCCACTGCTGGCACCACGTCGCTGATCTCTATTCGGCGCCCGCGGTCACCAACCGGGAACTATGCCCCCTGCTCGGGACGCCACCCCGCTCTCACGGGGCGCAACGCCACACGCGCACCGTTACCCGATGTCCCCGAGGCGCAGGTCCCAGGGCACGATCTTGACCGTGGTGAGCAGGCCTGATTGGGTCCACGGGTCCTCCGCCAGGTGGCGCGTCACCGCGGACTCCGCCTCCGCCCGCACCACCAGGAGCACCTCTCCGGTCGTCCCCAGGGGACCGGCCAGGCGGGTCTTCCCCAGCGCTTCTGACTCGTCCATGAAGGCAGCGTGCTCCGGCCAGCCCAGCTGGTGCTGTAG
>DAHUYV010000083.1 GCA_027306885.1 Candidatus Dormiibacterota bacterium
AGGCGCCGAACCGCGGCGTCGGGCGGCCGCTGTGGAGGACTCCGATGCTTGCTGGGACGGCGCTGGCGGGGTCAACCGCGGGCGGCACCCTGCTCGTGCTGCTCCTCGCGCCCCTGGCGCTGATCGACCTGGCGCTGGTCATCTACTCGCTGGTCGACCTCGCCCATCGCGACCACGTCACCGGCGGCCACAAGTGGCCGTGGGTGGTGGTGATCCTCGTCGTCGGGACGATCGGCCCGATCGTCTACCTGGTGGTGGGGCGGCGAGAGGGTTGACCGCCTCCCCCATCGAGTTCTCGCACCTCACCAAGACCTTCGGTCGCGTCCAGGCCGTGCGCGACCTGACGCTGTCGGTGCCGGCCGGGGCGGTGGTGGGCCTCCTCGGCCCCAACGGGGCGGGGAAAACCACCACCATCCGCATCCTGGCGACGCTCGGCCGGCCCACCAGCGGCCAGGTTGAGGTGGCAGGGAGGTCCACCACCGCCGAGCCGGACGCGGTGCGGCGCGCCCTCGGCTACGTCCCGCAGGAGATCGCCTTCCCCAACTGGATGTCCGGTCGCGCCTATCTCCGGTTCGCCGCCGCCCTGAGCGGGGTGGCCGCGGGGGAGCGGCGGGCCCGGGTCGAGTCCACCCTGGAGCTGGTCGGGCTCGCCGAGGTCGGCGACCGCCGCACCCAGACCTACTCCGGCGGGATGCGCCAGCGGCTGGGGATCGCGCAGGCGCTGGTGCACGACCCCTCGCTGCTGGTGCTCGACGAGCCGGTGGCGGCGCTGGACCCGATCGGCCGCAGCGAGGTCCTCGAGCTGATCTCTGGCCTTCGGGGCGAGGTCACCGTCCTCCTCTCCTCCCACCTTCTGGACGACGTCGACCGGGCCTGCGACCGGGTGGCGATCCTCTCGGAGGGGCGGCTGCTGGCCCACGACTCGACGACCAGCATCAAGGAGCGGTACGGCGGCCCGGTCTTCCACGTGGAGGTGCGCGGCAGCGCCGCCGGCCTCGCCGAGCGCCTCTCCGGAGAGGCTTGGGTGGAGCAGGCCCGGGCGGAGGGCTCGGCGCTCACGGTGGTGGTCAGCGACCCTGACCGGGCCGAGCTGGAGCTCCCCCGGGCGATCGCCGCCAGCGGACTCCCCCTGCTGGTCTTCCGGCGCGAGCTGCCCTCCCTGGAGGAGGTGTTCCTGCGGCTGGTGTCCGGTTCGGGGAAGCCGGCGTGAGATCGATGGCCGGATTCCGGACGCTGGCCGGGAAGGAGCTCGGGGAAAGCCTGGCGACCGGACGCTGGCTGATCGCCGCCGCGGTCTTCCTGCTCTCGGGGCTGGGGGCGGTGCTGCTCACCTACTACCTCCCCGATCTGGTGCGCAGCCAGGCCGGCTCGGGGGTCGCCATCACGGTGCCCCGCCAGACCGCCACCAATGCCGTGGTCGCCTACGCCGGGTACCTGGAGCAGCTGCCCGCCCTGGCGCTGATCCTCCTCGCCATGGGCGCGATCGCTGAGGAGCGGTCCCGGGGGGTCGCCGCCCTCATCCTCTCCCGGCCGGTCGCCGCCGGCGCCTACGTGCTGGCCAAGTTCACGGCGCACGGGCTGGTGGCGCTGGTGAGCCTCGCGGCGGCGGCGCTGGCGTCGTTCGGCTACCTGGCCCTGCTCTTCCACCCCGTCCCCCTCGGCTCCTACCTCCTCCTCAACCTGGGGCTCCTGGTGATGCTGCTCGACGTGGTCGCCCTCACCCTCCTGGCCAGCGCCGCCCTCGGCAGCGGGGTGGCGGCCGGGGGCGTCGCCCTGGTCGCCTACATCGCGCTGAGCGCGCTCCCGGGCTTCTGGGCGCCGCTGAACAACTCGCTGCCGACCGGGGTCACCGGACGGGTGGGCCAGCTGGCCGCCGGGAGCTGGGGCGGGTCGGCGGCCGTGCAGCCGCTGGTTGGAGGCGTGGTCCTGGCCGGGGTGTGCCTTCTCCTCGCGACCCTGGCGGTGCGGCTCCGCCCGGCCTGAGCCCGCTTCCGGCGATTCCCGGGGGCGCGCTCAGGGAGGGTCGGGGAAGAGGACGCAGAGGCCGCTGATCCGTTGCTCTTGGTCGAAGGTGATCCGGGCCTTCATCGGCCCGCGCTCGAAGGCGAGCGGGATGTCCACCACCCGGTACCTGCCGCGGGCCGCCACCGTCGGCCGCCCCACCGTCAGCAGCTTGCCGGAGAGCTCCTCCACCTGGGCCCAGGCGGCGACCAGCCCGGCCTCGTCCAGCCGCTGGCGCACCGCCTCATCGAACCGGGGGACCAGAAGGCTCCCCTCCCCCGCAGCCCACTGCCCCAGCACCCTGAGGCCCTCCGCCCCGAGCCCCTCCAGCTCCTGGTCACCCATCTCCATCTCCGCCTTGAAGCGCTGCTGGGCCGCCTGGCGGCTGGTGCGCAGGATCGTCCCGATCTCCGCCCAGGTGCGCCCCTCCGCCCGGGCGTCGGCGACAAGCGAGCGCATCGCGTCCTCCGCCACCTGGGTCATGGTGATCGAGGCCGAGAGCGCCCCCAGCGCCGACCCACCAGGCGGCTGGCGCAGCGCTCGGGCGACCACGGCGGCGTTCTGCTCCAGCAGCGTCGCCAACGTCTCCCTCGCCGAGGACCCCGCGGCCATGTTCCGATCGTACCCGTCGGAGCTGGTTTGTCAATTACCAATTGACATCCGCCCTCCCCCGGTGTACGGTGTGGTCGTGACCGAGTACACGATCGGGGAGTCCTCCCTGGAGCTGAAGGTGGAGGGGATGGACAAGCTGTGGGCGCTGCGCAGCCACCTGTCGATCCCGCTGCGGGACATCACCGAGGTCCACTCCGAGCCCGATGCCGGAGCCGGTTTCTCCGGCGGGGTCAAGGTGGCCGGTTCCCGCATCCCCGGGGTCCTCCAGGCGGGGACCTTCGTCGGCAGCGACGGGATGATGTTCTGGGACGTGCACCGGCCCGGGCACGCCATCGTGATCTCCCTCCAGCACGAGCACTACAAGGCGCTGGTGGTGGACGTGGAGGACCCCGAGGTCGCGGTTCAGGAGATCCAGGAGGCGGTGCGCAGCGCCAACCGCTGATCGGCCGCCGCTCCCCTCGGCGCTATCCTGGAAGCCTTGGCCCATGTCAGTCGGGGGAATCTGATGCTGGAAGGCTTCACCTGGTTCAAGCAGTCGGCGTACCGGTGGCAGGGCGGCGGTCTCACCGTCTACATCGACCCCTGGGAGGTGACCACCTCCGATCCCGCCGACCTGATCGTCCTCACCCACGCCCACTTCGACCACTTCTCAATTCCCGACATTGAGAGGGTGAGCAGCCCCCGGACCGTGGTGGTGGCGCCCCACGACATCGCGAGGGAGCTCAGGGGCAACGTCACCCCGGTGGCCCCCGGCGAGGTGCTGGAGGTCGCCGGAGTCCACCTGGAGACGGTCCCGGCCTACAACGTCGTGGAGGAGCGGCTCGAGGCCCACCCCAAGGCGAACGGCTGGGTCGGCTACCTGCTCACCCTCGGCGGACACACCTACTACCACGCCGGGGACACCGACTCACTCCCCGAGCTGGAGCGGATCAGCACCGAGGTCGCCTTCCTCCCGATCGGCGGCACCTACACGATGGGCCCCGCCGAGGCGGGGGGGCTGGCCCGGGCGATGGCTCCCAAGCTGGCGGTGCCGATGCACTACGGCTTCGTCGTGGGCAGCGAGGCGGACGTGGAGGAGTTCCGCCGGGAGGCGGCGCCGGTGGAGGTCCAGACCCTGAGCCCGGTCCACCCCTTCACGCAATGACCGCCGGGGCAGGGGAGGATGGCGATCCCGTCCCGACCCGTCCCCCTCTGCGCCTGCCCGCGGGGGGCGGCGCCCAGGAGCGAGCGTCCCGGGTGCTGGCGGTGGGGCTGGTGGCACACGACCACAAGAAGCAGGACCTGGTGGAGTGGGCCCGCTTCAACCGGGGCAGCCTCTCGCCCCACCAGCTCTACGCCACCGGCACCACCGGGAGGCTGCTGGAGGTCGAGCTCGGCCTGCCGGTGCACAAGCTCCTCAGCGGACCGCTGGGCGGCGACCTGCAGATGGGCGGCCTCATCGCCGACGGCACCATCGACCTTCTGATCTTCTTCTGGGATCCGCTCGAGCACCAGCCTCACGATCCCGACGTCCGAGCCCTCCTCCGGATCGCCGCGGTGTGGAACGTGCCGGTGGCGACCAACCGGGCCTCCGCCGACTTCATCATCTCGTCGCCGCTGATGAGCTCCAGCTACCAGCGGCTGGTCCCCGACTACCGCGACCACAGCACCCGGCTGGACCCCTCGTGAGCGGAGGGCTGCGGGAGGGGGTGGCCCCCTTCCGGGAGTTCTCGACCCGCTACTGGGTCGCCGGCGACCTGCCGGCGGACCCCCGCGGCCCGGCCCCGCTGGTGGCCCTGCACGGCGGCCCCGGCGCCACCCACGACTACCTCCTCTCGCTCCTGGACCTGGCGGACTCCGGACGCGCCGTGGTCCTGTACGACCAGCTCGGCTCGGGAGGTTCCACCCACCTCCCGGGGCGCGGCGCCGAGTTCTGGACGGTGGAGCTGTTCAAGGAGCAGCTGGCGGCCCTCCTGCGGGAGCTGGGGCTGGGGGAGCGCTACCACCTGCTGGGGCAGTCGTGGGGCGGCTTCCTCGCCCAGGAGCACGCGCTGACCCGGCCCCAAGGGCTGGTCTCGCTGATCCTCAGCAACACCGCGGCGTCATTCCCCGACTTCGTCGCCGCGGCCAACCGGCTGCGGGCGGAGCTTCCCTTGGAGGTCGAGGCGACCCTCCGCCGGCACGAGGCCGACGAGACGACCAGCGATCCGGAGTACCTCGCCGCCTGCCAGCTCTTCTACCAGCGCCACCTCTGCCGACTTGACCCCTGGCCGGCGGAGGTCACCCGCAGCTTCGCCCTGATGGATGAGGATCCCACCGTGTACCACACCATGAACGGGCCCTCCGAGTTCCACGTGGTGGGCTCCATCCGGGAGTGGGAGTCGAAGTCCCGGCTGGGGGGCATCGTCACCCCGACGCTCCTCCTCTCGGGGCGCTACGACGAGGCGACCCCCGAGCTCCAGGAGGCGCTCCTGGCGGGCATCGCCGGAAGCCGGCTGCACATCTTCGAGTCCTCCTCCCACATGCCCTTCTGGGAGCAGCGCCCGGAGTACATGGCGGTGGTCCGGGAGTGGCTCTCAGAGCGGGACTGACCGCTCCTCCCGGCCGGCGAGCAGCCCCCTGGGCCCGAACGCCTCGATCGCGGCCCCGGCGGCCACGGTCCCTGCGGCGAGTGCCTCGAGCAGCGCCTCGGGGTCGGTCCGGCGGAGCTCGGCGAGGCGGCCGAGCATCCCCCCCGCCAGGGCGTCGCCGGCGCCGGTCGGGTCCACCACCCGCCGGACGGCGGGGGGTGCGACCCACCAGTCGCCCCCCCCGGTGATCAGCCGGGCGCCCTCCGCCCCCTCCTTCACCACCAGCGCTCGCAGCCGTCCCCGGCCGATGAGCCGCGAGGGGTCCCCACCGGCGAGGGCGGACAGCTCCGGACCGTTGAGGAAGAGGAGGTCCACCTCGGCGAGCAGCGCCCCGAGCTGGCGGCCGTGGCCGGTGATGTAGTCGCGCATCGTGTCCAGGGCGACCAGCCCGGCGCCCGGCTCCGCCCGCAGCAGCAGCCGCTGGCAGCGCGGTGGCATCGACCCGAGGAAGAGCAGCCGGCTTCGCCCGGCCGGGCCGCCCGGCTGCGGGCGCCAGCTGTGGTACACGCCGAGCATCTGGTGCTCCTCGACGGGGGAGCCGCCGGAGCTCCCGTGCACCGCCCGCCATCGGTATGTGCGCCCGGGCCGCACCTCGACCTGGCGGGTGTCCACCCCGGCCCCCTCCAGCAGCGCCCGCAGCTCCAGCCCGTCCCGGCCGATGGCGGCGACGGCGTGCACCGGGCAGCGCCGGCGGGCGGCGAGGCTGAAGTACAGGGCCGACCCGCCGGGGGTGGCGGCACGCCCCGCCGGGGTGGTGAGGTCGTCGACGCCAAGGGTGCCGCCGGCGGTCACCTCCCAGGGCGAGCTGCCCAAGGGGCCGCGGCTCAGCCGGGGGGGAAGAGCGGGATGACCGGGGCCAGGCCGGCTTCCGCGCTGCCTCTGGCCTGCTCCAAAAGGCGGCCCTGGATGAGGAAGAGGGCCGCGCCCACTCGGTCCGGGTGGCGCTCGTGGCGGAGGTTGGCGCAGAGACTGGGGTCGACCTCGCCGGCCAGCCGCAGCGCCGCCGCCCAGGTGGCGGCCGGGACCCGAGGCTGGTCCTGAAGGCGGGTGCGCTCCACCTGGTCCAGCAGCCGGTCGGTGGCCCGCAGCCGCTCCCTCAGGTCGCGCCGGTGCCGGGAGCGGAAGATCGCCTGGGCGCGGGACCCGGCGATCTGAAGAGCGGTGACCTCGTAGGGGTTGACGTATCCCCCGCCCAGTGACATGGCGGCCATAATACGCAGCCGGTCTGGCCGCCCTATCCTCAGAGGCGGAGATGCCCCCACCGATCCCCAGCGAAGACCAGCTCCTGGAACGGGAGGAGAGATTCCAGGGCCGCCTGCTGCGGCTCACGGTCGACGTGATCCGGGTGAGCTCGGGCGCGGAGGCCCGGCGGGAGGTGGTCCACCACCCCGGGGGGGTGGGCGTCGTGGCGGTCACCGACGACGGCTCGGTGCTCCTGGTGCGTCAGTACCGGCACGCCGCCGGCGAGATGCTGTGGGAGATCCCGGCGGGGGGGAGGGAGGAAGGGGAGTCGGTCCTGGAGACGGCCCGGCGGGAGCTGGCCGAGGAGACCGGGTACGGGGCCGAGTCGTGGCTGGCCCTCGGCGCGACCTTCCTCGCCCCCGGATACAGCACCGAGCTGCTCTGGTACTTCCGGGCCTCGGTCATCAGCCAGGTGGGTGAGCCCCACCCCGACCCCGACGAGGTGCTGGAAGCCCGGCTCTTCTCGCCCGACGAACTGCTGGAGCTCGCCTACAGGGGCCAGATCCGAGACGCCAAGACCCTGGCCGGGCTGGCCCTGGCGGGGGTGCTGAGGCTGGCGCCGCAGGAGAGCTAGGGGGATGGCCGCGGTCACGGTGGTGCGCGGCGACATCACCAGGATCCGCTGCGACGCCATCATCAACGCCGCCAACTCCCGCCTTCGCCGCGGGGGTGGGGTGGACGGGGCGGTGCACCGGGCCGCCGGCCCCGCGCTCCAGGAGGAGCTGGAGCGCTGCTATCCGGAGGGCTGCCCGACCGGTGAGGCGGTGCTCACCTCGGGGCACGGGCTGCCGGCAACCTGGGTGGTGCACGCGGTGGGTCCGGTGTGGCGCGGCGGCGGGGCCGGCGAGCCGGCCCTCCTGGCCTCCGCCTACCGGGCGGCCTTTCGGCTCGCGGCCGCGGCCGGCAGCCGCAGCGTGGCCGCCCCCCTCATCAGCACCGGGGTGTTTGGATACCCGGTGGAGCAGGCGGCCCCGATCGCCGTGCGCGAGGCGGAGTCCAGCCCGGCGCCCGTCACGGAGGTGACCCTGGTCGCCTTTGATCAGGGAGTCGAGGCCGCCGTCCGGGAGGCGCTGGCCGCCCGGGGCTGAGCGACCCGGACCCGCGGCGGCGGGGCCGCGCCCTCCACTGGAGGCGGCAAGTGGCTGCTCCGAGAAGGGTGGGGTCGGCCCCACTCCGGCGGTGCTCCGGCCTGGTCAGCCACCGGGGCGGGACGAGCAGGGCAACCTCCGCTCCCACCTGCGCCTCCACCTCGGCGACCAGGGCCCGGACGAGCTGGCCGGCCTCGACAGCCAGATGGGGGAGGGGGCCCGGCCCTACGTGATCCCGGCGGTCTCGGGGGGCTGAGCCGAGCCTGCGGCCACCGCCATCTCGGTGAGGCGCAGGACGGTCGCCCAGTTGCGGGTCGTCCCCACCACCTTGAGCTTGCGCTCCAGGAAGGAGTTGGAGAGGCGGGTGCTCCCGTAGCCACCGGGACAGCCGAGGTACACCTCACGGCCTGAGACCCAGAAGCGGTCGGGGTCGCCGGCGCTGGGGTCGATCGCCGCTATCAGCGCCGGGTCGGGATCGCTGTCGAGGAAGGTGAGGTGCCAGAAGCGCTGCGGGATGGCCGCCATCGCCAGGGGGCTGCGGCGCACCAACTCCACCATCTGGTCCGCGCTGCGCACCAGCACCGGCACGTCGGGAAGGCCCTCGGCGGAGAGCCCAGAGCGGAGCCCCCGGCCGAAGCCGCCCAGGTCTTCGCCGGCCGCCCAGCAGACCAGGTTGCCGCTCTGGAGATGGGTCTGCACCCGAAGGTGGCC
>DAHUYV010000120.1 GCA_027306885.1 Candidatus Dormiibacterota bacterium
ATGGTTGGGAGGACGGGATGGCTGGGGCCCCGATGCGGCTGCATCACGTGCAGCTGGCCATGCCTCGGGAGAGGGAGAACGAGGCTCGGCACTTCTACGCCGACCTCCTGGGCCTCGCTGAGGTCGAGAAGCCAGAGACGCTTCGCCGCAGGGGTGGTGCCTGGTTTCGCGGACCCGGAATCGAAATCCACCTTGGGGTCGAGGACGACTTCCAACCGGCCAGGAAGGCCCACCCCGGCATCCTGGTGGCTGAGATCGAAGAGTTGGCCAGGAAGCTTGTGGAGGCCGGCGGCGAGGTCACCTGGGACTCGGGTTTCCCAGGTTTTCGCCGCTTCTACGCGGCCGATCCCTTCGGCAACCGGCTGGAGTTCCTCCAGGCCGAGGCCAGCGGCGCTTGAACCCTCAGGGGCCACCGAACTCGGCGAAGGGAGTCTCCGCTTCGTTCTCCGACATCGACGAGATCTTCCGCTCATTCGCTGAGCGACAGCGGGTGCCGGGGATGGCATACGGAGTGATCGCGTCGGGCGGACTGGTGCACTCCGGCGTGGTGGGCCTGGCCCGTCTCCAACCTGAGCGCCAGGTGGCGGTCGACACTGTGTTCCGGATCGCCTCCATGACCAAGAGCATCACGGCGGCCTGTGTCCTGATCCTCCGGGATCGCGGCAAGCTCCGCCTCGACGACGAGGTGGCCAGCTTTGTCCCTGAGGCCGCCACCATGGCCCTCCCGACTCGGGACTCCCAGCCGATCACGGTGCGGCAGCTGCTCACCATGTCGGCCGGGTTGGTCGAGGACGACCCCTGGGCGGATCGGCAGTTGGCCATGGCTCCCGACGACTTCTCCGGCCTGCTGGCGGAGGTGCAGTTCAGCCGGCCCCCCGGCGTCGCCTTCGAGTACTCCAACCTGGGCTACGCCCTGCTCGGGAGGATGGTCGCCAACGTGGCGGGGGTGTCGGTTTCGCAGTTCGCCTACGAGAACCTGCTCGAGCCTTTGGGCATGATTGACACCAGGTGGGAGGTGGGGATGGTGCCATCCGACCGAAGGTCGGACGGCCACCGTCTGCGGGACGGGAAGTGGGAGGTGGAGCCACCGCTGAGCGACGGTGCCTTTGGAGCGATGGGCGGCCTCTGGACCACTGTCCCCGATTTCGCTCGGTACATCTCTTATCACCTGGAGGCCTGGCCGCCTCGGGACGACGAGGATCACGGCCCCCTGGCCCGGGCTTCACTGCGCGAGATGCAGCAGCCGCATCGCCCCCTGTCCATGGCAGAGCGCCGGCCTCCCGGGGTCGCTTTTGCGGGATACGGGTACGGGCTGATGGCCGGCGATAGGCGGGGGGGCGGGCGGGTCGTGTACCACAGCGGTGGGCTGCCCGGCTTCGGCTCCCACGTGCAGGCGCTCCCCGATCTGGGTCTCGGCGTGGTGGGGTTCGCCAACCTGACCTACGCCCCCATGTGGCAGGTGGTCGCCGAGGCTTCCGAGTCGCTGGCGCAGAGCGCAGAGGCGGGTTCGCCTCCTCCTGAGGCGTTTGCCGCCCTCGACTCGCTCCGGGCCCAGATGGTCGGGCTGTACCAGCGGTGGGATGACCAGGTGGTTCTCGCGCTGGCGGCCGACAACCTGCTGCTGGACCTGGACCTGGACCACCGGCGCCAGGAGGTTGGCGGGCTTCGGGGCCGGCTGGGACGGTGCCTGGAGGTGGGTCCCCTTGAGCCGAGGGGAGCCATGCGCGGGAGCTGGAGGT
>DAHUYV010000130.1 GCA_027306885.1 Candidatus Dormiibacterota bacterium
GGTCGGCGATCCTCCCCCTGGGGACCGGTTCCGGCGGCATCACTCCCAGGTGACGTGGACCGCCTCCCGCCACCACTCGAGGAACTCGGGCGCACCCTGGACCGCGACCGACTCCTCGCCGGAGCGATTCCAAAGGAGCAGATAGAGGGAGGCTGCCGGGCCCCGCACCAGGGTGCCGGCCTCCCCTCCCGCTGATCCCGATTCCGTCGTGAGCCCCTCCGGGCCGACCTCAACCCGCCACGAGGCGGCGGTGTCGGTGGCCTCGAGGACGGCGGAGAGCGGCTCGGGCCGGCGCAGCCGCCGGCGACTGCGCCAGGCGAACCCCAAGAGAAGCTCGCTCACCCCGTCGGCGGCGAAGGCTGGCGGCGGGACCCAGCTCCTGCTCGCGGCAATCTCCCCGTCCACCCGGTGGATGGCGGTCTCGTGGGCCTGGCGCCGGGCCCAGAACAGGAGGGGTGACGGGGAGGGGAGGAAGCTCCAGCACTCCAGGTCGGCCGGAGCCCGGCGCAGTCCGGCGGCCAGCTCCAGGGCGCCAACTTCCAGCCACCTGGCAAGTCCCGCGTCGGGTGGCCCCTGCCCGATCATCTCCGCTTCCGGCACCTCGGGAAGCATCTCGGTCAGCCCCTCGGCCACGTAGCGGAGCGCCCAGCGGTGGACGTGGCCGAGGTGGCGGAGCAGCTCCCGCATCCGCCAGCCGGGACAGGTTGGCACCGGGGCCTCGGGACCGAGCGCCAGCTCCGCCCTCGCCAGCGCCGCGGCATCGCGCTCCAACTGTTGGGCGTACCGCTCGACGCTGAGGACTGCCGTGCTCATGGATCGCCATGATCGCGCTCTCGAGACGCTGGCTGTCACCCACCCGCTACCCGCCCATCACAGGAGTCCTCACCACTTCGGGATAGACTGCCGCCGCCCGTGATGCAGCCCGCAGTCAAAACCTCTCGGCTAGATCGACGGCAGCCCCCTCCCGACGAGGAGCTGGCCGTTGTCATTGGCGAACTCTTCGATCAGTCCGCCACCCCGATGGCGGTGGTGGGGTTCGACCACCGCATCCGGCGGGCCAACTCGCCGTTCGCCCGCCTGGTGGGAAGAGGCGTTGAGGAGCTGCGGGGTACCCACATCCTCGACATCACCCACCCGGACGACCGCCGGGCCAGCCAGGTGGCGGCACGCCGCGCCCGCAGCCGGAGGGGCAGCTCGACGGTCACCAAGCGCTACCTCACCCCCGGCGGCGACGAGGTATGGGTGCGGATCAACATCTCGCTCCTGCGCGACCGCTCGGGCGCTCCCCTCTGCGCCCTCTCCCAGGCGGAGGAGGTGGGCGAGGAGCGCCGGCTGCGCCAGAGGGTCCTGGAGCTCGACCGACTCCGCATCGCTCTGGCGGAGAGCAACGAGGCGATGCTGCGAGCCGGGTCGGTGCCGGAGCTTCTGGAGCGGGCCTGCCGGATCGCCGTCGAACAGGGTGGCATGCACATGGCCTGGGTCGGCGTTCCAGACTCCGACGGGTGGGTCCAGCTGGTGGCCTCGTTCGGTGGCTCCAACGGATACCTGGACGGACTGCGGATCTCCATCCGGGATGACATCCCCGACGGGCTGGGGCCGGTGGGGCTGGCGGCTCGCTCTCTGCGGCCCGAGGTCTTCCAGGATGTGTCCGGAGACGATCGGTTCGCCCCGTGGATGCCGCGAGCGGGGAGGGCCGGCTTCGACGGCGTCGGCGCCCTGCCGCTGCTGAACGGCGACCACCTCCACGGGATCATGGCCGTATACGCCAAGGAGCCGGGGTTCTTCTACCCCGATCGGCTGGCCCTGCTGCAGCGCCTGGCCGACAACGTGGCCTTCGCCTGGCGCGCTCTGGACTCTCGGGCCCGGGCGGAGACCAGAGCCCTGGCGGTGCGCGAGCGGCTCCGCCGGCTCGATCACGTGATCGAGCGCACCGGCGGCGCCACCTGTGTGCTCTCAGTGGAGCTGGAGTTGGTGCAGGCGAACCCCGCGTTCTGCCAGATGCTGGGGACCACCGAGGTGGAGGTCCGCGGGCACAGCCTGCTCGAGTTCGTCCACCCCGACGACCGTCGGCTGCTGCGGCGCGGCCAGCGGCGCCTGGCCCGCCATCCCGAGGGCGGCGTGACCCACCTGGAGCACCGCCTGGTCCAGGCCTCGGGGCAGGTGGTTCACGTCCTGGCCTCGGCGACCACCATGCCGCCGTTGGAGGACGGCGTGACCCATCTGGCCTGGCAGGCCCAGAACATAACTGCGCAGCGGGCGGCGGAGGCCGCCGCCACCCGGCGCTCCGCCCAGCAGGCGGCCATCGCCGAGCTGGGCCGAGAGGCCCTCGGGCGCCAGGACCTGGAGGGACTCCTCCAGCACGCCTGCGATCTGCTGGTGGAGCAGATGGGAGTGGATTGCACCTCGCTCATGCGCTGGCAGCCGGGCCGGGGCTGCTTCCGGCTGGTGGCGGGCACCGGGTGGGACCGCGGCCGCCTCGGCGCGGCCACCGTGCCCGGGGGAACCCGGTCCGAGGCGGGATTCGCCCTGCGCTGGCCCACCCCGGTGGTGGTCCCTGACCTGCGCCGCGAGACTCGCTTCCGCGACCCGCTCCTCACCGACCGGCTCCAGCTGCGTTCCGGCGTGGCCGTCGCCATCCACCCCGGGGACCAGCCGTACGGGGTCCTGGCGGTGCACACCCGGGAGCTCCGGAGCATCACCCCGGACGACGTGAACTTCCTGGAGGGGGTCGGGCACCTCCTCGCGGCGGCCGTCGCCCGGCAGCAAGCCGAGGAGCAACTGCAGCGCCTGGCGCTTCACGACACGCTCACCGGGCTGCCCAACCGCTCCCTGCTGGTGGAGCGCATCGCCCTCGGGCTCAGCCGGCTGGAGCGCGAGCGGGGCCGCCTGGCGGTGATGTTCCTCGACCTGGACCGCTTCAAGGTGGTGAACGACAGCCTCGGACACAGCGTCGGCGACGACGTGCTTCGGGAGGTGGCCTCGCGGCTCCGGGCGATCCTGCGCCCCAGCGACACGGTGGCGCGCCTCGGCGGGGACGAGTTCGTGGTGGTCGCCGAGGACCTTCAGTCCGAGGAGGTGGCGATGATGGTGGCGGAGCGGCTGGCCCGGGCGGTGGAGCCTCCGATGCAGGTGGATTCGGGCGAGCTTGTCGTGACCGCCAGCGTCGGGGCCGTCACCACCTCAGATCCCCGAGCGCTCGCCGAGGACCTGCTCCGCGACGCCGACATCGCCATGTACCGCGCCAAGGCGACCGGCGGCCGCGCCGCGGTCCGCTTTCAGCCGTCGATGCGTGAGGTCTTCGGGGACCGGGTCCAGGTCGAGGCCGACCTCCACCGCGCCCTCCGCAACGGCGAGTTCACCGTCCACTACCAGCCGATCTTCTCCCTCCAGACCGGGATCGTTCGCGGGGCCGAGGCCCTGATGCGCTGGCAGCACCCCATCCGCGGCCTGGTGCCCCCGGGCGACTTCATCCCCCTGGCCGAGGAGACCGGCGCCATCCTGGAGATCGGCGAATGGGTGCTCCGGGAGGCCTGCCGGACCGCGGCCGGCTGGGCTGACAACGGGGAGGCGGCGGAGATCTCGGTGAACCTCTCCACCCGGCAGCTCCAGGACCCCCGGATCGTGGATCAGGTTGCGGCGGCGCTCACCGACCACCTGCTGGCGCCGGAACGCCTCACCCTGGAGATCACCGAGACCGCGGTCCTGGCCGACTCCCTGGCCGCCGTCTCCGCCCTGGCCGGGATCTCCCGGCTCGGGGTGCGGCTGGCGGTCGACGACTTCGGCACCGGCTACTCCTCGGTCTCTCACCTGAAGCGTTTCCAGCTGCACCAGCTGAAGCTTGACCGGGGCTTCGTGAACGGGCTGGACCGCGACCCGAAGGACGCCGCGATCGTGGACGGGTTGATCCGGCTGGCCCACGCGGTGGGGCTGGAGGCAGCCGCCGAGGGGGTGGAGCGGGCGGAGCAGCTGGCCAAGCTCCGCGAGCTGGGTTGCGATCTGGCCCAGGGATTCCTCATGGCCCGGCCGGCACCGGCGGCGGAGTTCCAGGCGATCTGGGAACGTCGCGAGCGCTGCTGAGCCGAGGGCCCAGGACCGGCTTGCTGCGGCTAAGGGCGGGCGCCGGCAGCCGAGGCTCGGGACCGGCGCCTCACATCAACCCCAGCTCGTCGAGGCTGCGCAGCAGGTTGCTGACCACCTTGCCGTCGGCGCTGGCGTCGACGACGCAGGGGATGCCGTCCCGGGCGACCTCGAAGGCGCGGCTCAGAACCGAGGTGAACTGCTCCTTGGTGGCGGCGCGCTCGCCCCACCCTCCGAGGGCGACGGCCAAGGCCGCATGGTCGACCTCCCGGCCCACCTGGGCGGGACTGGTGCCGGGCCCGCGCCAGACCCCGTTGTTCACCACCACCACCACCACTCCGACCTTGTGGTTGGCCGCGGTCTGAAGCTCCATCGCCGAGAAGCCGAAGGCGCCGTCACCGCTGAACAGGAGCAAAGGCCGGCCGGGGTGGGCCAAGCCCGCACCGATGGCGAAGGGCAGCCCGACTCCGAGCGTCCCCAGCGCTGACCCGATCAGCATGTTGGTGCCGGGGGCGTGAGCCCTGGAGAAGGAGATCCCCCAGGGCACCGAGTCGCCGCCGTCTGAGACCCAGGTGCCCGGTGCCGGCCTCTCGTCGAAGAGACGGGCGGCCTCCCGCGCCAGCCATCCCGGATGGAGCGGCCGGGCGGGGGCCGAGGCCTCCTCCGCCCACATCTCCCGGCTGGCCGAGGCGGCCGACTGGGCCTGCTCCACCCACTCCGACCAGCGTTGCTGGGGGGCGGTCCAGCTTTCGGTGAGCAGCTCCAGGGTGGCCGTGATGTCGCCCACCAGGCCAAGCTGGGGGGCACGGGGACCGCCGAGATGCTCGGGACGGGCGTCCAGCTGGACCACCACCTGGTCCTCGGCGAAGAGCGGCGCCCGGCCGTACATGAGGTTGGCGTTGAAGCGGGACCCCAGCACCAGGGCGAGGGAGGCCCCGGCGAGGGCGGCGCCGCCATGGACCAGGCTGCCAAGGCAGAGCGGATGGTCGTCGTCGACCAAGCCGCGAGCGGCGCTGGTGGTGGTTAGCGGCATGCCGGTGCGCTCCAGGAAGCGCCGCAGTGCGGGCCCGGCCCCGGAGAAGAACGCGCCGGACCCGGCCAGCACCAAAGGGCGCTCGGCCTCGGCGAGCAATCGGCGCAGCTCGTCCAGGCCAGCTGCCGTCGGGACTGACCGGGGGGGAGCGGGCATCCATCCCGCCTCCTCGGGGTCGGCCAGCTGGCCCATGACGTCCTCGGGCACCTCCAGGTAGGCTACCCCGGGATCTCCCCAGGAGGCCCGACGCACCGCCTCGGCGAGGTACTCCGGGATCCGTGCCGGCTCGAGGCATTGTGCCGCCCACTTGGAGACGGGCCGGACCACCGCCAGCTGATCCAGGTCCTGGACGGCGCCGATGCCGCGTTTGGCGACCGCGGTCCGCCCGGCCAGCACCACCACCGGAGCACCGGCGGCGTTGGCCTCAGCGATCCCCGCCAGGGCGTTGGCCAGGCCGGGCCCCGCCGTCACCGCGGCGAAGCCGGTTCGCCCGGTCGCGAGCGCCCATCCCTCGGCCATGAGGACGGCGTTCTCCTCGTGGCGGACGTTGACCACCCGGGTCCCCACCCGCCGGCAGGCGTCGAGCAGTGCGGCGATATGGCTGCCGGGCAGCGTGAACAGGGTGTCTCCCCCGCCGCGGGCGATCGCCTCCGCCGCCAGCTGGGATCCGGGCCGTCTCGAGTCATCCATCAGCTCACCTCCACCGCGGCGGTACTCCCCTTCCGGTCCAGGATGCGGCGTCGCCACCCGGTTGCGGACCGGGGAAACCACCTGGGAGGCTGGCGGTATCCCACAGGTCCGGCGCGGCCGGCCCCCGACCCCCAAGATGTTGGCATGGAGGAGCTGTTTCGCGAGGCCGAGCCTGAGGAGAACCCCCTCCCGAAATCCCCAGGGGCGGAGGCCCCGTTGGCGGCCCGCCTCCGGCCCGCCAGCTTCGAGGAGATGCTCGGGCAGGATGCGCTGCTGGGCGCCGGGGGCCCGGTGCTTCAGGCGGCCCGCCAGGACCGCCTCCCCTCGGTGATCCTGGTCGGCCCGCCCGGCAGCGGAAAGACCACCCTGGCCCGCCTCCTCGCCGCCTCTCAGCACGCCCACCTGGTCAGCCTCTCCGCGGTCAGCGCCGGCGTCGCTGACATCCGCAAGCTGGTCGAGGAGGCACGCCAGCGGCGGCGCGCGGGGCAGCGCACGATCCTATTCCTCGACGAGATCCACCATTTCAGCCGCACTCAGCAGGACGCCCTCCTGCCCCATGTGGAGAGCGGGCTGCTCACCCTGATCGGCGCCACCACCGAGAACCCCAGCTTCCAGCTGACCGGGGCGCTCCTCTCCCGGGTGCTGGTCTGGGAGCTCGCTCCTCTCGGGGAGGATGAGTTGAGAGCGCTCCTGGAGCGAGCCCTCGCGGACCCGCGAGGGCTCGGAGGGCGGGAGCTCAGCCTGGAGTCGGGCGCGGCGGAGATGCTGGTGCGGGGCAGCGGCGGAGATGCTCGGACGATGCTCAACGCCCTGGAGCAGGCGGCGGCCGGGCTCGAGCCGGGCGCCGCCGTGGACGCGCAACGGGTGACCCAGGCGCTGGCCAGCCCCCACCTGCTCCACGACCGCGCCGGCGACCTGCACTTCCAGGTCCTCTCCGCCTTCATCAAATCCCTGCGTGGCAGCGACCCCGACGCCGCCCTGTACTGGCTGGCCCGCCTGCTCGAGGGCGGAGAGGACCCGCTGGTGCCGGCCCGGCGAATGGTGATCCTGGCGGCCGAGGACGTGGGCCTGGCGGATCCCCAGGCGCTCACCATGGCGGTGGCCGCCCATCGGGCGGCGCAGGTGGTGGGGATGCCCGAGTGCCGGCTGCCGCTGGGTGAGGCGGCCGTGTACCTGGCGCTGGCGCCCAAGAGCAACTCCGTGTACCGGGGATACTCGGCCGCCGCCGAGGACGTCGGCGCCCACCTCCAGCTCCCGGTGCCGCTCCACCTCCGCAACCCGGTGACCCGTCGAGACCGTGAGCTGGGCTACGGGCGCGGGTACCAGTACGCCCACGACGACCCGGAGGGGCTGGTCGGGCACACCCACCTCCCCGAGCAGCTGGTGGGCCGCCGCTACTACCACCCCTCAGGGCGGGGCCGGGAGGCCGAACTCAAAGAGGTTCTGGCGAGGATCGCCGCCCGCCGGAGCGAGTCCCGGCCGGCTACTCCGCAGCGGCCGGAGGAGCCGACTCCTCGGTAGCCTCGGCCACCGCCTCGGCCTCCACCGCCTCCGGCTCCTCCACCGACACCCGGGTGGCCGCGATCTTGACCAGGATCTCCTCCGGGTCGGCGGTCCCCGTCAGCTCCACCCCCTCGGGAAGGGAGATCTCGCCGATCCGCACCGCGTCGTCGACCTCGGCGAGGCCGGAGATGTCGAGCGTGATCTCCCCGGGAATGGAGTCGGGCAGGCAGTTCACCTCCAGGCCGTGCACCACCTGGAGCAGCTCCCCCACGCTGAGCTTCACCGCCGGGGACTCGCCGGTGAGCACCACCGGCACGGTGACGTTCAGCTTCTCGGTGAGGTTGACCTGGAAGAAGTCCACGTGCACCACGTGCCCGCCCCGCGGCTCCCGCTGCAGCTCCCGGATCAGCACCGGGCGCTGACGGCGCTCACCCTTGACCTTCAGCTGGATGAGGTGGCTCACGCCGGCGGCCAGGCTCACCCGGCCCAGCTCCCGCTCAGGGATCTGGACGGCCAGCGGCTCGACCTTGTGCCCGTACACGATTCCGGGAATCAGCCCCTCCCGCCGCAACCGATGCGCGGGCCGCCCCACCGCGGTGCGCTGGGCGACATCGAGAGTGAGCGGCATGAGGTGCTCCAAGGGGCCATGGCGGCGGGCCCCCGCGCCGCCGGGTGGATCCCGGCAACCGGCCCGATCTTACCAAGTCGGCGTCAGCCCGCCCCCGCCCCCACATGGCCGAAGCGGCGGTCGACGTACTCGACGATCGCCTGGATGCTGGTCCCGGGGGTGAAGACCTCGTCGACGCCCAGCGCCCGCAGGGCCTCGACGTCCTGGGGCGGGACGATGCCCCCGCCGAACACCACGATGTCCTCGGCGTGGCGCTCCCGGAGCAGCCGCATCACCTCGGGGAAGAGGGTCATGTGGGCCCCGGAGAGGAGTGAGATGCCGATCCCGTCGACATCCTCCTGGATGGCCGCCTCCACCACCTGGGCCGGGGTCTGGTGCAGCCCGGTGTAGATCACCTCGACTCCGGCGTCCCGGAGGGCGCGCGATATGACCTTCACCCCGCGGTCATGGCCGTCGAGCCCGACCTTGGCGGTGAGAATCCGGACTGGTCTTCGCCCCACGGCGACAGTCTAAGCCGACCCACTCGGCGCCGGGCCGGGCCCAGCCTCGATCAGCCCTCGGGCCGGGCCGGCCCCTTGGGTGAAATCACCCGGGTGGGCGGGTGGCCAAGTCCCGAGAATCAAGTCTGTGGAAGCAGGCGCGCCCCGACCCTCGTTCGATCGTCGCCCGATCCTAGTCTTCTGGGAGACCACCGTGGCCTGCCCCCTCAGCTGCCGGCACTGCCGGGCGTCGGCGCTTCACGAGCCGCTCCCCGGGGAGCTCACCACCGCCCAGGCATACCGCCTTCTGGAGCAGGTGGCCGAGATGGGTCCCCCCAACCCGGTGCTGGTGATGACCGGCGGCGACTGCCTCAGCCGGCCCGACCTCCTGGAGCTCACCGGGTACGCCCGGCAGCTGCGGCTGCCGGTGGCTCTCTCCCCTTCGGTATCGCCGCTTCTGGACCCCCGGCGGCTGAAGCAGTTCCAGCGGTTCGGGGTGCGGGCGGTCTCGCTAAGCCTGGACGGGGCCCGGCCGGAGACCCACGATCGGGTGCGCGGGGTGGATGGGCACTTCCACGCCACCCTGGAGAGCTTGCGCTGGCTGCTGGAGATGGGCTTCCGGGTCCAGGTCAACACCACCGTGATGCGCTCGAACCTCACCGAGCTGGCCGATGTGGCAGCCCTCCTCCTGAAGCTCGGGGTCCCCATCTGGGAGGTGTTCTTCCTCATCGAGGTGGGCCGGGGCGGGGCACTCGAGGCGCCCTCCGCGGCCGACAACGAGGACGTCTGCCACTTCCTCTACGACGCTTCCGCCCACCCTCTGCTGGTGCGGACCGTGGAGGCGCCCTTCTTCCGCCGGGTGACGGCCCAGCGCCGGGCCAACCCCGACCCACCCGCCGCCGGCCCCCTGTACTCGGAGCTCACCGCAAGACTTGCACAGCTCGCCGGTGAGGGCGGAAGGCGGCCCCGCCCCCAGACCGTTGGGACCAGGGACGGGATGGGGGTGGTCTTCGTCGCCCACGACGGCGCGGTGCGGCCGTCGGGCTTCCTGCCGATGGCGGTGGGCGACATCCGCGAGCGGTCCCTCGGGGAGCTCTACCGGGACAGCCCCCTGCTCCGCCACATCCGGGCTGCCGACTTCTCCGGTCGGTGCGGACAGTGCCAGTACCGGACCCTCTGCGGCGGCTCTCGCGCCCGGGCCTTCGCGGCCACCGGCGACCCGCTGGGCGAGGACCCGGGCTGCGCCTACCGACCAACCTTGGACGCCTGATCTCCCGCTCCGGCCGGATAATCGAGGGGTGCTGGGCGAGGCCGGAGAGCCGGGACGCAGGGGTGACGCGGCCAGGGGCCTGCTGCTGGGGCTGGCCGCGGGTGAGGCCGCCGGAGCCGCTGAAGGGGGGGCTCCCCCACCTCTGCCCCTGACCCGACACACACTGGCGGTCGCCGCCAGCCTCGCCAGCAGCGGGCGACCCGTCCCCGACGACCTGGTCCGGCGCTGGCTGGAGCTGCCCGAGGAGCAGGCGCCCGGGGCCGCCTCCACCACCGGAGTGGCCCTCGCCCTGGCTCGCCGTGGGGTACCGACGGCTGAGCTGGGGCCGGCGGCGGCCCGCTCAGCCATCGGGCCCGCGACCGATCTGCCCCTCTGCCGCTGCCTCCCAATTGCGGTTGCGGCGCACCGAAGTGGCGGAGCCGTGCGGGCGTGGGCCGAGCTGGTGGCCGGAGTCACCCACGGCGACCGGCTCTCGCAGCTGGTGGCGGGCGCCACCGCCCTCCTGGCCCGGGACCTCCTCACCCGGGAGCTGGACGACGCCCTGGCCCGGGTGGCTCAGGCGATCCGGGAGGAGGCCCCGGAGAGCCTGGTGCGCCGGCTGCGGCGGGGCGACCCCGGTGAGCCCCTCCCGGGTGGCGATGATGCCGCCTCGGTCCTGGCCGCCGCGGTGCAGGCGCTGGGCCGCGCCCGGGAGTGGGAGGCGGCGGTCGCGGACTCCAGCTCCCGGGAGGAGCCGGACGACCAGCTGCCCGCCCTGGTGGGCGCGCTAGGGGGCGCCAGGTGGGGGACAGCCAGCATCCCACGCAGCCTTCTGGCCGAGCTTCCCGAGGGGATGGCTGACCAGCTGCAGAGCGCAGCCGACCAGCTCCTGGCCCTCGGCCGAAGCGGCGCTCCCGACGCGCCACCGGCCTGGCTGCGCCAGCTCCGGCGATGACCCGGTCGGTGCTGGTGGTGGACGGGACCAACGTCAGCTGGGCCTGGCCACGAAGTCGCCCGCTCATGATCCAGGGACGCCACGGAGAGGCGCAGGCGCTGCTGGTGGCGTTCAGCCGGAGCTCCACTCTGCTCACCCTCCACCAGGAGCTGGTGCTGGTCTTCGACGGCCCTCCACAGGCGCTCGGCCCGGTGTCGGCTGGCCCGCTCTCGGTCCTCTACCCAGACCCCGGCCACAGCGCCGACGACCGAATCGTGGAGCTGGTCAGCGCCCGGAGCCACCGGGGCACCCCGATAGTGCTGGCCAGCAGTGACCGGGGCCTGCGTGACGCGGTCCGCCGGCTGGGGGCGACCACCATCGGCGCGCTGGAGCTGCTCGGTGCCATCGACCCTCACAGCGCGGAGGAGCGGCCCACGACCACGGCCCGGCGGAGCGAGAAGCCGGCTCCATCGGGCGCCGACACTGAGGAGTGGCTGCGCCGCTTCGCCCACCACCGCCGGCGCCGCGGTCAGAAGGAGGGCGACTCCCGGTAGGTGCCGAAGACCTCGCGCAGCGCCCCCACGATCTCCCCCTCGGTGGCCAGCGCCCGGCAGCAGTCGAGGATGGGGGGCATGAGGTTGACGTCGCCTCGGGCCGCCTCCTGGAGCCGGTCCAGGGCGTTGGCCACCGAGGTCCCGTCGCGGCGCTCGCGCAGCTGGCGCAAGGATGCGACCTGCTCCGCCTCGACCTCGGGGCCGATGTGGAGCAGCTCCGGCTGCTGCTCGTCAGTGGAGGTGAAGGCGTTCACCCCCACCACCAGCCGCCGCCCGGAATCCAGCTGCTGCTGATAGCGGAAGGCGGCGTCGGCGATCTCCCGCTGGAAGAAGCCCTGCTCGATGCACGCGAGCACCCCGCCGCGGGCGTCGATCTCGGCGAAGTAGCGCTCCGCCTCGGCCTCCATCCGGTTGGTGAGCTCCTCGACGAAGTAGGAGCCCCCCAGGGGATCGATGGTCGCCGTGACCCCGGTCTCGTAGGCGATGATCTGCTGGGTTCGGAGGGCTACCTGAGCCGCCTTGGCGGTGGGCAGCGCCAGCACCTCGTCCATGGCGTTGGTGTGGAGCGACTGAGTGCCACCCAGCACCGCCGCCAGCGCCTCCAGAGCGGTGCGGGCGACATTGTTCTCCACCTGCTGGGCGGTGAGTGAGCAGCCCGCGGTCTGGGTGTGGAAGCGCATGAGGAGGGAGCGTTGGTCCCTGGCCCCGTAGCGGTCGCGCATCCGGCGCGCCCAGATCCGGCGCGCCGCCCGGTACTTGGCCACCTCCTCGAAGAAGTCCATGTGGCTGTTGAAGAAGAAGCTCAGCCGCGGGGCGAACTCGTCCACCGGCAAGCCCCGCTCCACCCCCGCCTCCACGTAGGCGAAGCCGTCGGCCAGGGTGAACGCCAACTCCTGGATCGCGGTGGAGCCGGCCTCCCGAATGTGGTACCCGGAGATGCTGATCGGATGCCAGCTCGGGATGTTCGCGGCGCAGAAGGCGACCACATCGGTGACCAGACGCATGCTGGGCTGGGGCGGGAAGATGTACTCCTTCTGGGCGATGTACTCCTTCAGGATGTCGTTCTGCAGGGTGCCCCCGAGGCGCTCCGCGGGCACCCCCTGGCGCTCCCCGACCGCCACGTACATCGCCAGGAGGATCGCCGCCGGGGAGTTGATGGTCATGGAGGTGGTGACCGAGCGAAGGTCGATGCCCTCGAAGAGCCGGGCCATGTCCTCCAGGGAATCGATCGCCACCCCGCAGCGGCCCACCTCCCCCAGACCCACCGGGTCGTCCGAGTCCCGCCCCATCAGGGTGGGCATGTCGAAGGCCACCGATAGGCCGGTCTGGCCCTGCTCCAGCAGGAACCGGTAGCGCTCGTTGGTGGCCGCGGCGGTGCCGAATCCGGCGAACTGGCGCATGGTGAACAGCTTGTCCCGGTACATGGAGTCATAGACCCCGCGGGTGTAGGGGAAGGCGCCGGGGTACCCAATGGTGGCGGCGTAGTCCTGGTCCCGCAGTGAAGACGGGGTGTAAAGGGGCTCGATCGGAAGCCCCGACAGGGTCTCGGGAAGCGGCAGGAAGGCGGGAGCGGGTCGGCGCTCGCGCGAGGCCCGGTAGCGCTCCGCCCACCGCTCCAGCTCCCGCTCGTCGTCCAGCAGGCCAGGTGCCTTCTGATCCAGCATCTCAGCTCCTCCGCAGCGGCCCGGGTGGCGATCCGGGCGCGGCCCCCATATTGCTCCGAGTGGCAGCGATCCGGGCCAGCAGCAAGTCGGCCACCAGCTCGGGCTGGGCCAGCTCGGGGTCCGGGCCGAGGAACGCCTCGCCCTCGCGGGCGAGCACCTCCCGGGCTTCCACCGCGGCCCGAGCCTCGACCAGGCCGACCACCTCTTCAAGAAGCTGCCGGCGGGCCCGCGCCTCGCCCTCCCCGGATTCCCTGAGGTGGCCATGATGGGCTTCGATGGCGGAGGCGAGCTCCGCCACCCCCTCGGGGCCTTGCGCAGCCACCGACTTCACCACCAGCGTCCTCCACTCCGAGGCGGCCGAGAGCCTCAGCATGTCCCGCAGCTCGCGGGCCACGCGGTCGGCGCCGGGTAGGTCGGCCTTGTTGACGGCGAAGACATCCGCGATCTCGGTGATGCCCGCCTTGATCACCTGCACCGAGTCGCCGGCCGCCGGCGTCGCCACCACCACGACGGTGTCGGCCAGCTCGCAGATCTCCAGCTCCGACTGCCCCACCCCGACCGTCTCCACCAGGACCATCTCCCAGCCCAGGGCGTCCAGTAGCCTGACCGCGGCGCGGGTGGCCAGGGCCAGGCCGCCGAGGTGGCCGCGGGCCCCCATGCTCCGGATGAACACCCCCGGATCCAAAGCGTGCCCCTGCATCCGCACCCGATCCCCTAGCAGCGCACCGCCGGTGAACGGGCTGTTGGGGTCCACCGCCAGCACTGCCACCCGCCGCCCGGCCGCCCTCCAGATTGCGGTCAGGGCGTCCGCCAGGGTGCTCTTGCCCGAACCCGGAGCTCCGGTGAGGCCGACGACATGTGACCCGTCGCCGGCTCGCCCACGGCGCAGCTCGGCGATCGCTGGGAAGATCCCGGGGTCGGCGGACTCGATCGCCGAGATCGCCCGCGCCACCGCGCGGATGTCGCCCCTTCGCAGCGCCTCCAACTCCACGGGGCCATGGTATGGGGACCGGACAAGCACCGTTCCTAACTGAGTGCCCATGAGTGACACCCGGTCGGGACCAACGGTCTTTCCCGACCTGGAATGTGCCAAGCAAGCCGTCGCCGTTTCGGGTCTTGCGCCACGTGTGTGGTTGCCCTGACGCCTTCGGGCCTTGGACTGGCCCTCGCACAGGGTACCCGCCGTGGCGGCCCTTCCCACTTGGCAGCTCTCCACATCAGCGGGTTGCCGAGGGCACGGATCCCCCTGGCTGATGCGTTGTGCCAATCAACCCTGGGCCAGCCTCTCGAGGGCCATCGCCAATCCGAGCCTGAGTTGGTCGACGTTAGACCCATCCACGACTCTGGAAGACGAGCCACTGGTGGCCCCGCCATCCCGCTCCCAGCTCACCCGGAGGGTGGCTCCCGGCCCGGCCCCGCTCAAGTCTCCTTCGATCCGGCCTGCGGACGTGCTGATCAAAGCGGACCCGTCCGAGAGGAGCTTCTTGGCGGCCTCGTCCACTAGCTGAGCGTGGTGAGGCTCAAGCGCAAAGAGGCAGCTATCGTCGAGCTCAGCAGGTAGTGCTTCCAGCCTTCTATCGGAGACGATCCCGTCGACCAGAGCGGCAGATCCACCGACATACGTCCACTCCAGGTCGATCTCCGAGGCAACGCACCAGCTCCGGTCCGCGGGCCACCAGAGGTTGGGAGTCTGGCCCTGCGGAAGGGCGAAAGCCAGCGCCTGCCAAATGGGACCGGTGTAAAGCAGATAGCTACGACCCGGAAGCTCCACCTTCGGGCCTCCCAGAACCTCGTTCGGCACTCTGGCAAGCCTCTGGCTCTGGGACAGCGCAACGGCCTTGTCGCCTTGGTCGTGCTCCCACCCGTACCCATCCCACAGGCAGAACCAGCACCGATCCGGGGACTGGGTATTTTCCGACAGGAGCCCGATCAGGGTCTGAGTGTCGGTGGCCTCCAGGGTGCCCAAGTCTGGACCAGCTTGCCACGGCGCGGGGACCAGGGGCTTCTGGGGTGGCAGCGCCAACGAGTGGAACTGCGAGGTCCGGTGCAACTGTGAGCCACTCCAGCCGGCGACCTCCGCCCACCGCACCCGGGCACGGCCGCTGGCCTCGGGACCATGAGCCGGGTGCAATACCCGAGCGTAGGCTTCGAAGCCACTGGGAAGGATGGAGCCCACTTTGTGAGCTCTGAATGGCCTCAAGCGATCGGCGATCCACGCCGCCTCTTCGATCCTGTCGCTCCAGCTCACTGGCAGAGAAGTCCAAGAGTTCACGTCCCCACGATACGTCAGCCCCTCCGGCCCATTCGTGCCCGAGGGCCACCACCTGGATCCGCTCGTCGGTGAGACTGCCTGCGGTAGCGACTCGGGCCTCTTCAGGCTCCCTGGCCACGCCGGCGGCGGCCAGCATCGCGGCCAAGTTGCAGGCAGGGGCGGCAGCGGTCTGCCCGGCGTTACTGGCCCGGCGGCGCGCGCGGCGGCAGGTGGATCAGGCCGCAGCCCAGCTTCAGATCCCTGAATCGCTCCTCGACGTGGGCGCGGCGCCGCTGCCGGAACTGCACCTCCACCGGGTCCCCTTCCAGGTCGGCGGCCATGAAGGAGGTGGCATGTCTTCCAGCGCCGGGTGGTCGACATCCCGGGTCAGGGATGGGCCGCGGGGGCGGGGCAGTCAGACAGGCGCCATGACCACCAACCCGCTGGCGAGCGCCGTGTCCCGAAGACGATCGTCGTAGGTAAAGACGACGCTGAGATCACTCCCGATCGTCATCGCCGCCGCCAGGTGGATGGCATCCAGAGATCGCAGCTTGACGGGATCCAGGTCCCCGGCCCGGTCCAGCAGCAGCTCGTCGACGCGGACAAGGTGAAGGGAGCGGAACAGCCGGCGCGCTGAGCCGATCAAGGCGCCGTTGCCCGATCGGCGCAGGGAGCGCACCACCTCGGTCCGCAACAGGGCTGCCGAGGCGCGCTCGGGCCACCTGGCCAGGGCCATGCGCAGGGCGGCGGACTCCGGCTCAATGACCAGGAGCTTGACGAACGCGGAGGAGTCGAGGTAGGCGACCCTACCGTTCATCCGCACGCAGCTCGGCCAGCGCCGCGGAGGGGAGCGCACCCCCGGCCGCTGTCGCCGGCAGGCCCAGGTTATCAAGGACGGCGAGGAGGTCATCCTGCGGTTCTGTGGCGCGCCCCTCGAGCACCAACTGGTCGAGCACACCCGGACGGAGCGGGACAATCCGGGCGATGGGATGCCCGTGCGCGGTGACCTCCACTACCTCGCCCGCGACAACCCGCCGCAGCACCGCGCTGGCCTGCTGCCTTAGCTCCCTGATGCCCACAGTGCTACTCATGGTGTCCACAGTGTAGCACAATCCCCTGAGGGAACCGCGTGTTCCCCTCCTGGAGCCGAAGGCGGTGAGGTGGCCCGGCCGTTGGCCACGCCCGGGCCCGGGGGTAGTGAAGTGGTCTCCTATAACATCCCGCAAGAGCCCATACATGTGTGTTGGGCTATGGCGGTGAACCTGACTGAATGGGCGCGCTGCCAAGGGATCCACCCCCACACCGCCCGCCGGCACCCTGGTGCGGGCCCCAGCTCCCGTGGGCTCACAGCGTGCCCGGGCATTCGAGCCCACACGCCCGGCAAACTTTGCCGCCCCTCCGCGGCAGCCGGCCTGCGGGTGAGCGCTGGTCCGTCCGCAGGACCCGCTTCTCCAGGGGCGCACCAACCGGCTAGCCCGCCATGCGGTAGCGGAGGTAGACGACGCCCGACCTGAAGGTGCGGGTATCGACGAGGTCAAGATTTACTTGGCGCCGACCCTGAGGAAAGAAAGGAGTGCCGCCGCCGACCAGGACCGGGTACACGCGCGCCCGATACTCGTCGACGAGGCCTGCCGCCGCCGCCTGGGCGGCGATCGCTGCGCCACCGATGGAGATGTCGCCGCCTTCTGGGGCGCTCTTCAGGCGCTCGATCTCCTCCAACAGGCCGGCCGTGGCTAGCCTGGCGTTGCCCCGAACGGTCGAAAGGGTGGTGGAGAAGATCACCTTGGGGAGCGGCCTCCAGATCGCAGCCCACTCGCGCTCCGGACCGTCCAACGAGAGTTTCTGGTCGGCGTCCTCCCAGTGGAGCATCGTCTCGTACAGACGTCGCCCCAGAAGGGCGACTCCCACCTCTCTGGCCTCCTCGGTCACGAATCGGAAGACCTCCTCATCTGGTTCTGTCCAGGCGAAGCCGCCGCCCGGGTCGGCTATGTAGCCGTCCAGGGAGACGCCCATCGAATAGGTGACCTTGCGCATTTCCAGACCTCCTGGCCGATCGGACGGAACCTACCCTGGCTGGCTGTCCCCACAAGCCTCGCGTGTGGCCAAGATGTAACCAGCTCCCTCAAGTACCAGGGGCGATGGGCTCACACCTAGGTCAAGATCAGTTTCGGGGATTGGTCACCAGGTTCGCCGACAACTCACGGGAGTCCCCTCTGGTTCGCCCGCCAGCAAGTCTGAACTACATTCACTCTTCGGCGTGTGACACCCCGAGCCGGCTCGGAGGGGAATTTGGCCCCGAGGTGCCGTGACGACCGCAGGCGCGCGGTCGCCGTCCGCTGCCCCGATTCAGGAGGTGGGACAGCGGGCCAGCAGGGTGGGCACGCCGGGGCCAGCGAGGTCCTCGCAGTAGGCACGGCGTCCCGCCATGGCCATGGTCAGCGCCAGCGTCGTCCCGCTGACCAGGGGTCCAGCTCCGGCCGCGAAGGGTCCGTCGGTCGCCTCGATGCGGAGCCCCTGCGCGCGGGTGCGACTGGGCACCGCGAAGTTGCGCCGGACGTAGAAGCGGGCAACCTCGGTGACCACTTCCACGGGTGGCGTGCGGGGCATCTCCAGGGCCCGACGGATGTCGTGACTGTGGACCACAATTTCCCCCAACCAGGCCACGGTGGGCCCGGGGGCAGAGCGGGTGCTCGTCACAACGCGGCGAAATCGTTCGAGCGTCTCGGTCGGGCTGGAGCCCCGATGCTCGGCGAGGCGCCGATCGTTGTGGCGGTCGAAGTCGAACCGTGCGCCGATGACACTTGCGAGCCAGCGCCCAGGGCCGATGCTGGCGGCAGCGGTGAGGTGGGCGACCACGTCCTCGATCACCCACCGCCCGCAAAGCGACGGCAGCGCCCACTGCACGTCCGTGAGGGATGCCAGTTCCTCGGCAAGCGCGGCCCGCTCCAAGTGAGCAGACGCCCAGGCCCAACCTCCGTCTTGTCCCATCGAAATCTCCTGCACTGGTCTCGCCACGCTGGCGGTGGCATGGCGTCAGCACCAAGGCTATCGCTAGGCGGAACTTCGGGGTGTTAGGGGCGTTCGGCTGAGTTCAGTTGGGGCTGCGGAGTTCTGGCTACGCGGTCTCGAGCCGGACGCCGGCCAGGGCCAGGCGCGGGACTGCAGCTCGGTGGGCTGGGTGACCACCTCGAAGGCGGACTCCTCGGGCAGTCCCTTGGGCACCACCGGGTTGCGGCAGACGGTCGCCAGGGTGCGCAGCAGGGTGGGGACACTGTGCATCGGGCTGCCGTCCTCCAGCTCCTGGGTGGCGGCCTTGTGCCCGGCCGCCGCGGAGCGCTGCGCCCTGGCCACGGGGTTGTCCTGGAGCGGGGGGTGCTAGTCGCGGAAGAGCAGGGGGGCCAGGCGCGCTCCAGGTGCCAGCGCACGTAGTAGGCGAGCATGCACAGCAGGATGTGGGCCTGGACCCGCTCCGAGCTCCAGTGGCGGATGGGCCGGACCTGGATGTCCAAACCCTTCCAGGTGCGGAAGGCCCGCTCCATCCGGCTCAGCTGCTTGTAGGTGCGCACCACCTGGTCGGTGGCCAGCCGCTCCGGCGCGACCGAGGT
>DAHUYV010000165.1 GCA_027306885.1 Candidatus Dormiibacterota bacterium
CCCACGACGGCGACGGCCTGGAGCCCCAGCAGCAGGTCTGAGGTCCCCACCGGGAGCCCGCGCGCTCTGAGGGTCCGCGCCAGGGCGAGCAGCCGGGAGACGAGGCGGGGCTCGGCAAGGGCCATGTCTTCAGCCGGCAAACGCGGCCTCCGCCACCAGCTCCTGCAGCCGATGGTCGGAAAGGGCGGCCAGGTCTTCCTGGTACTTGAGCAGGCTTCCGAGGGTGGCGGAGACCACCTCGGGGCTGAGGCTGTCCTGCTCCAGGGCCACCAGCGAGGCGGCCCAATCGAGCGTCTCCGCCACGCCGGGCAGCTTGAAGAGCTCCAGGTGACGCAGCCGCTGGACGAAGGCGACGATCTGCTGGGCGAGCCCCGGAGCCACCCAGGGAAGTCGGAGCCGGACGATCGCCAGCTCCTCGGCCGGGCCGGGGTAGCCGATCCAGTGGAAGAGGCAGCGGCGTTTCAGGGCGTCATGCACCTCCCTCGTCCGGTTGGAGGTGCAGACCACCAGCGGCGGACGCTCGGCCCGCAGGGTGCCCAGCTCGGGAATGGTCGCCTGCCAGTCCGAGAGCATCTCCAGGAGGAACGCCTCGAACTCGTCGTCGCTGCGGTCCAGCTCGTCGATGAGGAGGACGCAGCGGCGGCCGTCCGGGGGGTCCAGCGCTTGGAGGAGGGGGCGGCGGATGAGGAAGTCGGGCCCGAACAGGTCGGGCTCGCGCGCCCCTCCGGCCTCGTGCTGGCGGATCGCCAGTAGCTGCCGGGGATGGTTCCATTCGTACAGGGCCTGGGAGACGTCGATGCCCTCGTAGCACTGCAGGCGCACCAAAGGGGCCCCGAGCACACTCGCCATCGCCTTGGCCAGCTCGGTCTTGCCGACCCCCGCCTCACCCTCCAGAAGGATCGGCCGCTGCAGGCGCAGGCCGAGGTAGGCGACGGTGGCGAGCGCGCGGTCAGCCAGGTAGTCGGCGCCCGCCAGCGCCTGGCGCATCTCCTCCACCGACTCCAGCGGCGCCGCTCCGGGCCAGCCTTCAGCGATCGGCTGGGGAACCCCCGCGGATCTGCGCTCCACCTCGAGGAATCGCTCCGCCCTCAGGCGGCCTGCTCCAGAGCCCGGCGGGTCAGAACCTGGGCCAGGTGGCGCCGGTAGGCGGCCGAGGCGCGGACGTCGCTCGGGGGCTCCAGCCCATCCGCCGCCGCGGCGCAGGCCTCCGGTGGGGCCGCGCCGGCGCTGAGCCGCTCCTCGACCCCGGTGGCCCGCACCGGCGTCGGGCCCATGTGGGTCAGCCCCACCCGCCAGCCCGAATCCAGCTGCTGGACCGCCGCCCCGACTATCGCCCAGTCGTAGAGCCGGCGGCGGAACTTGAGGTACCGGTGCGGCCCGCGGGCGATGGGAAAGACCACCTCGCAGACCAGCTCATCGCTCTCCAGCGCCGTGGTGAAGAGATGCTGGAAGAACTCCCGCGCCGGGATGCGGCGGCGGTCGGTGACCACGGTTGCGTCGAGCATCACGGCCAGGGTCGGGTAGTCCCCGGCGGCATCGGCGTGGGCGAACACGCCCCCCAGGGTCCCTCTGGTGCGCACCTGAGCGTCGCCCACCTGGGAGGCCATCTCGGCCAACAGGGGAAGCTGGGCGCGAACCACCTCCGAGCGGGCGAGGGTGACGTGCCGCGACATGGCGCCGACCCGCAGGAACTGCCCGTCCGGGTGGATGTAGTCCAGCTCCCGGACCCCGTTCACGTCGACGAGGTAGGTCGGTTGGGAGAGGCGCAGGCGCATCAGCGGCAGGAGGCTCTGGCCGCCGGCGATCACCTTGCCCTCCGGCCCCGCCGCTCCCAGCTGGGCCACGGCCTGCTTCACCGAGGTGGCCCGCGAGTATTCGAATGCTGCTGGAATCACCGGCGCGCCTCCTGCATCAGCTGCCAGATTCGATCGGGGCTGGCGGGCATGTCGACGTGGTGGATCCCCAGCGGCCCCAGCGCGTCACACACGGCGTTGATCACCGCCGCCGAGGCGGCGATCGTGCCCGCCTCGCCGATCCCCTTCACCCCGAGGGAGTTGGTGGGACTCGGGGTGACCGTGCGGTCCAGGGTCGGCACCGGCATCTCGTTGATGGTCGGCACCAGGTAGTCGAGCATGGTCGCGGTGACCAACTGCCCGGACTCGTGGTCGTACACGACCTCCTCGAAGAGCGCCTGCGCCACGCTCTGGGCGATGCCCCCGTGGAGTTGGCCCTCCACGATCATCGGGTTGATGACGTTGCCGCAGTCGTCCACCGCGGTGTAGCTCTGGATTTCCACCGCTCCCGTCTCCCGATCCACCTCGACCACGCAGATGTGGGCGCCGAACGGCCAGACGAAGTTGGGTGGGTCGAAGTGGCTGACGGCCTCCAGCCCCTGCTCCATCCCCTCCGGCAGCCCCGCGCCGTAGGCGGCGAAAGCCACCTCCTGGATGGTCTTGCTGGCCTGGGGATTGCCCTTGACCGAGAAGGCGCCCGCGGTGAACTCCAGGTCGTCCGGCGCCGCCTCCAGCAGGTGCGCCGCCAGCCGTCGGGCCTTGTCCAGGATCTGGTTGGAGGCCGTCAGCAGCGCCATGCCGCCGACTGCCAGGCTGCGGCTGCCATAGGTCCCGTAGCCGAAGGAGGGGCCCTCGGCGGTGTCCCCGTGGCGCAGGTCCACCGCGTCGAGAGGCACTCCCAGGGTGTCGGCAATGATCTGGGAGAAGGTGGTGTCGTGGCCCTGGCCGTGGGCGTGGGTGCCGACGTACGCCGCCACCGAGCCCGACGGGAGGAAGCGGATCTGCGCCGCCTCCACCAGGGCGATGCCCCCGGTGGCGGCCGCCGTCGGTTGGCTGGGCCCGAGGCCGCAGATCTCCACCCAGGTGGAGACGCCGATGCCGACCAGCCGCCCCTGCCCCCGCGCCTCCTCCTGGCGTCGTCGCCAGCCCTGGTAGTCAGAGAGCTCCAGCGCTCGGTCGAGGGTCCCGTCGTAGTTCCCAGAGTCGTAGGTCAGGCCGAAGTTGTTCATGAACGGGAACTCGCGGGCGAAGTTCTTGCGCCGGATCTCGACCGGATCCATGCCCAGCTCCTGGGCCACCCGGTCGACCATGCGCTCACAGAGATGGGTGCCCTCCGGGCGCCCCGCCCCGCGGTACGGGTCGGTGGGCACCTTGTTGGTGAGGACCCCAATCGTCCGGGCCTGGATCGCCTCCCAGCGGTACACCCCACCCGCCATGAGGCAGGCGCAGGCCTGGAAGGCGCCGAAGGTGCCGTGGTAGGCGCCCAGATCGAGAACCTGGGTGAGGCGCAGGCCGAGGAGGGTGCCGTCCCGCAGCGCCGCGGCCTCGGCCGTGAACACCTGGCCCCGCCCGTGGATCGTCGTCATGATGCTCTCGGTGCGGGTCTCGATCCACCGCACCGGGCGCCCCAGCAACTTGGAGGCCGCCGGCACCAGGTAGTCCTCGGGGTAGGGACTTATCTTGCTGCCGAACCCCCCGCCGACGTCCGGGGAGACCCCCCGGACCCGGCTCTCCGGGATCCCCATCGCCCCCGAGACGAAGAGCCGGATGAAGTGGGGGTTCTGGCTGCTCAGCCAGACCGTCAGCTGCTCGTCGTAGGGCGAGTAGCTGGCCATCACCCCCCTGGTCTCCATGGCGGTGGGGGCCAGCCTCTGCTGGAGGATCCGCTCGGTGACGCGGATCTCCGCCTTGGCGAAGGCGGCCTCGATGTCCCCGCCGTCGTAGGTCATGTCCCAGCCGATGTTGTCCGGCCCGTCGACGTGGGCCTTGGCGCTGTCCGGCCGGAGGGCGACCTCGGGGTCCACGACCGCCGGCAGCGGCGCGTAGGTGACATGCACCAGGTCGACGGCGTCGGCGGCCTGGTAGCGGTCGGTCGCCACCACCACCGCCACCGGCTCCCCCTGGAAGCAGACCTCCTGGTCGGCGATCGGGAAGCGCCCGGGAACGTACTTCTTCTCCGGGGCGAAGGAGGGTGTGACCGGCATCGTCCCCGAGAGGATTCGGTGGAAGTCGACGGCGGTGAAGACCGCCAGCACCCCGGGCAGGGCGGTGGCGGCGGAGGCGTCGATCCCCAGAACCCTTGCGTGGGGGTGGGGGCTGCGGACCACCGCCATGTGGGTGAGCCCGGGGAGCGTGTGGTCCTCGATGAAGCGACCGTGTCCGGTGATCAGCCGGGGATCCTCACGGCGCTGGACGCGGGCACCGATCAGCTGACTGACAGCCATCGTCCTACCCTCCCACGGGGGCCGACTCCCCCTCTCGCATCGCCCGGGCCGCCGCCTTCACGGCCCGCCGGATGTTGACGTAGCCGGTGCAACGACAGAGGTTGCCCTCCAGCCCCCGGCCGATCTCCTCATCGCTGGGATCGTGGTTCTCGGCCAGCAGCGCCGCGGCGGCCATGATGAACCCCGGGGTGCAGTACCCGCACTGCAGGCCGTGCTCCTGCCAGAAGGCCGTCTGCAGCGGGTGCAGCCCGCCGGGCGGGGCCAGCCCCTCAATGGTGGTGATCTCAGCGCCCTCAGCCTGCAGCGCCAGCATGTTGCAGGACTTCACCGGGGCGCCGTCGAGCAGCACCGTGCATGCTCCGCACTGGCTGGTATCGCACCCGACATGGGTGCCGGTGAGGCCGCACACCTCCCTCAGGTAGTGGACCAGGAGAACCCGAGGCTCCACCTGGTCGGAGCGGCCCTCACCGTTCACCGTGACCCGCAGTGTCTCCGCCATCTGCCCCTCCATCGGTGCGGCCGAATTCGCCCGGGGTGGCTGGGGCCGATCGGCGCCCTAATCCCCCCGGCCCGCAGCAGCTTGCCGGTTGGCAGTATCGTGCACCGGCGGGCACTTGGCAACCGTGGGCCGGAGGTCGGGTGCCGCACCCCGACCCGAGCGATCGAGGAGGGCCGCATGAGGTCGGCCGGAGGTTGGCGGCGGTGACCCGGGATCTGGGGTGTGAGGCAGGCCGACTGGGGCGCCCCGACCTGGAGGCGGCCGCCCGCCGGTTGGCCGCGGCCGGCTGCATCTCGGCTGGGGAGGAGGCCCAGGAACTGGCCGCTGCCGCCCGGGGCGACCGCGAGCGCCTGGCCCAGCTGGTCACCCGGAGGACCACCGGGGAGCCGCTGGCCTGGATCACCGGCGGCGTCGAGTTCTGTGGCCTGCGGGTCGGCGTCGCCCCCGGGGTGTTCGTCCCCCGGTGGCAGAGCGAGCGGCTGGCCGAACGCGCCGCGGAGCTGCTGCCCTCGCGGGGCCGGGCCATCGACCTCGGCACCGGGAGCGGCGCTGTGGCCTGTGTGCTCCGGGATCGCCGCCCGGCGGCCGAGGTGATCGGGACCGAGCGTGACCCGCTCGCCGCGGAATGCGCCCGCGGCAACGGGGTCACCGTCGTCGTCGGCGACCTCTTCGAGGGGGTCCCCCCGGACTGGCGGGGGACTGTCGACGTGGTCGTCGGCGTGCTGCCGTACGTGCCCACCGCGGAGATCGAGTTCCTCCCGCGCGACGTGCGCACCTTTGAGCCGGGGCTGGCCCTGGACGGGGGGCAGGACGGCCTGGACCTGGTCCGCCGGGCGGCGGCGGAGGCGAGCTCGTGGCTTCGTGCCGGGGGCCGCCTGCTCCTCGAGGTCGGCGGCGGTCAGCCCGAAGTCCTGGCCGCCACCCTGACCGCCACCGGCTTCGGGCCCCCCGAGGTGATGTTCGACGAGGACGGCGATCCCCGCGGCCTGGAGGCGGTGGCCCTGCCCTAGGGACTTGCCGCCTCCGGGGTCAGCCGGCGGTGAGCGGCAGCACCTCGCTGAGGGTGGAGATCGACGGCCCGTCCCAGCTGAGGTCCGGGTCGTAGCGGAGGGGGTCCCGGTCCGAGTGGCCGAGGTACACCACCTTGCGCGCCTCGATGCCGACGGCCTCGGCCCCGGTCAACTCCTGGCTGCCCCCGTCACCCACGTAGAGGCACTCCTCAGGCTCCAGCCCCAGCCGTGCCAGGACGGAGAGGTAAAGATGCGGGTCGGGCTTGCGGCGCTTCTCCGACCAGGAGAAGAGCGGCGCCTCGATGGCCGAGTTCCAACCCAGCTCCCCCCAGAGGCGGGGGGTCTCCGAGGAGCAATCGGTGATGAGGCCCACCCTGACCCCCCGGTCGCGCAGCGCGGCGAGCACCGAGCTGGCCTCGGGCCGGGGTCGCTGCAGGACCTCGCGGAACTGGATGAGCCGCAGGGCGGCGGCGCGCTGGACCCTCTCGGGCTCGGGCTCGTAGCCGACCCGCCGGCAGAGCGCCGCCAGCATGTCCTCCACATCGCCCAGCGCCCCTGTGGCCCTCTCCGTGTAGCTGGACTCCATGATCTGGCGGAACGGCTCCAGCGGCGCGCCCAGCGCCTCGCCCAGCTCGGTGACCCGAAGGTCCGCCTCGGCGCTGGACCAGCCGTCGATGAGGGTGCCGTAGAGGTCAAAGATGACGCCCCGGTACGACACCGCCTCAGTTTACCGGGGGCTGCCGCCGCCGCCCGCGTGCCCGGAGGGGGTGCTGGCGGCGGGGAGGCCGGCGACCATCTCCAGGGCGTGGGGGAGGGCCGGCCAAACCGCCTCCAGGCTCTCCTGCACCGCCCGCAGCGCTCCGGGGAGCGCCAGCACCAGGGTGGAGCCGGCCACCACTGCCACCTGGCGGGAGAGCATGGCGTGGGGGGTGTGGGCCGCTCCCTCGCGGCGCATCGCCTCTCCCATGCCCGGAACCACGTAGTCGGCCACCGCCAACACCGCCTCGGGGGTGCGGTCCCGGGGGTGGAGTCCGGTGCCGCCGGTGCAGAGCACCAGCGCCGGCCGCAGCTCCTTGACCGTGGCCCTCAGCCACCCCTCCACCTCGGCGGGCTCGTCCGGGAGCAGCCCCCTCAGCTCCACCTCGGCGGGCAGGTCGACGATGCGCCGGGCCAGGTAGTCGCCACTCTGGTCCTCGCGCTCCCCCCTGGAGCCCAGATCGCTCACGGTGAGGATGGCGACCCGCCAGCGACCCTCGACCGTAGGGGACTCGCACCGGTCTGCAGCGCTCATCGCGGCACCTCCTCGCCCATGGTGCTCAGCATCCGGAAGAGCCGGTTTCGGGCCAGCGTCAGGTGGGAGAACTCCACGAAGCGGGAGCGCAGGTTCGCGTACTGGCTGGCCAGGGCCGGATCCTGCTCCGCGCCGAAAGGGACCCACTCACTGAGGTAGTGGATGGCGACGATCCCTGCCTGAAGGCTCTCCTTGACGCATCCAAAACAGGGCCGCATGGTGGTGTAGAGGGTCGCGCCCAGCGTCGACTGGCCGAAGCGGGCGGCGGCCAGAAGGGAGTTCTGCTCGGCGTGAACGCAGATGCACAGGTCATAGCCCCGTCCCGCCGAGTACTCCTCCTGGTCACGGTGCGCACAGCGGTGGCAGCCCCCCTCTGAGCAGTTGGGCATGCCGATCGGGGTGCCGTTGTACCCGGTGCTGAGGACCCGGTCGTCGCGCACCACGATGGCCCCGACTCGCCGACCGAGGCAGTCGGCCCGCGCCCTGGCGGCCAGCGCCAGGAGCGCGAAGTACTCCTGCTTCCCCGGCCGGTCCTCTGGGTTCCACCCCGCCGTGCCCTCGTCAACCGGCTCACTCACCAGGGCAGTGTGCCACCGAGGCCCAAGCTGGCGCCTCCAGTGGCGGAGGGGGCGGGCTCAGGGGCGCTGCGCCACCAGGGTGTACAGGAGAGGCACGAGGCCCCCTCCCAGCCGCAATCGATGCCGCCCATCGGGGTCGGCGGGGCCCAGGTCTCCCCGGTGATCGCAGGGGGAGTCGGTCCTCTCCGCCAGCCTTCGGATCTCGAAGCCGGCGTCGATGGCGGCGCTGACCACCTCCCCCAGACCGTGGGAGTATTCAACCGTGACGGTGGAGTCGACGGGAGCGTCTCGGTCGGTGTAGCTCCCGGGGCTGTCGAAGACGTGCGGGCCGTCGAAGTTGTAGGGGATGTCCAACACCAGGGGGTCGACGGTGTCGATCATCGCCTGGAGCGGATGCATCTCAACCAGCACCAGCCTGCCGCCCGGGCGGAGCAGCCCGAAGGCGGCGCGCATCCAGGCGCCGACATCCTCGATCCAGCAGAGCACCCCGATCGTGGCGTAGGCGAGGTCGAAGCGCTGGTGCAGCCGGGCCGGGGGATCGCACACCTCGCTCTGCACCAGGTCGAGTCGCACGGCGCAGCGGCGAGCAAGGTCGGCCGCCCTGGCGAGGGCCACGGGTGAGAAGTCCAGCCCGGTCACCACAGCTCCCATCCGGGCGAGGCTTATCGAGTCGAAGCCGATGTGGCATTGGAGGTGGATCACCTCAAGGCCGTTGACTTCCCCCACCGCCCAGCCGAGCGCCTCCAACTCCACCTCGGTGAGCGAGGAGGCGCCGGCGATGAGCGCTCGCGAGTCGTAGATCCGGTCCTGCCCATGGATCCGGGCCCGGTCGTCCCAGTTCCGCCGGTTCAGCTCCAGGGGGCTGGGCCCGGGCTGATCCACCCTTCGCCCTACTCCAACTCCGCCAGCAGCTGGTCGGTGTCCACCACCTGACAGAACTCGTCGTGCAGGCTGGCGGCGGTGCGGCGGGCCACCTCGTCGGCGGGGATCGTGGTCCCATCGGGGCCCCGGCGGTCGAAGGTGCGCGTGGCGTCCAGCACCAGCTCGGTGTCGTAGCCGAGGTCCCCCGCCATCCGGGCGGTGGTCTCGCAGCAATGGTCGGTGGCGATCCCGCAGATCGCGACCCGGGAGATGCCCTCCCGCTGGAGCCAGCCGTCCAGGTCGGGCTGGCCGTAGAAGGCGGAGTGGACCCGCTTGGTCACGAGGAGGTCGGGCTCCCCCGCCACCTTGAGGCGGTTCCCCGCTGTTCCCGGGGCCAGCACCGACCCCTCCTCGGCGGAGTCGTGGCGGACGAAGACCACGGGCAGGGAGCGCGCCCGCCAGGCCTCCACCAGCCGGGCGACGTTGACCTCGAGCTGGGGGTTGTTCCTCGGTCCCCAGCTCGGGTCGTCGAAGCCCGCCTGAACGTCGATCACGACCAGCGCCCGCGGGGCTGGCGATCGGCTCACCTCCGGACCACGGCGTCGATGAGCTCCTGGTCCAGCCCGGGGAAGCGCCCCAGGTACTCGGCCCGCTCGCGCCCCAGCCGCTCCACGATCGAACGGTACTCCGCCTCGCGTCCCTGCCGGGCGTAGAGCCGGCGCGGCTGCAGGAGCTCAAGGTCCTCGATCCCCGGCACCGAGACGGCGACCTCGTAGCCGAAGTCGGGATCTTCCTGCCAGCTGATGGTGCCCTCGGCGATCGCCTTGACGACCGCGGACGAGTCGGGAATCCGGACCTTCTTGGCGCCGGGGGAGCCGGCGTCTCCCCCGATCGAGCCGGTGTTCAGCAGGTAGACCTGGAAGCCGCTGCTGGAGTGCAGCTCCTTGAAGCGGTTGCCCTGCTGGGCGTGGAGCAACGGGAAGAACGGGTTGGTTCCGGGCACCCGCAGCGCCTTTCCGGCCTCGGCGGCGCCCCCGGCGGCGGTCCCCTTGGTCTCCCCGAGCATGAAGTAGCCGGCGGCCAGCTCGATCGGCAGCCGGGCCACCGCCGGGATGATGCCGTCGTTGCGGTTGAGGATCAGCAGGGCGCTGACCGGAGGCGCGTCCATCGCGTCCTTGGACCACCCGAGGGCCGACATGGGGAAGACCGCCCGGCCGTTCTGGGTGTAGGTCTCGTCGAAGAAGTCGACCCCTCCGCCCACCTCCTTCTGGGAGACGTTCTCCAGGTAGGCGATGGGCGAGGTGACGGCGCCGTAGATCGTCGGCTCGTCCTCCTGGCTGAGGGCGTAGGTCTTGGCGAAGCAGCCGTTCTCGGTCCCGTGGATCCGCCCCCCGGGCATCAGGGCGACGAAGTCGTCCTGGACCGGCTTGCTGTCGTTCTGGCGGGTGAAGGTGGTGGTCGTCTTGCCGGTCCCGGAGAGGCCGACGATGAGGAGGGTGCGGTCCCCCTCCGAGGTGGGGATCACCTTGCAGCCGGCGTGCAGCCCCAAGCCGCCGCGCTCGTACACGAGACGGTTCCACATCCGCAGCAGCCCCTTCTTCGACTCGCCGAAGTAGTCGGAGTTGAGCACCCGGGTCAGCCCCTGGTCCAGATCGACAGCGATCAGGCGGCGGCTGGGGTACCCGTCGGCCTCCAGACCCGGGGTGTACACCAAGGTGAACCACGGCTCGAAGTCGGCGGCGAGCTCCGGGTCCCGGAAGAACAGGTGGTCCTGCATCCCCGCGACGTTGGCCCAGGCCTGGTCCATGATCAGCCGGGCCGGGCAGCGGAACTCCGGGTCGTTGCCGATGTAGCCGTCGATCACCAGCACATCACGATCCCTCAGGTAGTGGTCCTGGAGCTCCCCGATGCGGCGTCCCTCAGCACGGGTGATGGTCTGGCTCGAGGTGGTGGAGGGGTCGTCGGTGATGATGTAGGTGGAGTCGGTGCTGCGCGCCAGCACCTGGGTCTGGACGTTGTAGTTGCCGTAGGCGGTGAGCCGAGCGGTCGGCATCGCCGCGGTCAGGCGCCGCAGCTCATCCTGGGAGGGGTTGCGGGTCACCCTGCGGGCGCTGGGAATGTACCGGCTTACAACCTGACTCATGCTCGATCGGGCCTCCTCTCCGTTTCGGTGCTCGGGCGGCAGGTTACAACATGGGGGGCCACCGGCGATCCCCAGATCGGTCGGAGATCGCCGGGGACGTAGCCCGCTGCGGCGCCGGGGCCGGCCCGGGCCGCCGGGGAGCCGGCTCCCCGAACCCGGATGGGGCGCCGATCCGCCCGTGTACCATGCTGCCGGTCGACCAAAGGGAGGAGATCGTGGTGCTGATTGCGGGCGGCTCGACGGTGGGCGCGGTCATGACCCGAGCGGTGATCACCACCTCGCCAGAGGCCACCGTGGAGGAGGTTGCGGAGCTTCTCAGCCGCCACCACATCACCGGCATGCCCGTGATCGACGACCACCAGCGGGTGGTCGGGGTGGTCAGTGAGATGGACGTGGTCACCAAGCCCGGCCGGGTGGCCGGCGACATCATGACCCCGGACCCGTCCATGGTGGGCGAGGAGATGCCCCTGCACGAGGTCGCCGACCTCCTGATGGGCCGGCGAATCCGCCGCCTCCCGGTGGTGCGCCACGGCAAGCTGGTGGGGCTGATCTCCCGCACCGACCTGGTCCTGTTCTTCGCCCGACACCAGTGGGCCTGCGGCGGCTGTGGGGCCACCCAGAGGGGCCTTCGCCCTCCCCCCACCTGTCCGGCCTGTGGCCGGCCGGGACCGGACTTCAGCTTGGAGGACGCTCCGCACGGGATGTGAGGCGCCGTCGCCTAGGGGACGGCGCGCTGGCGGAGCTTCTCCAAGTCGTGGACGGCGTCCACCCAGCGAATGGTTCCGCTGTAGGAGCGCATCACCACTGAGTGGGTGCTGACCTGCGGGCCGGCGAAGCGCACCCCTCCCAGCATCTCCCCGTCGGTGATGCCGGTGGCCGCAAAGAAGATGTTGTCGCCGCCGGCCAGCTCCCGGGCGGGGAAGACGTGGTCGGGGTCGTATCCTTCCGCCCGCACCAGGGCGGCCTCCCGCTCGTCGCGGGGCCAGAGCCGGCACTGCATCTCCCCGTCGATGCAGCGGACGGCGCAGGCGGTGAGCACCGCCTCGGTCGCCCCCCCCACCCCCATGAGGACGTCGATGCCGGTGCGCTCCGGGAGGGCCGCCATGATCCCGGCGGCCACATCTCCGTCGCTGATCAGCATCACCCGGGCGCCCACCTGCCGGATCTCGGCCAGCAGCTGCTCGTGGCGGGGGCGATCGAGGACCACCACGGTGAGGTCCTCGAGGTGGCGCTCCTCCGCCTCGGCGATGCGCGCCAGGTTCTCCGCCACCGGGCGGCGCAGGTCGATTGCCCCCTTGGCCCGCGGCCCGACCACCAGCTTCTCCATGTAGAAGCAGTGAGTGCGGAGCAGGGTGTCGCGCTCGGCCAGGGCCACGGTGGCGATTCCCCCGGGCAGGCCCCTTGCCACCAGTCGGGTTCCGTCGATGGGATCGACGGCGACGTCCACCAGCGGCGGCCGGCCGTTGCCGACGGTCTCACCGATGAAGAGCATCGGGGCCTCGTCCTTCTCGCCCTCCCCGATCTTGACCACCCCGGTCATGTCCACGTAGGAGAGGCTGCGGCGCATCGACTCGACCGCCGCCCGATCGGCGGCGATCTTGTCATCACGACCCATGAAGCGGGCCGCCGACATCGCCGCGCCTTCGGTCACCCGGACCAGGTCCATCGCCAGGTTCCGGTCAGTGGGGCTGCCGGGGTCGGCGGTGAGTATGTGGATTCCGGGATCGGTGTCTGGAGCCACGGCGCGGCTCAGGATAGCGGCTGCGGGCCTTCCGCAGGCGGCCGGCGCTGTCATCATGAGGTGATGAGTTCCCCACCCGCGGCGGGTTCCCTCCCCTCCCCTCGGCGCTTCTCCTACGACGATGCCGCCCGCGCCCTCCTGGTGGAGTGGCGCGATGGGGAGCGCCAGTCCATCCCCTTCTCCGTTCTGCGCCGGGCCTGTCCCTGCGCCACCTGCCGGGGCGAGCTGGGAGCCCCGGGGCGCTTTGATCTCGATCCGGAACTCCGGCCCGGTGAGGACGAGCTCGCCGACATCGCCCTCATCGGCAAGTACGGGCTCAAGGTCGTCTGGGCCGACGGCCACGACACCGGGATCTACCGTTTCGAGCACCTGAGGTCGATCGCCGCTCCGGCCGACGGCTGAGGGCGGCTCTACCGCTCCCGGTCAGCCAGCAAGTCGCGCAGCTTGGCCGCCACGGCGGTGGGCTTGAAGGGCTTGATCACGACCGCCCGGGCCCCCGCCGCCAGCGCCAACTCCTCACCGCGCGGGTCTCGCTGCTCCGGCATGAGCACCACCCCCGCCTGCGGCTCGACCCCGTCGGCCAGGAGCCGACGGCAGAGGTCTCGGCCGTCCTCCTCCAGGGTCACGTCGCAGAGCAGCAGGTCCACCCTGCCGCTGCGGCACAGCCTCTCGGCGGCCTCCGCTGACCTCACCCAGGTGACCCGGTGGCCCTCGGTGCCCAGCTTGAACTCCAGGATCCGACCGATCATCGGCTCGTCCTCGGCGAGCACGATGTGGGCCGGGGCCGGGTGCTCCATGCCCGGAGTGTAGGCGCTCGGGAAAGGGGCAACTCGGCGACGTCGTCCCCCGGAGAAGGGTGGGAAGATGGCGCCGGGCGAAACACCCCTGGGGCTCCGGGCGTTGGAGCGGCGAACGCGCCCGGGTTCCGTGGCGCGTCGCTCGTCACCAGCCCTCCAGGCGGATACCCCCAATGCCCTCCCGAGGCCGACACCGCCTCCTGGGGCCTCGGCGCCGGAGCCCTCTGGCTCAGGTCTCCAAGCTGGGGCCGGCCATTCAGGGAGCCGTGCCTTCCCTGGACCCGGTGTTGGTGGCCGCCATCCTGGTGCTCGCCACCCTTGGCGTGCTGAATCTGGTCGCGGTGGGCGACGGTTCGCTGGCCCTCCACCAGACCGTGTCGGTGTTCGTCGGCCTGGTGGTGATGGTGTGGGCGTGGCGCACCCCGCATCGGTGGTGGCCGTGGCTGGGGCGGGCCGCCTACGGCCTGGCGCTGCTCCTCCTGCTGGGGGTGGCGGCGCACGGAGTGGAGGCCTACGGCGCCAAGCGCTGGCTCGACATCGGCTCCTTCGTGCTGCAGCCCTCCGAGCTCGCCGAGCTGGGCCTGGTGCTGCTCCTCGCCGAGGTCATGTCCCACCGGGAATGGCGGGAGCGGCGCCGGGTGGCGTTGGCGGTCACCCTGACCGCCCTCCCGGTGGGCCTCACCCTTCTCGAGCCCGACCTCAGCACCAGCGCCCTGCTGTGCCTGATCGGGGGGGCCGCGCTGGTCCTGGGGAGGATCCGCTGGAGGGTGATCGGTGGGCTGGTGCTGGGGGCCGTGCTGCTGCTGCCGCTGGGGCTCCACCTGCTCCGCCCCTACCAGCTGGAGCGCCTGCACGCGTTCATAGCCGGTGCCAGCGGGGCGGGGGGCAGCTTCACCCTCGAGCAGTCCCACATCGCGATCGCCTCCGGGGGCCTCCTGGGGATCGGCCACTCGACCATCGCGCAGCTCCTGTCCTCGTACCTCCCGGCCCGGGAGACCGACCTCGCGTTCGCCAGCCTCATCGAGCAGTTCGGGATGGTGGCGGGGGTCGCCGCCCTCATGGCCGTGGTGCTGCTGGTCTGGAGGTTGGCCAGCGCCGCCGCCTCGGCCCGGACCCCGCAGGTCGCCCTGATCTCCGGGGTGATGGCGGTCCTGGTCGGCGGGGAGGTGGTGCTGTCGGTCGGCGGCAACCTTGGCTACCTCCCCCTGGCCGGGGTGCCCATCCCCTTCTTGGCCTACGGTGGCACCGTCACGATCGCCCACCTGGCGGCCTTCGGAGTGATCTTGGGCGGCCGGCTGGACACCGAGCGGCGTCGCCTCTGGAGGGTGCCGACGCGCCGGCGGCAGAGGCCGCGGCTGGCCCGGACGACCGCGGCCGGGCTGGCCCTGAGCCTGCTCGTGCTGGCGGGCCTCACCTACCGCATGCAGGTCCTGGACAGCACCCAGGCGCATCAGGCCGCCCTCAGCGAGGTGACGCGCTGGATCCCGCTGACGCCTGAGCGCGGGGTGATCGTGGATCGGCACGGCACCGTCTTGGCGGCCGATCCTGCCGCCGACCAGGTGGTTGCGGTCCCGCAGCTGGTCCCCACCGACCGGATCTCCCAGCTGGCCCAGCTGCTGGGGCAGAGTCGAGAGGAGCTGAACAAGGAGATGGCCCAGCCAACCAGGGGGAGCTGGGTGGTGGCCTTGGCTCCCGCCCTCCCCATGGTCCGCGCCACCATGCTCCAGGCGGCGTCGGTGCCCGGGGTCATCGTGGAGCCGACCCTGGGGCGCCAGTACCCCTACGGCTCGCTGCTCGGGCCCATCCTCGGCTACACCGGGGTCGAGACCCCGCAGCAGCAGAAGTCGCTGGGGTATCTGCCGGCCGGAGCACAGCTGGGCCAGGCCGGCCTGGAGGCCGAGTACGACGCCGTCCTGCGCGGCCACTACGGCTCGCAGGCGATCTTGGTCAACGCCCAGGGGGTGCCGGTGGGGTGGGGCCCGACCATCCCCGCGGTCAACGGCGGGGCGCTGGTGACCACGCTCGACCTCCCCCTCCAACAGCTGGCCACCCAGCTGCTGCAGAAGGCGATCGCCGGCGGGTACCCCGGCTCGCAAAGGGGGGACCTGGGGTCGGTGGTGATCATGGACCCGCAGAACGGTCAGGTCCTGGCGATGGCCAGCTGGCCGGCCTACAACGATCAGATCTTCGAGTCCCCGCGCAATTCCGCGGCGATCCTCACCACCCTTTCGGAGCCGGGCAGCCCGCTGCTGGAGCACGCCACCCAGACCGCCATGCCGCCGGGGTCGAACTTCAAGCTGGTGGTGTCCTCAGCGGACGTCTACCACAACGCCATCCCCCCCTCCGAGGTGATCCCCACCGGCGCCTCGTTCACCTACGACGGCCACACCTACAACAACTGGGAGTCGCTCCCCCCGCAGAACCTGCCCCAGGCCATCGCGTGGTCCAACGACGTCTACTTCTACAAGCTCGCGGTCGCCCTCGGCGCTGACAACCTCATCTCCACCGCCCAGACCATGGGCGTCGGCCAGCCCACCGGGATAGACCTGCCCGGGGAGAGCCCCGGGTACCTCGGGACCCCGAGCACCGTCGTCAAGCTGGGCGAGACCTGGTACCCCGGCTCGACGGTGATCATGGGGATCGGCCAGGGCTACGTCACCGCCACCCCGATCCAGGACGCGGTCTGGACCGCGGAGGTGGGCACCGGCCAGAAGGTGACACCCAGCCTTGGGCTGGCGAAGGGGACGGGGAGCGGCACCTCGGTCACGGCGGTGAAGGCGGCGGCGCCCAAGCCCCTGCCCTGGGCTGCCGAGCTGGGACCGGTCCGAGCCGGCCTCCGCCTTGCCGTCACCCAGGGCACCGCCGACATGCTGAACTCGCTCAACGTCGACGCCGGTGGGAAGACCGGCACCGCCCAGGATCCCACCGCTCCCAACGGGGGCCCGGACGCCTGGTTCACCGCCATGGCTCCGATGTCCGATCCCCAGGTGGTGGTGAGCATGCTGGTCCGGGGCGGGGGTGAGGGGTACTACACCGACCAGCCGGCGGTCCAGGAGCTCTTGAAGTACTACTTCGCCAACCAGCAGCAGATCACCGCCGCCGAGGCCGCGGCTCCCAGCTCTCCGCATCCCTCGCCGCCGAGCTCCCCGGCCGCCGCCTCCGGGCACCTCGCCGCCGCGGCCGCCGCCGCCGCGGCGGGGCGGCCCCTGGCCCCGGAGATCGCCGCCCGGCTGGGGGTCCTGGTGGGGCGGGGCTGACGGTCCGGTGCCGGAATCAGAACTGGGGGGGAGCACCCTTGAAGGCGGCCAGCACCTGGGGGAGCGACAGGGCCATCGCCGCACCCTCGGCGACGCAGGTGAGGGGGCGGTCGGCCAGGGTGACCGTGAAGCCCAGCGCGTCCTCCAAATGGCGCTGGAACCCCTCCAGCAGCGCCCCGCCACCGAACGCCAGCACCCCGCCCTGCATGATGTCGCCCACCGCCTGGGGAGGCAGCCGGTCCAGGACCCCGGCCAGCGCCTCGACGATCCCGTCGACGGTCGGGCGGATGGCGAGAGCAGCCTCGTCGGGGTCCAGGGTCTGCATCCGCGGCTTGCCGGTGAAGACGTCCCGGCCCTCCACCACGATCGGCCCGGCGCCGTCACCCGCCTTGCGCAGCCGGATCTTGATGTCCTCGGCGGTCAACTCCCCGACGATCAGGTGGTGCTCCTGGCGCAGGTACAGGTTCAGGGCGGCGGTCATCTCGTCGCCGGCGATCCGGCAGGAGCTGGCCGCCAGCACCCCGCCAAAGCAGATGGCGGTCACCTCGGCGGTGCCTCCGCCCACGTCCACCACCATGTGGGCCTTGGCCTCCAGCGGATTGATGCCGCACCCGATGGCCCCCGCCACCGGCTCCGGGATCAGGTCGGCGCGGCCGATCCCGGCCTCCTCCAGCGCCTCGACCAGCGCCTGGCGCTCCAGCCCGGTGGCGCCTGCCGGGACCCCGCAGATCGCCCTCGGGCGGAAGCGCTCCCACGGTCGTCGGGTCACCTGGTGGATCACGACGTTGATGAAGCTCTTGGCCGACTGGAGGTCGGTGACCACGCCGTCCCGGATTGGCCGCACGGTCGCCATCCCCACCGGGGTCCGGCCGGTCAGCTCCCGTGCCTTGTGGCCGACTAGGATGGGCTTGCGCCCGCCGTCCCCGCCCACGTACACCAGCATCACCGATGGCTGGTTGATGAGAATGGTCCCATCCCGGCGGCAGACCACGGTGTTGGCCGTCCCCAGGTCGATGCCGAACTCCGCGGAGAGCAAGCCCATCAGATCCACCAGCCCCCGGTTCCGCCGCCACCCGCCGCCACCCAGCCTACGCCCTCCCCGAGCATGCCAACGGAGCTGAAGCTCGCCTCGTTTCGCGACGGCGCGGAAGTCGCCCTCACACTCCCGGCGCCGGGCCGGAGCGGCACCGGTCGGCCGCTGCTGTTCGATGGGGTGGAGGCCGTGGTCCTGCGCCGAACGGTCCCCTCAGGGGCCGATCCTCAGCAGCTCCTGGAGCGCCTGGCGGTGGCTTCACGGGTCCGCTCCACGGCGGCCTGTCGACCGCTTGCCGGGTCCGTGGAGGGCGACCAGGTGGTGGTCGCCTTCGAGTCGCCGCGGGGAGCCTCTCTGCGGACCGTGCTGCGCCTGGTCCCGCTGACCCTGGATCAGGCGGCGATGCTGGGGGAGGGCCTGCTCTCGGCGCTGGCCGCCCTGCACCGCCTGGGGGTCGCGCACGGAAGGGTGGACGCCGACCACGCCGTCCTCGGCCTGGACGGAGCCATCCGCCTTACCGAGCCCGGTCTCTGGGGGCTGTCGTCGGCGCTGACCTTCTCCTCGGACCTGGAGGGTGCCGGCCGGCTGCTCAGCGGCGCTCTCGCCGCGGTGACCAGCGGCGCGGTGGAGGCATCGGGATCCGGGGTCGCCGAGCAGCTGGCGTCGATCGCCAACTCCTTGGGGTCGACGCCCGGCGGCGCCGGTCGCGCCCGGGGAGCGCTGGCCCGTTGGCGCCGCGCCGCCGGGATCGACCCCTCCCAATGGCGGCGGGTGCGGAGGCAGCTGGCGGCGCTGGGCGCCAGCCTGCCGGCGGCCGCGGCGCCGGCCCCGAGGCCGGCTTCAACACCCGGGGCCACAGCCCCGTATCCGGCCGCTGACCGGGGCCGGGAAGTCGTACCCAGCCCGGCTGCGAAGCCCGCGGTGGGGCCCGGGGCCCCCAGCTCCACCTTCCCCTCGGCCCGGCCGGCGGTGGGGCCGACCTCCCCCCGCGGCTGGCGCCACGCCGCCGTGGCGCTGGTGGCGGCGCTCGTCCTACTGGTGGCCGGCACCGCCTACCTGGCCCTCCTCAGCACGCCCGGCACGACCGCCCCCCACTCCGCCGGGGATCACGCCTCCGGCCGCACCCCCGGGGGCGGGTCGGTGCCGGCGACGCCCCCGCCCAGCGCCAGCGCCCCCGGCCCCCAGGAGTTGCCGCTGCTGGGGCCACCCTCCAGCCCCCCGATCCAACAGGTGCAGCTCACCGCCTCCTGTGCCGCCACCGGAAGCGCGTGCCAGTTCAGCGTCACAGCGCAGCTCGGCAGCCACCCCGCGGGGATCGTGGAGTGGAAATTGGACGAGGTGGACCGCTGCACCGGGGCGGTGACCACCGTGGCCACCGGCAGCATCCCCGCTCCCGGCTACTACACCTGGGTGGAGGCCCAGCCCCAGGTGAGCCTCCCCCCCGGTGTGCCGGTGGCGCTGGTGGCGCTCGCCGGTTCGCCGGCGATGGCGGCCTCCCCTCCCCTCTCGGCCGGACCCGCCGCCTCCAGCTGCCCGAGCTGACCCCGTCCCCTCGTCACAGCTCCGCATCGGGGCTGCTACGGGGGGCACCATCTCCGCCCGGGGAAACCAGAATCGGCCTCCGTGGAAGGGGAATCCCGGCTCTGGAGGTCAGCCGTCGCCCTGCTGGCGGCGGGTACGGTTGCGGTCGTCGTCGTGTCCGCTGCTCCGGGCAGCCGGGCCCGGGCGGCCACTCCCGCCTCCACCCAGGTGACCACCCTGAAGCAGATGGTCGCCCAGGCCCGGGCCCAGGAGAGTTCCCTGCTGGCACAGGTGCAGACGGTTGGGGAACGGCTGGCCCGGGAAGGGACCGAGATCGGACGGGCTCGGTCCCAACTGGCGACCCTCATAGCCACCCAATACACGGGGGCCCCCGACGGGATCCTGGAGATCATCGGCAGCTCCTCGCTGAGCTCCGCCCTCGACACCCAGATCGCCCTCTCCCGGCTCACCGCGGCGGAGCAGTCGGCGATCCGCCAGCTTCAGGCGGAGGTCCGGGCTCAGCAGTCGGACGAGGCCCAGCTGGTGGTCAGGCAGCGTCAAGCGAGGGAGACCGCCGCCCGGCTGCAGGCGGAGGAGATCGCCGCCGCCTTCCTCGCCGCCAATCCGCCCCAGCCAGCGGCGGCACCCGCCTCCTCGCCGGCCCCCGGTGCCAAGCCCAGCCCCACCCCGCCGCTCCAGCCGACTCCGAAGCCGACCGCGCCCCCCAGCCCGCCGGCCACCCCCACCCCGACCCCGGCCCCATCTCCGCCGAGCGGCCCCTTCTCCACCTCGACCAACCTCACCCTCCCGAGTGGCATCTCCCAGACCCAGATCCAGGAGTTCCTGCAGGGGACCCCGCTGGCGGCCGACGCCGGCTACTTCCTTCAGGCCCAGGCCTCCCAGCACGTCTCGGCGATCTACCTGGTGGCGGACGCGGCGCTGGAGACCGGCTTTGGCACCTCCCCGCTCTACCTGGTCAAGCACAACCTGTTCGGGTTCCAGGCCTACGACGCCAACCCCTTCGGGGACGGCGCCAGCTTCCCCTCGGACCAGGCCTGCATCGCCTTCGTGTCCTGGTACGTGTCGGTCAACTACCTGACCCCACCGGGGTCCCAGGTGCCCAACTACCCCGGCCAGCCGGGCACGGTGCCCACCGGCCGCTACTACAACGG
>DAHUYV010000016.1 GCA_027306885.1 Candidatus Dormiibacterota bacterium
GGGGCCGCTCGCCCAGGTCAGACACCTGCACCTGTGGCAGAGACGCGGCCCTGGCCCGGCACGAGGCGGAGCAGGGGACAGCGACCCGCGCCGGCTGCTAGGCGAGATGCGCCCGGCCTCGGTCACCTCGTCGGCTGGGACGACGGGCTTGCGAAGGGAGACTAGCTGTACCCGGGATAGGTCGGTAGCGGGGCCTCGGTGCCCTCGCCCCCGGAGGCGATGTAGTGGAAGAGCGCCTCATCCGTGAGCCACTCGATCGATGACCGATCATCGGTCAGCGGCTCCTGAGCCCGGCTGGCAGCACGCACCTCCGAGGTGAAGAGCGGCCCCAGAGATGCGATCTGGGGCGGCAGACCGGTCCGCAAGCGCGGCACCGTCACCGCCTTCTGATTGAAGGCGATGAGCATCTCATTGAGTTGCAGGGCCGGCCAGCTCCAGGCATCCGGCATCACCGCCGCCAGCGTGCTCTCGAGGGTCTCGTCCAGCGCTGGGTTGCCAGGGAGGCGTTCAAGGTTCAGCGCCACCGCTCCACCGGGCGTCAGGTGGTCCTGGCAGAGTTGGAAGAACTCCTTGGTCGCGAGTTGGAAGGGAATGTACGGCTGCTGATAGGCGTCGACGATGATGAGGTCGTAGCGCGTCCCGGTCGTCTCCAAATAGGGCCGCCCATCGGCGGTTATGACCTTCAGGTTGGGAATCGCGGCCTCACCCATGTAGCGGCGGCACAGCTGGGTCACAGTTGGGTCCAGTTCCACCCCATCCACGGCGGCGCTCGGATAGTAGGCGGCGTACGCCCTGGCGATGGTCCCGCAGGCGTTGCCGATGACCAGAACCCGCCGCACCGGGTGGTCCAGCAGCGGCGGGGCGACCAGGAACATGTCCCATTCACCCCCGGTCAGCACCGAGTGGGCGCGCCACTCCGAGTGCGAGACGATTCCCTCGTTGAGTTGCAGGTACCTCACCCCTGCCGGGCTGCGCACGATATCGACGTACTGGTACTGCGATTCAGCCTCGGCCAGCAACCCCGGGATCGGCTTGACCGGCCCCGGCGGCAGGGCCGTCAGGGCAACCACGGCGAGCACGCTCAGGACCCACCTCCAGCCCAGCAGCAGGGTGGCGGCAAGCGCGCACCCCAGAGCCGCGCCCAGCAGGCTCCTCTGGGTGCCGACCAACTGGATGGTCACCAGGGCCGGGATGAAGGTTCCGGCGATGCTGCCGAGGGTCGACAACGCGTAGAGCCGCCCGGCAACCCGGCCAGCCTGCGCGACATCGGACATCGCGAGGCGCACCGCGTAGGGGGAGACCATCCCGAGCAGGGTCACCGGGACAGAGAACAGCAGCAACGTGGCGAAGAATGAAGCGAGGGTGGTGCCGACCGACAGTCCGGTCAGAGCCTGCAGGGCCAGCTCGAGGATGGGACGGGCCACGAACGGGACCGCGGCGGTGGCGGCTGCGGCGGCCAAGAGCAGTCCGCCGAGCCAGTGGCTGGTCGGATGCCGGTCCGCGATCCTTCCACCGACCCAGTAGCCGGCGGACAGGTAGAGGAGGATGAGGCCGATGATGTTGGCCCAGACCACGGTGGAAGTACCGTAGAAGGGCGCCAACAGCCGGGAGGCGCAGATCTCCACCGTCAGGGCGGCCGCGCCACTGAGCACAACCACCGGGTACAGAACGCGCAGGCTGGGTAGTCCCTGGCTCGACTGGTGGGAGCGGGATGCCTCGGCGCTCCGCGAAGTTGCCACGGTCAACTCAGCCCGGCGGGGCGCGGTGGAGACGGCTTGCGGCCTGTCTCCTCCAGGTGACGGCCAGGTCTGGCCAGGGTGGGCGCCGGAGCCACGTGGGCAGCACGGCTAGCGGGTGGTCCAGAGCGCGGGAGAGGCGCAGATCCGGCGCGGGCATCGCCGTCGCTGCGGGAGCCACCGGTGGGAGCCCACGGATTCAGTCGCCGTTCTGCCCGCAGCGCGCGACCTCGGGCGCCAGTGCGTCCCTGGCCCGAACGATGACCGAATCCGTCAACCGGCGGTGCTGGCGGGGGCGCGCCCCGGTCCAGTTCGGTCGTGCCCCATAGAGTGGTGTAAGTA
>DAHUYV010000020.1 GCA_027306885.1 Candidatus Dormiibacterota bacterium
CCCACCGCCCGGACACTTAGCCTTGACATAACGATTTGCCCTGAGCTAATCTTTATCCGACGTCGGCCGCGGGGCCGGGCCACCCGGAGGATTTCTCAAGCATGGATTCGGTGCACCCGTCGGTCTTGCTCTCGCAGCGCGCTCGCCTCGCCATCGTGGGCGCGGTGATGCTCGGCCTGTTCCTCTCCGCCCTGGACCAGACCGTGGTGGGAACGGCGCTGCCCACCATCGTCACCGATCTCGGCGGCAACAGCGTCTACGTCTGGGTGGTGACGGCGTACCTGCTGACCAGCACGGTGACGGTACCGGTCTACGGCAAGCTCTCCGACATCTTCGGGCGCAAGCTGATGCTGATCCTCGGCATCTCCCTCTTCCTGGTCGGCTCGGCCCTCTCCGGCCTCTCCCAGAACATGGGCGAGCTGATCGCCTTCCGAGGGCTCCAGGGGCTGGGTGCCGGGGCGCTGTTCCCGATCTCCCTTGCGGTCATCGGCGACCTCTTCACCCCGAGGGAGCGGGGCAAGTACCAGGGCTTCTTCGGGGCGGTGTTCGGGGTCGCCTTCCTCGTGGGCCCGTTCCTCGGCGGCTTCATCACCGACAACATCAGCTGGCACTGGGTCTTCTACGTCAACGTCCCGATCGGGATCGTGGCCCTCGCCGTGATCGGCACGATTCTGCCCAACCACCGCGCCGAGGGCCCACGCCCCAAGATCGACTACCTTGGCACCCTGATCTTCACCGCGGCGGTGATCCCCCTGCTGATCGGGCTCACCGAGAAGGGCCTCACCACCGCCTCCGGTCAGGCCGTGGGGTGGATGACCTGGCAGGTGGGCGGCCTCCTCGGCCTGTCGGTGGTGCTGGGCCTCGTGTTCCTCTTCGTCGAGTCCCGGGTGGCGGAGCCGATCGTGCCCCTGGACCTCTTCCGGATCCGCACCTACGCGGCCTCCCAGGCGGCGATGTTCCTGCTCTCGTTCGCCTTCTTCATCGGGGTGATCTTCCTGCCCCGCTACTACCAGGCGGTGCGGGGGATCAGCGCCACCGCCTCGGGGTACATGCTCTGGCCCCTCCTCCTCGGGCTGATGGGCACCAGCATCCTGGCCGGGCTGATCATCAGCCGCACCGGAAAGTACAAGTGGCTGCTGGTGGGCGCGATGATCCTCGCCGGCTTCGGGATGCTGCTCATGACCCAGATGAGCGCCACCACCTCGGACTGGACCCTGTGGGCCTGGATGCTGGTGATGGGCGTCGGCATCGGCCCCTCCATGTCGGCCTACACCCTGGTGGTGCAGAACGCCGTGCCCCAGCGGCTGATGGGAGTTGCCACCAGCAACCTCACCTTCTTCCGCCAGATCGGCGGTTCGATCGGGCTGGCGGTCGCCGGCACCTACCTGGCGTCCACCTTCACCAGCCAGCTGCCCAAGAACCTGGCCAAGGGCGGGGTCCCAGCGCAGCTGTACTCCCACTTCAGCAGCGGCGGGGGCAGCAGCCTCACCGGGGTGGGGAACCTCGCCGTCCAGCTCCAGCACCTGCTGCCTCCGGCGCTGCAGCACTTCGTCCCCGCGATCGTCTTCGCCATCCACCAGAGCCTCGCCCAGGCGATCGGCGGCAGCTTCTGGCTCGGGGTGGCAGCGACGATTCTCGCCGTGATCGCCAGCCTCTACATGCGCGAGGTGCCCCTGCGCACCCACATGGGCAGTCCGCCCCCCCAGGCCGAGGCGAGCCGCGAGGCTGAGTCCACCCCCGTCGTGATGGTGCCCTGAGGTGGACCAGACGGCGGCGGCCACCGCGGGCGGGACCCGCGAGCAGCTCCTGGCCGAGGCGCTGGAGGGGCTGGACGCGATGGTGTGCCGGCACTGGCGCCAGGGCGCCGCGGCGCACCTGGAGCGCCGCGACCTGTCGTCCGCACAGCTCCACCTGCTCATGGTCCTCCAGGAGCTGGGGCCGCAGACCGTCGGTCAGCTGGCGGAGCGGCTCCGGGTCAGCCTGCCCTCGGCGAGCCTCATGGTGGACCGGCTCGAGGATCACGGCCTGGCGGCGCGGGACCGCGACGCCCACGACCGCCGCCTGGTCCACGTCCGGCTCAGCGAGAAGGGCGTCGTAGCCGCCCGGGACGCCGCCGGCTTTCGGCGCGAGGTGGCGGGGCGGGTGCTCTCCCACTTCCGCCGGGAGGAGCTGGTGGCGCTGCTCGCGGTCCTGGATGCCACCGAGCGGGCGCTGGCGGCGCTGGCGGCGGAGAAGGAGGCCGGCTGACCCTCAGGCCATGACGGCCCGGTTGCCGCCCTGACGCTTGGCGGTGTACATCGCGGCGTCGGCCTCGCCGAGGAGCTTGCTCACCGTGCGCCCATGGTCGGGGAAGGCGGCGATCCCGATCGAGGCGGTCACCTTGGGGATGGCGGCCCCTTGGGGCAGAGGGATGCGGGCCAGCCGGTTGCGAAGCTGACGGGCCACCCGAGCCGCCCCCTCGACCCCTGCGTTGTGCAGCAGGAGGACGAACTCCTCTCCCCCGTATCGCACCGCCGCGTCCTCGGCCCGCACCGCATGCTGCAGCTCCAGCGCCACCGCCCGCAGGGCGGCGTCGCCCGCCGCGTGCCCGCAGCTGTCGTTGAGCAGCTTGAACTTGTCCAGGTCGACCATGAGCAGCATGAGCTTCCGGCCGGACCGTTCCGCGAGGGCCAGCTCCCGCCGACCCGCGTCCCGCAGCCAGCGGGTGTTGAGCAGACCGGTGAGGGGGTCGGTGATGGCGTGCTGGAGCTGCTCCGAGTAGAGCTGGGCGTTGCGCCAGGCGGCGGCGGCCATGTGCACAACCAGGCTGGCCATGGTGAGCTCCTCGGCGGTGAACGCGTCCCGTCGGAAGCGGGTCACGTTCACCACCCCGAGGCGGTGGTCGCCGGCCACCATGGGGATCACCAGCATCGACTCGTCGTCGGGGGCGGTGCCGGGCACGTGCCCGGCGGCGGGATGGGAGTCGGCGTCGCTGATCAGCTGGGGCGAGCCGAGGTCGAAGGCCCAGCCGGTGATGCCGGCCCCGATGGGGAAGGTGTGGCCCATGACCCCCGCCACGTATGAGTCCTCGACCGGGGAGCGCGCCAGGAGGGGGCGGAAGCGCAGCGCGTCCCAGTCGGCCTGATACATCGCCAGGCCGTCGCAAGGGACCAGCCGCTCCAGCTGGTCGGCGGCCGTCTCCAACACCTGCTGAGGGTCCTGCTCCGCCTGGAAGGAGCGGGCGGCGTGGCCGAGCGCCTCGGCGAGAGTGAACTGCACCGCCCGGTGGGCGCGTTCTGGAGGATGCTCGTTCAGCTCCACCCGGGGGGCGGACGGCACGGTCTGGGCGAGGTCGAGGACCTCACGCGGCGGCAGCAGCTCGACAGCCCCCGGGCCCGCCACCACCGGGGCGATGCCGAAGAGCGGCCCGTGGCCAAACTCCACCCCGAGCGACTGCAGTTCGTGCAGCTCCTCCCGGGTCGAGATGCCACCCGCCAGGAGGATCGCCCCGGTGGTGCGGCTGAACTCCAGCAGGGCCCGGGTGGCCGCCTGCAACCCCGGCTCGCGCCCCAGCCCATCGACGAGGCTGCGGTCGAGGTGGAGCAGGTCGGGGATGACCCGGGCCATGACCGAGACCCGCATCCGGCCGTCCCCGACCTCGGCCAGGGCCACCCGGTACCCGCGCAGCCGGAGGTCCAGAGCCAGCTCTGCGGTGGGCGCTGCGGTCTCGAACTCGTCCTGCTCACTGAGCTGCCAGACCACCCGGGACCGGGGTACCCCGGCCTCCTTCAGGAGCCGGCCGAGCAGGGCGCCCAGTCCCGGGCGGCTCCGCCGCCGGGAGGTGAGGTTGATCAGGACCGCGGCCGGAGCGACCCGGGCTGCCACCTGGAGCTGGGCGCGGATCACGGCGTCGTCGAGGGAGTCGGCCACCCCCGAGGCGTCCGCCGCCGCCCAGATGTCGTCCCGGGAGGGGAGGGCGTCGAGCCGCGGAAGCCGCCAGCGCAGCTCGTAGGCCAGCACCGCGCTGTCCTCCAGCCGGCGCATCGGCTCGGCGGTGACCTTTAGGCCCTCAGGTGCCAGCAGCTGGCGCAGAGCCAGCTCGGCGCCCTCGGTGAGCGACGATCCGACCTCAGAGGCGGTCGGCGGCGGCTCGGCCCAGGGGACCTCCCCCTGATCCCGGTTGAGAAGGGTGGCCACGGCGGTGATCTTGGCAGCCGAAGGCGCGAACTGGTTCGCGCTTCGGTTACGTCTCTGTCGCCACCCGGGAACTGGCGGCGCCGGGGGCCGCCGGGAGCCCGGGCCAGACCAGGGTCAGCTCGGAGAACACCACGTGGGCGATCACCGCCGGGATCAGCGACCCGGATCTCATCCGCAGCCAACCACCGGCCAGCCCCAGCGGCAGCGCCCCCAGAGCCAAGAGGGGATTGCCGGAGGGCAGCTGGCAGCCGGCGTACCAGAGCGCCGGTCCCACCACCTCCCCCCCGAACCGCGGCCCGGGCTGCAGCCCCCGCCAGTACAGCTCCTCGCCGGCCGCCGCCGGGACGGCGAGGGCGGCGGCCAGCGGGGCCGGCACCGAGTGGGCGCCGGCACGGACCCGCTCAAGGTGGTCCCGCAGCCGTGGTCCGCCCCCCAGGAGGAGCGCTCCGGCGCGCACCAGGAGGTGGAGGCCGGCCCCCACCGCGACCGCCGCCAGTGCCCAGCCGGGAGTCGGGGCTCCCAGCTCGCGACGCTCCTCGGGCAGGGTGACGAGCCCGGCCAGGCAGAGGGATCCGCCCATGAGGGGCCAGAACCGCGCCGGGTGGGCCTGGGCCTCCCGGGCCGCCACCATCTGCGCCAGCAGGGCCGCCCCGAGCGCCCAGCTCCGGCCGGCACTCACCTGGGTCCGCCCAGCCGGGCCAGCAGGCGGTCGGCGACCGCCACCACCGACTCGGCGGCGCTCAGAGCGGCGGCCCCCAGCAGCGACCGCGACTCCGGCGCCGCGGCGTTGTCCGAGGCCTCGCGTGCGGGCAGCCCGAAGGTCAGCAGGGGCGGCAGCTCAGAGCGCAGCTGGGCCCGCCAGCGCTCCCGGTCACGATCCCTTCGGAGCGCCTCGGCCAGCGCTCTGGTCCCCCGCGGCCGGGCGGCCAGCGCGATGCCTGCCAGGCGCAGGGGCGGCACCGGCCGGTGTCCGCGCAGCAGCAGCGAATGCGCGAAGTCCCGCTCCATCGTCGCCCGCTGGGCCAGCAGCGCGAGCTGCGCCCGAGCCGCCGGGTCCGGGCTGATCGCGGCCGCCGCGGAGAGCATCGGGGCGGCGGCGGCGGCTTCGCTGAAGAGCCGCTCCAGGGCGCCCCAGGCCCGGGCGGAGAGGCGCAGCCGGGGGACCGTCTTGCCACCCGCCAGCTGGGCCGAGTGCCGCACCCGGGGCCGGCTCACCTCCGAGCGGTCCCCGGCGGCGGCGACCGCGGCGGCCAGGCCCGCCGCCACATCCGGGACCAACCCCGGCGGCTTGACGAATCCGTACACCGAGCGGGGGAGGAACTGGCGCCAGCCGGAACCGGGCTCGAGCGTGCCGATCCAGCCGACCATCCGGGCCATCTCGTATGAGTCGTCCACCACCCGAACCACCAGTGAGGAGCGCCGGTGCAGCCGCGTCGGGATCGAAGCCGGCGGCCGCACCTCGATCCGGCCGGCCACCAGCCGGGCCTCGGTGGGAAGGGCGAGGGGCGCCCCGGAGCGGGGATCGAAGACGGCCAGCGCTGCCGGCATGCCGTCGGCCACCATCTGCAGACCCGGGGTCTCCAGCCGCCCCGAGGCCGCCCGCCGGGATGGCGGGCCGACCGGGGTCGGTGCCGGGCGCTCCCGAGGGCCGTGGAAGGAACCGTGGCGCGTCGAGAGCCAGCCCTCCTCGCCCTCGCGCCAGACCTCCACCACCCGAATCCGGATGAGGACCCGCCGCCAGTACTCGCCGTACAGGCGACGCCAGAGGGGGTGCTCCGAGCTGACTCCGAAGAACTCCCGCTGCGCCCCCGGGCCGCCCATGAGCCGGAAGAGCTGGGCGAGGTTCTCGGTGCCGTCCCCGGAGACCACCGAGGCCTCCCCCCTTATGACCACCGCCGGCTCCGGCGGTGCCCAGCGCATGATCGCCACCCGGGGATGGATGGTGAGGTTGCGGACCTTGGAGGTGAAGCCGACGGTCGTCGAGGTCCAGATCTCGGCGGTATCCGGCAGCAGCCGGGCGCCCACCGCCGCCCAGACCGGGGTCCGCCAGGGATTCAGCGTCACCAGGTCCCACTGCAGGAACCGGTCGAGCTGATCCAACCCGTTCAGGCGCATCGCTCCACACGGTACGGGATATCCTCCATTTCGCACATGCATACGCAGCAGCGAAGCCATGCCTGAGGCCCGCGCCCGACGGCTGATCCACGTCCCGCCCGAGCGCGTCTTCGAGTACATCTCCGACATCGCCAACGCCCCGTCCTGGATGTTCGGAGTGCGCGAGGTGAGTGGGGTTCGGCACCGCCCGGTGCAGGAGGGGGACCGGCTGCGCATCCGGCTGGTCGCCGGCGGCCGGCTGGCGGACAGCCATTGGGTGATCGGCAGCTGCGAGTGGCCGCGGCGCCTCTCCAGCTCCGGCCAGGCGATGGGAGCCACCGCCCAGCTGGAGATCCTCTGCGAGCCGGCGGGGCGGGGCGCGACCGCGGTATCCCAACGACTCGCGTATCAGCTCCCGGGTGGGCCCCTCGGGCTGATCGCCGCCCGCTTCGGGATCAGCGGAATCCTGGAGCTGCAGGCCAACCACTCCCTGCAGACGCTGTCATCCCTGCTCGAGGCCGCCCCGGATCACCCCGCGGGCGAGGGCGGCGGCCGCCTGCTGCCCCACCGGGAGTGATTCCCGGACCCTCCGAATGGGAGCTCACCATCCTCCCCGCGGTGGGCGAGCGCGACCCCCAGCTGGCCGACGACTCCCTCTTCGACCTGGTGCCCTCCACTCCCCTCCACGCCCGGCTGCTGCCGCTCCTCAGCCGTCGCGGAGTGACCCTCGGACCGGCGCTCACCAGGCGGCGCGGGGTGGTGGAGGCGATCACGGGGATCCCGGGGGTCGGGGAGGTACGGCTGAGCCCCATCGGGGGGACGATCGGTCCCGGCGGTCCCTCCTGGCTGTCCGTGCTGTTCGCCGCACGCCTCCGGGAGGGAACGCCTCGGCCACTGGACGCGGTCCTGGAGGTGGTGCGGGGCTGGCTCGAGGCCCGGTTCTCCCCGCTGCGGCTGGACCGCGGCCGGGTGGAGGGGGCCTGGTGCCCTGGCTTCAGCGACCTCTCGGTCGGCGGCCGAAAGCTGGTCGGGGTCGGCTTCAAGCTCCGCCGGGACGCGGTCCTGGCCCGCGCGGTGGTGCAACTGCGACCGCTGCGGGAGGAGGAGCTGCGGGTGCTGGACCTCTGCCACCGCGCCTTCGGCCCAGGGGTGGCCGGAGAGGTGCTCACCTCCCTCGGGGAGCAACTGGCGCAACCCCAGATCACCCGGCGCCGGGCCCTCCGCCTCCTGGGCGCGATGGGAGCCCGGACTGAGAAGATCCCGGGGTGAAGTTTCCTTCTCCGCTTCACCTGGTGACCGACCCGGCCCCGGTGCTGCACCACCGGGCCGAGCGGGTGCGGGACTTCGACTCCGAGCTGCGCTCCCTGGTGGCCGAGATGTACCAGCGCTGCGTGGAGTGGCAAGGGGTGGGCCTGGCGGCGCCGCAGGTGGGGCTCAACCTGCAGCTGGCGGTGATCGTGTACGAGGGACAGCGCTTCACCATCTGCAACCCGGTGCGGTTGGCCGGCCAGGGCGAGGTGGACGCGCGGGAGGGCTGCCTCTCGCTGCCCGGGCGGGCGGGCACGGTGCGGCGCTTCGAGACCACCACGGTGCGCTACCGGAACCTCCAGGGGAGGGGGGTGATGCGGACCTTCGAGGGGTGGTTGGCACGCATCGTCCAGCACGAGTCCGCCCACCTGGTGGGGGTCCTCTGCCCGGAGAGGCTGGCCCCCGGGGCGACCTTCGCGGAGGTCACCGACGAGGAGGATGAGGAGGAGCTGGAGGGCTGAACTGTCCGCTCCCCCGATGGGCCGGGGTCCCCTCTCCCGAGGGCCGCGCCCAAGGGAGGGGGAACCCGCCCCCGGCGGATCAGGAGTTGGCGGCGGCGGGCTCCTCGACCACCAGGTTGGCCTCGGCGTCGACCGAGATCTTCACCTCGTCGCCCACCAGCACCCCGCCGGTCTCCAGGGCCACATTCCAGGTGAGCCCGAAGTCCTGGCGGCTGATCTTGGCCGCGGCCTCGAACCCGGCCGCCTTGACCCCGTACGGGCTGGTCTGCAGGCCGAGAAAGGTGACGTCGAGGGTGATGGAGCGGGTGGTCCCCTTGATCGTCAGGTCGCCGACGACCCGGTACCGGTCACCTCCCGCCGACTCAACCCTGCTGCTTTGGAAGACCATCTCCGGATACTTCTCGGTCTCGAAGAAGTCGGCGGAGACGAGGTGCGCGTTGCGCTGGGGCTCCCTCGTGTCGATGCTCGCCACCTGGATCACCGCCTTCACCGAGCTGCGGGTCAGGTCGTCGGGGTCCAGCTCCAGCTCGGCGCTGAAGTCCTTGAAGTTGCCCTTGACGGTGCTCACCATCATGTGGCGCACCGAGAACTCAATCGCCGAGTGCGCCGTGTCCAGCTTCCAGGTCATGCACAATCCTCCATGTCGAGCCGCCTCAAGGCGTCATAATTGTTGACGCAATTATATACGCGAGATACTTGACCATGCAATCACCTCAGAGCGCCGCCGTCGATCCCGCTGCCCTGGCCGCCTGGCAGGCACTCCTCCGCACCCACGCCACGCTGACCAGGGCGATGGAGCGCGAGCTCCTGGCCGCGGAGAGCCTGCCGCTCGGCGAGTACGACGTCCTGGTCCAGCTCCAGGCCGCCCCGGACGGGCGGCTGCGGATGGCTCAGCTCGCCGACCTGGTCCTGCTCAGCCGGAGCGGGCTCACCCGCCTTGTGGAGCGGATGGAGGCGGCCGGCCTGGTGCGGCGGGAGATCTGTCCCAGCGATGCCAGGGGCGCCTTCGCGGTCCTCACCGCAAAGGGTGCCCAGCGGCTGGCCAGGGCGTCCGCGACCCACCTGCGCTCCATCCAAGAGCATTTCGCCGACCCCCTAGACTCGGAGCAGCTCGGCCGCCTCCAGGAGGTCCTGGAGCGGTTGCTGGCGAGCAGCGGCGAAGTGGACCGGGGCTGCCGCCCAGAGCAGCAGCTTGAGGAGGACTGACCATGGCGGAGCCGGTGAGCGGCGGATGTCCCGTCCCCGAGGGGCAGATGGCGAGCGGCGACGCCAGCGCCTGCCCGGTGCCTCATGGGGCCGGCGGACCGGAGTGGAATCTGGAGGCTCACCTGGAGGCGATGCGCCGGGCCCGGCAGGCGGCACCGGCCAGCCACCTGGATCCGTCCCGGGCGGAGGAGATGGCGGTCCGAGCCGCCGAGCAGCGCGCCCAGCAGCGCGGACTCGATGAGATCGGGTCGAAGTTCGTCGAGAGCCTCGGCAAGAAGCTCGGATACGGCCACCCGCTCAGCGATCGCACCGGGCTACCCCAGTTCACCTGGACCGAGGCGGCAGAGCGGAGGCTCGAGGAGGTGCCGGCGTTCTGCCGTGAACTGACCCGCTGGCGGGTGGAGTGGACCGCGCTGAAGAAGGGGCTGGGGACCACCATCACGCCGGAGATCATGGCGGTCAAGTACCAGATGTGGGGCGAGGTCTCCCACGCCATCCAGGAGCGCCGGGAGACGGAGCTCCCCTGGACGGATTCGGCGCGGGCGCGCTTCGATCGCGTCCCGGACTTCGTCAAGGGCCAGGTGCTGGAGGCGGTCGAGGGCAACGCCCGACAGATGGGCGAAGCGCTCATCGACGACCAGGTGGTGGACCGGGTGATCCGGCGCTGGTCCACCACCGGGGACTTCCACGAGGGGCTGTACGGCTTCCGCTGAGTTGCCTGGCCGCTTGGGTGTCTAGCTCCCCTGGTCCAGCCCCGAGCGCGCCTCCTCCACCGAGACCTCGCCGCGGGCCAGCGCCTGGAGCAGGTCCAGCGGCCCCTCGGCCGGGGCCGGGCCCCCGGGCTCGATCCCCAGCTTGGTCAGCACCGCATCCAGGCGCGCCCGAGCGGTGGGGTAGCTGACCGCCAGACTTCGCTCCAGGGCCTTCATGTTGCCCCGGGAGCCGAGGAACACCTTGAGCAGCTCGCGGTCCTCTGAGCCGAGGGCGCAGAACTCGCAGGCCTCGAAGTCGCCGGTGAGCTCGGTGCCGCAGGAGCGACAGCTGAGCCGGGTGAGGCGCAGCGCCTCGCCGCAAACCGGGCAGTCACGGGGTGGCCGATGCTCGGTGGCGCTCATTCCCGCTCCACCCACACCGCCCCGGTCGTGGCCTCGACCTGAAGCTCCGCCGTGCCCTCGCCCACGGTCACCTGCCTGGCCTCCCCGCCCATGGTCCAGCCGGCCGCCAGGCCGGCCTCGTCCCCGGGCAGGGTGATCTTCCCCAGGGTGCTGCGGGCCACCACCCGGACGCTGGAGCCGCTCCCCAGAACCACCCTGACCGTGCCGGCATCGCAGCGTACCCGGGAGACCCCCTCGCGCAGGACACCCTCGACCGCCGCGGTGCCCCAGGTCACCTTGAGGTCGAGAGGGTGGGTCACCCCCTCCAGCTTGGCGCTGCCCGCCTGGATGTCCGCGTGGATCGGGGCGTGCACCCCCTGGACGGTGAGGATGCCCGCCGCCATCTCCACGTCGAGCGGCAGGGCGGGGTTCATCCGGATCACGATCGGGCGCAGGGGATGCTCCCCGGCCCCGAACGGGACCCGTTCCGGCCAGCGAAATGAGAACCAACCGCCGTGCTCACCCACTGGCATCCCCCGCACCACCAGGGTGTCTCCCTCACGAGTGGCCTGGTGGGGTCCGGAGACCACCGCGTCCCTGACCTCGGGGTCGCCCAGGATTCGGGTCGGGTGGACCAGCCCGGTCACGCGCACCCGCGCCACCGGCTGCTCCGTCAAGGTCACCGGCGCACGCTGGCGCAGCTCGGCCAGCCGAGCCGCACCATCCTCGGGACTGATGCTGCCGTCCGCCACGCGGCGGAGGAGCTCCTGAATCGCGTCTTCATCACTCATGGTCGTGATTGTGACGTAGCTCTGCCGATATGTCAAGTGTTGGATAGCATATTCGCATGCTCCATCCGCATATTGGTGGCTCCAGACGGTCCGGCGAGGAGTCGCGTCCAAACGGGGCGGCAGACGGCGGTACCATCGCCGGATGCCGTCGAACCCCAGAGCGCCCGGGCCCGGCCCGATTCCCCGCTTCACCCGCACCGAGGTCGGGACCTGGGTCGTCTACGGGATCGTGGCCGTCCTCCTCATCGCCATCCCGGTGGCCACCCGGCGCTTCTCGCTCGCCGACATCGGCGCCGGCGTGCTGCTCCTCGGAGCCGCGGCGATGAGCTGGGGGTGGTTGCATGGCGGTCAGCTGCGCACCGAGGAATGGCTCAGCGAGGCCGAGTACGAGGAGTTCCTGCGCGACCTCCACCGTCCGTACGAGCCCCCAGAGGAGAGCTGAGGTCGCAAGGGACCGCCAAGGCGGTCCTGGTCCCGGCGCCGCCGCCCCCCACTTGGAGAAGCGCAACGGCTTCTCTCAAGCTCCGGCCCGAGGTCACCCCGACCATCACTCACAGCGGTCAGACCGTCGCGTCCCAGGGGACCCGGCGTCCGGCGAGCTCACGGCGCCGCCGGGCTGACCAGCCCGCGGCGCCCACCCATCACCCCGGCGACGGGGGGTGCGCCGACCCCACCTGATCGGCCGGAGGAGAGGGGCTGGGGACCTAGGCAGCCGGGCCCTGGTGACGGGTCAGAGCCGGGGGGCTGTCGGCCGCCGCGGTGGTGCCGGCTTATTCCGACTTGACAGGTTGGATTTAGCGTCCATAGGCTTAGGCGATCCCAGGGCCGGGGAGTCTCGGGCCCAGGGCGGAGCCACCGGCCGGCTTCAGAGGAGTGCTGCGGATGCTGCCGACCTTCGTGATCTTCCTCCGGGAGGGGGTGGAGGCCAGCATGATCATCGCGATCCTCCTCGCCTACCTGGCCCGAAGCGGCCACCGGGAGCATTTCCGCGACGTCTACCTGGGGGTGGGAGCCGCCCTGGTGCTGGCCTTCGGCGGCGGAGCCGCCGCCTTCCTGCTCATCCACTCGTACGAGGGATCGCGGGTACAAGCGATCTTCGAAACCGGCACCTACCTCCTGGCATGCGGGGTGCTCACCTGCATGACCTTCTGGATGCACTCCCACGCCCGCACCCTATCGCGGGAGCTGCGGGAGAGGACCGACCGGGCGATGGGCCGGGGGGCCAGGTTCAGCCTGGCGCTGGTCTCCTTCCAGGCCGTGGGTCGGGAGGGGCTGGAGACGGTGGTCTTCACCCTGGCCATCTTCTTCGCCGCCTCGGGCAGCCAGGGCAGCTTTGCGGGGTCGGTGCCGGCCGCGGCCCTGGGCGCTGCTCTGGGGACCATGGGGGCCCTTGTCGTCGCCTTCGCGATCTATCGGCTCGGCCACCGCATCAACCTCGGCCGGTTCTTCCAGGTCGTGGGCTCGCTCCTCATGCTGTTCGCGGCGGGGCTGCTGGCCGACGCGGTGGAGAACCTCCAGCAGCTCGGCTGGCTGCCCTTCCTCCTCCACCCCCTCTGGAACACCTCCGCCCAGCTGAGCGAGCAAGGGGCTGTGGGCGATGTCCTGCACACCTTCCTCGGATACGCCGCCCAGCCCACCCCCCTGCAGCTCCTCGCCTACCTCGTCTACGTCCTGGCGGCGGTCGGGGGCTTCTTCTGGATCGCCGGGCGCCGAACCCCGCCCCGGCCCACCCCGGCGGCCACCGCCGGCTGACCGGGGGGAGCCATCCTCGCCGCGGTGGGATCGTGGTATCGGCCGCACAGCCTAGCTGCGACGTCCGGGCGCCGCCTCCGGCGTCGACGCCGGGCCCAGCGCCCTGGTGGTTGACCGGGGGTTGGAGCTGGCTGGGTAGCCTCAGCCTCGCTCGGTAGCTCCCGCAGCCCCCCCTGCCGGGCTGGGGCTGCTCGGCCCCTCGCCCAGGTCCGAGACCTGGGCGATGCGCTCCACCGCCAGCGCCAGGTCGGCGAAGGAGGTGGTGGGCGCGGCACAGCCGAGGCGGAGGCGGTCGGGTGCCCGAAAGTCAGCCACCACGCCCCACCTCTCCCCCAGCTCCCGGCAGATCGCCTGCGCGCGCGCGTGGCGGAGGCACACCTGGGACCCGCGGCGGTCGGCGGCGCGGGGGCTGGCCAGCTCGAACCCGAGCCCGGCGAGGTGACGGTCACAGAGCTCGACCAGGTACGAGGTGAGAGCGATGCTCTTGGCGCGGATCCGCTCGATACCCAGCTCCTCGAGGAGCAGCACTCCCTCCTCGACCAGCGCCAGGCCCAGCACCGCCGGGGTGCCGGAGAGGAAGGACCCGACGCCGTCGCGCGGGCGGTACCCCTCATCCATGGCGAACATCTGCCGCTTCCCGAACCACCCCCAGATCGGCTGGCTGATCTCCGCCTGGAGTGACCGGCGGACGTACAGGAAGGCGGGGGCCCCGGGGCCGGCGTTGACGTACTTGTAGGTGCACCCGGCGGCCAGGTCAGCTCCGCTGCGGTCCAGCTGGATGGGCACAGCCCCCACCGAGTGGCTCAGATCCCAGAGGGTCAGGGCACCGGCCGCGTGGGCCACCGCGCTGATCCCCGCCATGTCCGCGATGGCCCCCGAGCGGTAGTCGACGTGGGAGAGGCTGAGCAGAGCCGTATCCCCGTCGACCGCCGCCCGAACGCGCTCCGCGGTCGGCCCCTCGACCTCGTCGAACTCGACCAGGCGTAGCTCCAGGGGCCGGCCCCGGACCAGGCCCTCCAGCAGGTAGCGGTCGGTGGGGAAGTTGCGCCGGTCGGTGACCACGACCGTCCGCCCGGGACGGGCGCCGACGGCAGCGGCGGCGAGCTTGTACAGGTTCACCGAGGTGGAGTCGGCCATCACCACCTCCCCGGCGTCCGCCCCGAGCAGCGCTTGGCCGAGCCGATCGCCCACCTGGAAGGGAAGGTCGATCCAGCGGTCCCACGACCCGACCAGGCCTCGGCCCCACTCCTCCTCCACGACCTGGCGAAGCCGGGCCACCGAGCGGCGGGGCAGCATCCCCAGCGAGTTGCCATCCAGGTACACGGAGTCGCCTGGCGTCTCCCCGAACTGGTCCCTCGCCGCGGCCAGGGGATCGCTGGCGTCCAGCTCCCGGGCCCTGGCCCACTCCACCTCCCCCACCCCGACCGCGCCCTCCCTCATGCGACGCGGTGGAGACGGGAGCTGACGTGGGGCGCGGCCGATCCCTCCCCCACCGAGATCGCGACCTCGTGCCACAGCTCCCCACCGCGCCGGCCCAGCCGTCGCTCCACCCGGTCCAGGCGCCGGGCCGAGGGCGAGACCCCGAGCTGGACGAGGCGCAGCTCCAGCGAGCCGTGGGCCACCCTGCCCCGGTGCAGCTCGGTGTACCCGGCGGGGATCGCCAACACCAGCTCCACCTCTCGGCCCGGGAGCAGACGGAGGTAGCCGCGTTCGGAGTGGCTGAGCGACCCGGTCTCGACCGCCACCGTGCGCTGGTCCCAGGTGAGCAGCGCCCGGTCCGGCACCGGGGCGAGGGTGAACGTCTCCCGATACCGGAATGGCGGATTCGACCAGAGGCCGCGACCCTCGCCCTCCCAGGTGCCGATCATCGGCTCAAGGGGCAGAAGCAACTGGTCGATCAGGGCCTGGGCCATGCCGCCGACCATACGGAGGCCCGGCCGGCCCGTCAAGGAGAACCTCATGGGGCCAAGTCAGGGTGGAAGTCGCCCGGGCCGCCCCGGTACCCTCGATCTCATGGAAGTCAAGATCCCCTCCCGCGAGAGCCTGCTCTGGCTCCTGGCCAACGGCCTTCCCCCGGCGGGGCCCTTCCCGCTGCGCTCCACCGACCCCGACCCCGGCCTCTTCGGGGCAGGCAGCGTCACCTGGAGGGTGATGCGGGAGCCGCTCCTGCTCCTCGGGGCGTCGCGGGCGCTCCTTCTCCAGGTGGCCCACCCGCTGGTGGCCCAGGGAGCGCTGGACCACAGCGACTTCGCCAACGACGCGGTGGGCCGCTTCCAACGGACCGTGGCATGGGTCACCTCGGTGGTGTTCGGAACCGCCGACGAGGCTCGACAGGCGACCGGCGAAGTGAACCGCAGGCACCGCAGGGTGGTGGGGACGATCCCCGCCGAGCACGCCACCCCGACCTGGCAGGCCGGCTCGGGGTACCGCGCCCAGGACCCTGACCTGGTGCTCTGGGTGCACGCCTCCCTGGTGGACTCCATGCTGGCCACCCACAATGCGATGGTCGGGGGCCTCAGCTCACGCCAGCAGGACCGGTTCGTGCGGGAGTGGGACCAGGTGGTGCGGATGATGGGGCTTCCCCAGGGCTCCGGCTGGACGGGCATCACCGACCTCCGCTCCTGGATGGACGCCCTGGTGCGCCGGGGGGTGGCCGTGCCCAGCGCCGGATCGCGCGCCGTGGCGGACGTGATCCTGGTCCCGCGGCTCGGGATGCGAGGGCCGAGAGGCCTTGCCGAGCTCACCGGATTCATCACGGCCGGCCTGCTACCTAAGACCATTCGCCGCCACTACGGGATCGCCTGGACCCCTGCCCACGAGCTGGCCCACGGCGGCCTCAGGGTTTCCCTGCGCACCATGGGTCCGGTCCTGCCCAGAGCCCTTCGGGTATCGCCGGTGTACGAGTTCGCCGTCGCCAGGGCAGCTCGGGAGCTGGCGAAGCGGCCGGCCCTCCTCGACCGGCTGGTCACCCAGCCGCGGCTGGCCTGAGCGGCCCGTGCACGAGGTCCCAGCTCTCGATAGCAGGCAGGCCATGTTCCTGGCCCAGCACCGAGACCGACGCCACCTTGACCATGAGATGTCGGCAGATGCCGACGGGCTCGCCAAGGTACGCGGCCGCCACAGCCCGCAGGATGTGCCCGTGTCCGAATAGCAGGGTGCGCGCCGCCGGCGCCGGGTTGAGCTCCCCGAGGAGCCGCCGCGCACGCTCCAGCACCTCGTCCGGAGTCTCGCCCCCGGGGCAGCCGTCGCGCCAAAGCTCCCAGCCCGGCCGGCGCAGCTGGATCTCAGCGCTGGTGAGCCCTTCGTACTCCCCGTACCCGTACTCGGCCAGCGATGGCGCCACCTCGAACCGGCCCGCGAAACCCGCCAGCTCGGCCGTGCGGCGGGCGCGCTCTCGGGGGCTGACCAACACCCGATCGAAGGACAGCCCCCCCAGGAGGGCCCGCAGCCCCTCCGCCTGGACCACCCCCTCAGCGGTGAGCGGCACTTCGGTGGCGCCGGTGTGACGCCCGGTCAGAGTCCAGGCGGTCTCGCCATGGCGCACCAGGTAGATGGGCACTGGGTTGAGTGTACGGTGGAGGGGAGCCCCCTTCGGCTTGGATATACTGTGGCCCCGCGGGAAGTAGCTCAGTCAGGTTAGAGTGCACGGTTCGGGACCGTGAGGTCGGCGGTTCGAATCCGCCCTTCCCGACCAGGGCCTCCGGTGGCCCCCGTTCTTGAGATCAGATTGGCTCGCGGGACGGCTCGCGCGGCGCATTGGCGACTCTGCCAGCGGTGCCAGGCACTCCAACGTGGAGTCCCAGCCCCCTGACGCGGAAGATCAGACCCCTGTACACGAGCTCGATACTTAAAGTCGCCAGCCTCCCTCCCCTACCTCATTGCTGACCGTGGGGCCCACCCCGGAGGCCTCGGCGCCATGCAGTGGGCATTTCACACCGCGCGCGTCCACCAAAGCTATGGAGGCGGCGCCGATGGCGGTCAACGGGGACCAGAAGGTGTCGAGGGACACCGCCGCGGCCCCGGGTTGGGCGTGGCAAGGTCAGCCTCCGTTGATGCCCCCTCCGCTCGGCCCTACCTCCACTCCGGGAAGCCCGAGTATCCCGAGTCAGCACGGAGATCGACCAACCATTCTCCGCTGAGCGCCGTGCGAAGACCTCAGCCCAGCGCAAGGCTGGAATCCGGCTCCCGGTCTCCCCCATCCGGGAGCTGGTCGATCGCCCCGATCAGGGTCGCGAGGTCGATGTGCCGTAAACGCTCCGGGCCCCCGTAGCCGTAGATCTCTATGATCCGTCCCCGCTGCACCGAGAATGCCAGCACCGCGAAGATCCGCCGAGAACGGACGATCACCGCGCCCGCACCGCCGTTGACGAGGGCCGGGATTGCCTCCGCTCCCCGCGGAGCCCTGGCGTACCGAGTGACATCAGCCACGCCACGGGCAACGAGGGGCCGGCCGGTGCCGAAGTCGGCGCGAAGTACGACATCGCGGTCGAGGATGGTGACGAGACCGTCCATGTCCCCACTCCGGGCGGCGGCGAAGAAGGCGTCCACGATCCGCCGCTGGCTGCTGAGGTCGACGTCTGGGACGCTGGGAGCGCGCTGGACGCGACGGCGAGCCCGGCTGGCCAGCTGACGGGCGGCAGCGGGGGTCCGCTCGAGGATCGGAGCGATCTCCGTGAAGGAGACGTCGAAGACGTCGTGCAGCACGAACGCCAACCGCTCCGCCGGGGTGAGAGTGCGCAGGACGACAAGAAGCGCTAGCCCGACCGATTCCGCGAGCAGCGCTTGTCCCTCGGGGTCACCGTCTGACAACGGAGACACGACGGGTTCGGGGAGGTACGGGTCGAGCGGCTCTTCGCGGCGGGAGCCGCGAGCCCGCAACATGTTGAGACACACTCGGGCGAGGATCGTCCGCAGCCAGGCCCCGGGGTTCTCGACACTGCTCGGGTCCGCGCGGCTGGCCCGTAGCCACGTCTCCTGGAGAGCGTCGTCGACATCGCTCAGCGAGCCCAGCATGCGGTAGGCAAGCCCTCGGAGCTGCCCGCGGTGGGTGTCGAACCACTCGGTCACCTGGTCCCGCCCGGCCGTCGTCACGTAGTTGCCTCCTCCCGTGTCCTTGGTTACGACACGCGCGCCGCCCGGAGTGTGACGGGACGCCCAAATGCTTGAGTCACGGAGGAGCCCATCATGGCCACAATCCTCGTAACCGGAGGCACGGGACGGCTCGGCCGCCATGTGGTCCCGCTCCTGCGGACGGCAGGTCACCAGGTCCGGGTGCTCACCCGGCACACCACCGACGGCGAGTCGGGAGTCGACTACCGGCTCGGGGACATTGCCAGGGACGAGGGAGTCGCGGCAGCGGTCGAGGGGGCGGAGATCGTAGTCCACTGCGCGGCCTCCACCAAGTTCGCCGAGAACCGGGCGATGGTTCGCAACCTGGTGGAGCGCGCTTCGGTGGCGCAGGTGCGCCACTTGATCGGGGTGTCCGTCGTCGGTGCGGATCGCGTGCCAGTCAGGAGCCGGATCGATCGCATGACATCCGGATACTTCGCGCTCATGGTCGAGGTGGAACGGATGATCGCGCAGGCCGGCATTCCCTGGACTACGCTGCGCGCGACCCAGTTCTTCGACGCCTGCCTGCTGGTGGTGCGCATGATGGTCAAACTCCCGGTTATCCCGGTGGCCTCGGGCTACCGGTTTCAGCCGATCGACGCCGCCGAGGTGGCCGAGCGCTTGGCCGTGCTCGCCGCAGGTCCGCCCGTGGGACCGGCGGGCGAGGTGGCCGGCCCCCGCGTGTACACCATGAAGGAGCTGGTCCGCGGCTACCTTGAAGCCACTCACCGTCGCCGCCTTACGCTCCCGCTTCGGATACCTGGGGGCGCCGCTCGGGCCATCCGAGGGGGGGCAATCCTGGCGCCGGGTCAGGCCGGGGGTCGTCGCACCTGGGAGGAGTTCCTCGCTGAGACCCTCGCGGCCGCCGAGGCGGGCCGCTCGCACGCGCTCTAACCGCCTCCGTCGCCGCCGGACGGCGGCGCGGCCAGACGCGGCTCGGACTTCCCCGACGCCCCCTCACAGGAGGTGAGGCGCCGCCGGTTGCCGGATGTCGGAGCTGCGGTGAAGCGGCGCTCGCCCAGCCCACGCCGGTGCCGGCCCAAGGGTTGGACGGGGCCTCGGCCCCGGATGCTCCGTGCCCGTGCGGCCAGACCCATGTGGGATCGGCATTTCCCGAACGCTGACTCCCCCGCCGGTGGGCCGGTGGTCACCCGGTGGAGCCCCCAAGGACCACCTCTTCCAAGCTCCCTGCGCGCACGTCGTGGACGAAGCCCCTCACCTGGTCTCGGTGGGCGACGAAGGGGCTGCTGAGGATTCTGCGCATGGACTCTCGGACATCCTCCCGCAGATCTGAAAAGGCCCCCAGGGCGAAGGGCGGACGGACCCCGACCTCCCGCTCGATCTCGGTCTCGAGGTCCTCGTCGCGAAAGGTCTCCATCCCGCACTCGGTGTGATGCATGACCATGACCTCCCTCGTTCCCAGGAGCCGCTGGGAGATCAGCAACGAGCGGATGGCGTCCTCCGTGACCACTCCCCCGGCGTTGCGGATGACGTGGGCATCGCCTCTGGCCAGGCCCAGCACCCGATACACGTCGATCCGGGCGTCCATGCACGCCAGCACCGCCGTCTCCAGGCGCGGGCGGGGCGGCAGGGCGCGGACCGCGGACTCCCGGACGTACCGAGCATTGTTCTGCAGCAGCTGGTCGATCGCGGACATCACCTGGTCCTCCGAGTGGAGCGGTTAACTGGGACCACGCCTGCGAGGGGGGCCCCGACACATGGGACGGAGCCGCGACCGCAGCTTGGGCGCCAGTCGTCACAAAGAAGGTGGCCATTCTGAGGTGGGGCCCGAACGCGCGGGTACGGCGGCTTGGCCCAGACCCCACGTGGCCATTCTGGCGCGGGCGGGCGGGAGTTTGCCCGCCCGCACAGAAGGGCCGGCTCCCGGCCGATCTGAACGGTAGCTGAGCGGACCACCGGGGCCGGTGGTGCTTCCCGCTCTCACCCTGGGCCCCAGCGCCCGCCCTCCCTGACTCCGGCGCTGCGGAGGTCGGGGCAGGGCCGGGGCCCCAACCGGGGCGGCGGCCTCGGGATCGCCCTGTCGGAGGCCGGGCACCGGGCCTCCGGTGGAGGTGTGGGGGCGGAGTTGGGCTGCACAGGCCGCGTGTTCACCGGGCGATCCGGACCGCGGCCGAGCCGCCATCCCAGGGGTGGGATAATCTCGCGCCGGTGAACTGCTCGCATCGAAATGCCAGATGGGGACGCCCGCGTTGACCGCATGGGACATCCCGGAACTGACCGGGCCGCACCTCAGACTTCGACCGCTGGAGCCGGATGACGCGGCGGACCTGCTGGACACGGTGGACGATGAGGTCTGGCGGTGGAAGCTGGCCCCGAGACCCCACACCGTGGCCGAAATGCGCCAGGTGGTGGTCGACCACCTGATCGGAGACCCCCAGCGCCAAAGAGCATTCTTGGCGACCCGACTCGGGGACGCTGCGGTTCTGGGCTGCACGACCCTGTACGAGTTCGACCGTCACCACGAGCGGGTGGAGATGGGCTGGACCTGGTTGCGCCGCTCGAGCTGGGGCCAGGGCCTCAACGAGGAGATGAAGTACCTACTGCTGGAGTACTGCTTCAACGAGCTGGGCCTGAAGCGTGTGGCCTGGAGGCTGGACAGCCTCAACGAGCGTTCGCGCGGTGCCCTGGAGAGGATGGGCTTCCAGTACGAAGGCAAGCTCCGCAGCCACCAGCGGCGGCCGGACGGGAGCCGCCGCGACTCCCTGTACTACAGCCTGCTGGTGGACGAGTGGCCCGAGTGCCGGGAGCGCCTGCTGCGACTGATCAAGGAACGCTCCCTCTGCCAGGGGCCCGGCTGAACACGCGAGGGGCCTTCACCCCAGGCCACGCGCAGCGCCTCGCGCAGTCAGCTGACGGGCTCCGGGCTGCCCTCCCAGGCCCCCGCGTCCAGGGGGAGCCGGTTCCAGGCCAAGAGATAGAGCCGGTGGGCTGGAGCGCGCACCGTGGTCGGCGCCGACAGCAGCCCACCTGACTCCACCTCGAGGCCCCCTGGGGTGGCCACGAAGCGCCAGCGGTCGCCGGTGTCCTCCGCCTCCAAGACCGCCGCCAGCTCCCTCTCCCGACGCAGGCGCCGGCGGCTGCGTCGGGCGAAGCCAAGCAGGAGTTCACTCACCCCGTCGGCGGCGAAGTGCGCCGGCAGCGGCCCGGAACTCCCGAGGGCGAGCTCGCCGTCCACCCGGTGAACGGCGGTCTCATGGGCCTGGCGGCGGGCCCAGAAGACCAGCGGAGATGGAGCGGGCAGGAACGACCAGCAGGGGAGATCAGGCGGGGATCGGCGGAGGGCGGCAGCCAGCTCTGAGGCTCCCGTCCGCAGCCAGGAGGCGAGCTCCTCCCGGCCGGGACCGGAGCCCAGCATCTGCCCTTCGGTGGGCTGGGGGAACATCTCCGTGAGCCCCTTGGAGACGTAGGTGAGCGCCCAGCGATGGACGGCCCCCGGATGACGGCCTCCATCCGCCAGCCCGGGCAGGTCGGCATGGCGCGATCCCAGCCGTCCTGGCCCGGGAGGGCGGCCAGGAGAGCCGAGTCCGCCTCAATGCGCTCCGCGTAGCGCCCCAGGGGCAGGGTGGAGGTGGGCACCCCGCCATGATCGCCGACCCAGGCGCCAATGTCGGGCCTTCGCTACCGTGCCATCACCCTCCACCGAAGTGGCGCGGGCTGGACTGCGCCCGCCTGTGAAGCAGCACTCGCGCCGGGACGCGACCCAGCTTCCCCTCTCGTGGCAACGCCCGGATCCTTGGCCAGGAGCCAGCTTCGGCCAAGGGAAGGTCGTCCGCGTCGGCCTCGCTCCAGCGGCCCCGCCTATATCCCCTCCAGCCGGCCCGCCCGGTAGTCGTCGTAGGCCTGCAGGTCGAGCAAGCCGTGGCCGGAGTAGCCAAAGAGGATGACCTTCTCCCGCCCCTCCTCGCGAGCCAGAAGCGCCTGGTCTATGGTGGCCCGGACCGCGTGGGCGGTCTCCGGCGCCGGTATCGGGCCCTGGGTGCGGGCGAACTGGATAGCGGCTTCGAACACCGTTCCCTGCGGGTAGGCGGTCGCCTTCATCCGCCCTGAGCGCACGAGGTTGGAGATTATCGGCGCGTCGCCGTGGTAGCGCAGGCCCCCGGCGTGAATCGACGGGGGGACGAAGTCGTGCCCCAGGGTGTACATCGCCAGCAGCGGGGTCATCCCGGCGCTGTCCCCGAAGTCGTACTCGAAGGTGCCCTTAGTCAGGGTGGGACAGGACGATGGCTCCACTGCCAGCAGCTCGACCTCGGGATCGGTTACGAAGGGCAGCGCCAGACCGCCGAGGTTCGAGCCGCCCCCGCAGCAGCCGATGATCAGGTCCGGCTTCTCCTCGCCGGCCATCTGCAGCTGCTCTTTGGCCTCCAGCCCGATGACGGTCTGGTGCAGGAGCACGTGGTTCAGCACCGACCCAAGCGAGTAGTGGGAGTCGTCGCGGGAGACGGCATCTCTCACCGCGTCAGTGATGGCGGTGCCCAGCGAACCCGGGTGGTCCGGCTGGTCGACCGGCGAGGGGACCACGGCTCCGCCCCAGGCCTCCATCATCACCCGGCGGTAGGGCTTCTGCTGGTACGACGCGCGGACCATGTAGACCTGGCACTGCATTTCGAAGAGTGCGCAGGCGAAGGCGAGGGCGCTGCCCCACTGGCCGGCGCCGGTCTCCGTCGTCAGCCGCTCCACCCCTTCGGCCTTGTTGTAGAAGGCCTGCGGCACCGCGGTGTTGGGCTTGTGGGAGCCGGCGGGCGACACCGACTCGTCCTTGTAGTAGATCCTCGCCGGCGTGTCCAGCGCCTGCTCCAGACGGCGGGCTCGGACCAGTGGAGTGGGGCGCCAGAGTCGGAGGATGTCGAGGACCTCGCCCGGGATGTCGATGTAGGTCTCGGTGGAGACCTCCTGCATGATCAAGGGCATGGGAAAGAGCGGGGTCAGCAGGTCGGGCGTGACCGGCTCACGAGTGCCGGGGTGCAACGGCGGCTGCAGCGGATCGGGCAGATGTGGAATGACGTTGTACCAGGCTTCCGGAACCCGATCTGATGCCATCGTCCAGCGCATGGGTGTCCTCCTGCCTTGGGCCGGGCCGGAACCGCCGGCCTCGCGGTCGAAGCGGCCAGCCGGGCGCTGGAGCCCGGTGGAGGTCCGCAGCGGAGTCTCGACCCTGGTGGGTGCTAGCGCCGTACTGTACCAGAGGATCTGAGCGGGTCGAAGGTCAGTTCCCCCGGCGCTCGCGCGGGGGTGAATCGGCGGACCCGCCTCCCAGCGACGGGCGGCGGGGACGACTCGGAGGGACGCCCGC
>DAHUYV010000062.1 GCA_027306885.1 Candidatus Dormiibacterota bacterium
CAGGCCGGGGGCGGTGGTCGTCCTGAGCCGGGTCAGGAGCACGGGGTGAGCGGCCAGCTCCCCGAAGCCGGCATGGAGCTCACCATCCTGGGCAGCGGCTCGGCCTTCTCCGAGGTCGGCCACAATGCCGGATACCTGGTGGACCGACGGCTGCTGCTGGACTGCGGGGCCCCGGCGACCAGCCTGCTGCCCGCGGTCGGGAGCTCGGTTGGGGAGTTGGAGGCGATCGTCATCTCCCACCTCCACGGGGACCACGTGCTCCACCTGCCCACCCTCCTCGTGGCCCGGCGGCTTCGCCACCCCGAGGCTCCCCCCCTCCGCATCCTCGGGCCCTGCGGCCTCCGCGACCACCTGAAGAGGGTCGGCGAGACCGCCTTCGGTGAGGGCCTCTGGCAGCGGATCGTGACCGAGGAGGGGCCCCTCTGCACCGAGGTCGAGGAGTGGACCGGGGGGCAGAGCGACGAGGTGGCGGGATACCGGCTGCGGGCGTTCACGGTGGAGCACTCGCCCGAGCTGGCTTGTCTGGCCTTTCGGCTGGAGCGCCAAGGGGTGAACCTCGGCTACACCGGGGACACCACGTACTGCCCCGGCCTGCTCCAACTCGCCTCGTCGGTGGACAACCTGCTCTGTGAGTGCACCTCCTTCACGGGGCCGGCGCCGGTGCACCTTTGGCGGGGGGAGATTGAGCAGCTGCGACGCGACGCGCCCGAGGCGAGCCTGATCCTGACCCACCTGACCGAGCGTCAGCCGCTGGAGGGAGCCCTGCTCGCCGCCGACGGCCTCACCTTCACCCTGCGAGCCGGCGGCCAGGGCTGAAGGGCTCCAGCTCCGGGGGGGAGGAGCCATCGACCAGGGCGCTGGCCACCAGCTCGGCGGTGATCGGTGCCAGCAGGATCCCGTTGCGATAGTGACCCAAGGCGAGAAGCACCCGGGGATCGCTGGGAAGGGCTCCGATCACCGGGCCGCCCTCCAAGAACGGTCGCAGCCCCGCCCACGCCGTCTCGAACCTGGCGCCGCCGAGCTCGGGCAGCAGGGCCTGGGCCTGGGACGTCAGCCGCTGAACCCCCTCCAGCGTCGGCTCCGCTGCGAACCCCGCCCGCTCCTCCGTGGCGCCGATCAGCACCAGCCCGGAGCGCTTCTGAAGGGCGTAGGGGCCGTCTGAGAAGACGATCCTGGGCAGCGGCCTTCCCCTCGGGCGGAGCGCCACCATCTGGCCCCGGACCGGCTGCACCTCAAGGCGGACGCCCAACCTCGTCAGCAGGTCCGAGCCCCAGCTGCCGGTGGCCAGAACCAGCCGGCGGGCCCGATGGCGGACCCCACCCGCGACCAGCGTCAGCCCCTCGGAGTCGGACCGGAGGTCGGTGATCCCGGCGCCCAGCTCGAGTCGGACTCCCGCCCGGCGGCCGGCCCCGGCCAGCGCCTCCGCGACCCGGTGGCTGTGGACATGGGCCACGCCGGGGTAGAGGAGTCCCGCCACCGTGTCCGGGCCCAGCCCCGGCACCTCATGGCGGAGCTCCTCCGGGCCCATGAGGGGCGACACCTCTAGACCGCTCGCGACCTGCCAGGAACGACGGGCATCGAGCTCTGCAGCCCGGTCGGCGCTGGTGGTCACCCGCAGCAGCCCGCAGGCCTCCATCTCACAGTCCACCCCGGACTCCTGGAGGAGGGTCGGGGCCCAGCTCTCCCAGAGCGTGGCGCTGCGCACCGCCAAATCGAAGAACGGTCCCGGGGAGGGGGATTCGGCTGCCGCCGCCAGCATTCCCGCGGCGGCAGCGGTCGCACCCCGGCCGACCCGCGCCTCCCGCTCCAGCAGGGTCACCTCGGCCCCCCGGCGGCCCAGCTCCAGCGCCACCGCCAGCCCGACGACGCCCCCGCCGGCCACCAGCACGTCGCCGGAGCTCACCTTCTCCATCGCTCCAGAGTATCCGGCGCCGGGGCCCGGCCTCAGTGCCGGCCGGGCACCCGGGTGCGGCGCCGCTCCGGCAGGCAGGCGATCGCGGCGGTGCGCCACCAGCCTCCGGCGTCCAGGCTGGCCAGCTCCAGCTCCGCCGCCTCCCTCGCCACCTCCTCCTCCAGCTCGGTGCGCACCACCAGGCGGCGCAGGGCGGGGCGCAGGTCGGGATGGCTGCGCTTGGCCGCCAGATCGATCCATTCGACGAGCGCGGCCAGATCGTTGAAGCGCAGGAGTAGGGCCTGGACCCGGTCGAGCTCAGCCAGGACCACACGGTACTGGTCGGGGAGGGCCGGAGCCAGCGTCTCCAGTCGATAGCGCAGCCGCCGCACCCGGGCCCGGCGGCGGCGGAGCTGCGCTGTGCCGCGGTGCCGGCGGGCGGCCGCGGCGAAGAGTCGCGGCAGCTGGGACCGCGCCAGCCGCGCCGCCGGTGGGTCCCCGGTGTCCCCTCGGCTCACCTGGCCCACCGAGGCGCTCCGATCCATCGCCCGCAGCAGCCGGCGCGAGACCACCACGTCCCGGAGCTGCGCTGCCTCAGCCGCGGTCGCCTCGGCAAGGGCCCGGCGGGCCTCCAGCTCGCGGCCGCGCAGCACTGACCTGCCGAGGCCGGGGTGGGCTCGGGCGGCACCCGGCGGAGCGTCGGCCAACACCTCGCCGGCGCTCTCCCCCACCGCGGTGCCGAGAACGTCGGAGAGCAGGTCGAGCCGGCTCTCGGCGTCGTGCAGCGGTCGCAGCGTCGACTCCAGCCGCCGGAGCTCTCGCCTCTGTCCTTCCGGAGACGGGGCGAGGTAGCCGTCGAAGGCGCGCCAGACCTCCCGAAGGCGGCGCAGCGCGACCCGGCAGTCGTGGACGGCCTCGGCGTCCCCGGCCAGCGGCAGACGGGCCGCCGCCCATCTGAGCTCTTCGCCACGGTCCGCGAGGGCGGTCTCGGCCAGGCGGCTCGCACTGAGGGCCTCAGGCACCGGCGTACGTCACCCTCGGCAGGGCCGGTGCCTCCTCCGCCCCCCACCAAGCGCCCTCCCGCCGGATGAGGGCGAGGATCATCCCATCCCGCAGCCCACGCTCCGAGGCCCGGACCGAGCGCAGCTGGAGCAGGTCCATGAGCTGAGCCAGGATGACCGCCCCGCCGCGGCAGAGGCGGACCCGTTCCAGGTCGACGCCACTGCGCCGCGCCAGGTCGGTGGGCGGAGCGACCCGGAAGAGCTCCAGAAGCAGCTCCACCTCGCGCAAGCGCAACGATGAACCCTTCTCCTTGCCCAGCAGCCGGGGGAGGTTGGTGATCGTGCCGCCCGTTCCCAGCACCACCGCCGGGCTGGAGGGCCCCAGATCGTGGGGCACCTGTCCCGCCACCAGCCGCTCCATCGCCCGCCACTCCGCCTCGGTGGGCGGCTCGGTGCGGACCGCCGCCAGCAGGGTTCCGGAGCCCAGCGGGATCGAGCGATCGGCGCAGATGCCACCGGCCGGTCCCAGGGCGACCTGGGTGGAGGCGCCGCCGATGTCCATCACCAGGCAGGTGACCCGGGGGGTGAGGCCCAGGGTGGCGCCGTCGAAGGCCAGCTGGGCCTCGCGCTCGGGGGCGAGGATCCGCACCTGGTCGACGCCGGCTCGTTCGGCGAGCAGTCCCGCAACCTCCTCGCCGTTGGCCGCGGAGCGCAGCGCCTGGGTGGCCCCGACGGCGATCAGGCGGGCGCCGTGGCGCCGCGCCTCGGCGACCTGGGCGGCGAGGGCGGTGGCGGCCCGCTCCAGCCGCTGTGACCCGATCTCGCCGTTGGCGGCCACGTCGAGGCCGAGCTGGACGAAGGCCCGGCGCCGCAGGAGCTGCCGGGGAGGAGCTCCCTCGGTGACGCTCGAGAGCAGCAGGTGGACCGTGTTGCTGCCGACATCAATGGCGGCGAGCCGCTCCGTCTTGGTCACCGTTGGCGATCTCGACTCGTGGTGCGGATGCCGCTGATCACGGTCTAAGTGTGCACTTCCGACCCGGGGCCCGGCCCTGTGGGGTGGCCCCGGCCGTGTAGGCTGGGGGTTGGAGTGCGAGCCGGGGAGTGCGATCCAGCAGGCGTGCCGCTGAGCCGGCGGCGTGGCACCCCCCTCCCTGCGTCCGGAGCCCCGTTCCAACGCCAGCGGTGAACGGCGCAGCCACCCTGTACCTGGTCCGCCACGCGGTTGCCGAGGACCGGGCCGTCTGGTCCGGCCCCGATGCCCTCCGGCCGCTGACCCCGGTGGGATGGCGACAGGCGGTGGCGCTCGCCGAGCAGCTCGGAAGGTCGGGGGTCAAAGCCTGCCTCTCCAGCCCCACCGTCCGTTGCCAGGACACGCTGTTTCCCGGCGCCCACTCCCTCGGCCTTGCCGTCGAGGACGACCCTCTGCTCTTCGAGGATGAGGAGCCCCGAGGTCGAGATGCGGCACTGCAGCTCCTGCAACGACTCCTCGCCCACCCCGCCGGGACCGTCGCCGCCTGCACCCACGGGAACGTCCTGCTCCCGCTGCTGGCAGCGCTGGACGACGGGAGCGCCAGCCGCTGCCCCAAGGGCGGCCTCTGGCGGGTGGACTCCGATCCCCAGGGCCGCCCCCGGGGACCGGCTGTCTTCCTTGGTCGGCTGGACCCCCAGTCGCTGGCTTGGAAGGGCCCGTGAGCGGCGGCTCGGAGTTGGCCCCCAAGGTACAGGTGGCCGTGCTCCAGTTGCTGACCCGCCTCGGCTCGGACGCCACCCTGCTGGTGGGAGCCGACCGGACGCTGCGCTGGGCCAGCCCCAACTCCGCCGCCCTGCTCCGCGGCGATGAGGGGGCGGACGAGGGCGGATGGCTAGGGCTGCCCCTCGGCGAGGTCCTCGGCGATCCCCGGGCCGGGGAGCTGGTGGGCCTGGCTCTCTCCAGCGGCGCGGTGCAGCGAGGTGAGATCGGCCACCAAGGCTGGCGACGGGTCTTGAGGGCTCTGGCCTCGCCCCTCACCGCCCCTGACGGCGAGGTCCTGGCGCTCCTCATCCTCTCCGACATCACCCATGAGCGGCGTCTGGGTCAGGCTCATCAGGACCTCATCGCCAACCTCTCCCACGACCTCCGAACCCCCCTGGCCAGCCTCACGCTTCTGGCTGAGACCCTGAACGGCGCGGCGCGGGACGACCCGGAGGCGACCCGCGTCTTCGCCGGCCGGATCGCCGATGAGGCTGACCGCCTCCACCGGCTGGTGGCCGGCATCCTCGACCTGGCCCGGATCGAGGCTGGGGCCGAAGAGGCCGAGCTCAGCGAAGTCGATGTCCTGGAGCTGGCGCTGAGGATCACCGGGGAGCTGCAGCCCCAGGCCGAGCGCCGCCAGGTTGAGGTCATCGTCGAGGGCGCCCCGGTCGTGGCTCGCGCCGATCCCTCGCGGCTGGCGCGGGCGCTGGCCAACGTGGTCGACAACGCCATCAAGTTCAGCCACCGCGGCGGCACCGTGACCGTCACCACCACCCTCGGGGCGGCGGGCCCGGGGCTGCACGTGCGCGACACCGGCAGGGGGATCTCCGCCGCCACCATGGCGCGGATCTTCGACCGCTTCTACACCGGCGACCGCTCCCGCTCGGTTCCGGGCAGCGGGCTGGGGCTCACCATCGCCAAGGAGGCGATCGAGCTCCAGGGCGGCCGGATCGACGTCCGCAGCACCCCGGGCGAGGGCACCGAGGTGGTGATCTCTCTGCGGCCGCCGAGCCCGACAGCGGGATGACCGGTCCTCTACCATCGGGTACGTGGCCGAACTGCAGTCGCCCAACCCGGAAGTCGCCAGCCTGCGCGACGGCGCCCGGGTGCTCGGCCAGATGGTCGCCGAGGCGGTCGCCGCGGCGATGGAGGGGCTCGCCGACAGGGAGGGCGACCGGCTCCGGCAGGTGGTGGTCCGCGACCTCGAGATCAACGAGCGCCACCGACAGGAGCGGGAGCGCGGGATCCGGATCCTCGCCGACCAGCACCCCGTCGGCGACCGGCTCCACGAGGTGTTCGGGCTGCTCCTCATCGCCTCCGAGCTGGAGCGGATGGGAGATCACGCCAAGAGCTGCGCGCGCTACGCGCTGCCGCTGATCGAACTGAGCTCCCGTCCCCGGCTGGACTCCATCCTGAGCCTCGGCCACTACGTGGAGGAGCAGGTGACCGACATCCTCTCCGCGGTGACCACCAACGACTCCCGGCGGGCTCAGGACATCGCCGCCCGGGATGACCGCATCGACCGCATCTACCATCGGGTCTTCGACGACATGGTGGAGACCATGCGGGAGCGGCCGGACTGGGCCTACCCCTGCACCAACCTCCTGCTGATCGCCCACAACCTGGAGCGGATCGCCGACCGGGTGACCAACATAGCCGAGGACGTGGTGTTCATGGTGAGCGGTCAGCTGGTGGAGCTGGGCTAGGTGCTGGACGCCGGCTCCGATCCCGCCCCCGGCCGGCTGGTCTTGGTGGTTGAGGACGAGGAATCGGTGCGGATGACTCTGCGGTACAACCTCGCCTCCCGCGGCTACGTGGTGTTGGAGGCCGACGCCGGGCCCAGCGGGCTGGAGTTGGCCCGGGGCCGGAACCCCGACCTGGTGGTCCTGGACCTCATGCTTCCGGGGCTCTCCGGGGAGGAGGTCTGCAGGCGGATCCGCGCAGAGTCAGACGTCCCGATACTGATGCTCACCGCCCGCACGGCGGAGAGCGACAAGGTCCGGGGGCTGGACCTCGGAGCTGACGACTACATGACCAAGCCGTTCGGGGTCCAGGAGTTCCTGGCCCGGGTGGAGGCCCTGTTGCGCCGCTCGCAGCGGCCCGCCCGGCGCACCCCGGCGGCGACGGTGCTCAAGGTGGGCGAGGTGATGGTCGACTCCGACGCCCGCCGGGTGATGGTGGGGAGCAGCGAGGTGAAGATGAGCCCTCGAGAGTTCACCCTCCTCTTTCACCTGCTGGGAACTCCGGGCCGGGTGCACAGCCGCGACTCGTTGCTGCGCGCCGTGTGGGGTCCGTCGTTCCACGGCGACAGCAAGACGGTGGCGGTCCACATCCGCTGGCTGCGGGAGAAGTTCGAAGCCTTCCCCACCCTACCCTTCCGGATCACCACGGTCTTCGGAGTCGGCTACCGGGTGGACCTGGCGCCGGGGAGCCCTCTCCAGAGGTGAGTCCCGACGGCCCCGCGGTCAGCCTCTCCGGGGTGACCAAGTCCTACGGGGAGGGGCGCGGCGTGGCCGACCTCGACCTGGAGGTCGCCGCCGGCGAACTGGTGGCGGTGCTGGGGCCAAATGGGGCGGGCAAGACCACGACCGTGGAGCTGATGGAGGGATACCGGCGACCCGACCGGGGCACGGTTCGAGTCCTGGGCCTGGATCCGATCCGCGAACGCCGAGCGTGCCTTCCCCTCCTCGGGATCATGCTCCAGGAGGGCGGCATCTACCCCGCCCTCAGCGCCGCCGAGACGCTGAGGCTCTTCGCCGCCTACTTCCGGGACCCGGAGCCGCCTGGCGAGCTGCTGGAGCGAGTGGGGCTGGCCGACCGCGGCCGCGCCCGCTATCGCCACCTCTCCGGTGGCGCGCGCCAGCGGCTCTCGCTGGCGCTGGCGCTGGTGGGCCGCCCCCGGGTCCTGTTCCTCGACGAGCCAACTGCCGGGATGGACCCCCGGTCCCGCCTCCTCACCTGGGAGATCATCAGGGAGCGCCGGTCCCAGGGGGTGACCGTGCTGCTCACAACCCACTCCATGGAGGAGGCCGAGCGGCTGGCCGACCGGGTCGCCATCATCGACCGGGGCCGACTGGTGGCGCTCGACTCCCCGACCCACCTCAGCCAGGCGGCCGGCCAGGGTCTGCTGGAGCTGGAGACCGTCACCGGTCTCACCCCGACTCGTCTGCAGGAGGTGCGCGCCCTGTCCGCCGTGGACGAGGTCTCCGAGCTGGGCGAGGCGCGCTACCTCCTCCGCGCCACCGAGCCGGCGCGGGCGGCGGCCGCGGTCACAGCGCTCCTGGCCGAGGGCGGCCCCCAGCTCCGGCTCCTCCGGGTGGGCGCGGGTTCGCTTGAAGAGGTCTTCCTCGACCTGACGGAGGGGCCCTCGTGACCCCAGCCCCGCTCCCCCGGGCGGCGCCCTGGCCGCGGGCGTTTCGGGCCCAGCTCCGGGTCGAGCTGATTCTGCTCCTCCGCCAGGGCGAGAACCTCCTGGTGATCCTGGTGCTCCCAATTGTCCTTCTGGCCCTGTTCGACGGCGCCCGCATCTTCCCCAGCGGCTCGGGCCGGCCGATCGACTTCCTCCTCCCGGGGGTGCTGACGGTGGCCCTCATGTCCACCGGGATGGTGACCCTCGGCATCTCCACCGCCTACCAGCGCTACTACCGAGTTCTCAAGCGGCTGGGAGGGGCCCCGCTGCCCCGGGCGACGCTGGTCGGCGCCAAGGCGGCGGCGGTGCTGCTCGTGGAGGTGGGCCAGGTGGCGCTGCTGGTGCTCATCGGCTGGCTCCTCTTTGGGTGGAGCGGGACGCTGGCGCCGGGGCTGCCGATCATGGCCCTCGGTGCGCTGTGCTTCGCCGCCCTGGGCCTGACCCTGGCGGGGGCGCTCCGGGCCGAGCTCACCCTCGGGGGTGCCAACGGCCTCTACCTGGTCTTCCTCGTGGTTGGGGGAGTGGTCTTGCCGATCAGCCACCTCCCCAACTGGCTGCAACCGCTGGCGGCGATCCTCCCCCCCGCCGCGCTCAGCTCGGCTCTCCGCTCGGCGCTCGGTGGCGGGGCCCTTCCTGGGGCTCAGGTGGCGCTGCTGGGCGGGTGGACCATCGTCCTGGGGGTGCTGGCCGCCACCCTCTTCCGCTGGGAGTGACCGCTCCACCGCGGGCGGCGAGCCGCAAGTGAACGAGCGGAGCCCCCAGCCGGGTGGGGGTGGGGCTGGTCCGGGCGCTCCCCTGTGCTGCGCCCGGATCGAGGGCGCGTGATACGTTGTCAGAGCCATGCTGAAGGAGTTGCGCCACATGAACCCTTTCTCGAGCCGCACCACCATTCCCGACGCTGACCGAGCTCTGGCGGGGCGCCCGCAGGCGATCGAGGTTGGCGGGCCCCACGCGGTCCTCGGCACCAAGCTCACCCCGCCGTTTCCCCAGGAGACCGAGGTGGCGGTCTTCGGCATGGGCTGCTTCTGGGGGGCGGAGCGGCTCTTCTGGCGCCTGGAGGGGGTCTGGACCACCGCGGCCGGGTACGCCGGGGGCACCACCCCCAATCCCACCTACAAGGAGGTCTGCACCGGGCGGACCGGCCACGCCGAGGTGGTGCGGGTGGTCTTCGACCCCTCCCGCCTCCCCTACCCCCTTCTGCTCCGGGCCTTCTGGGAGGGGCACGATCCGACCCAGGGGATGCGCCAGGGGAACGACGTCGGGACCCAGTACCGGTCGGTGATCCTCTGCTCCGGGGAGGAGCAGCTGCGGGCCGCAAGCTCCTCCCTCACGGCCTACCAGCGCCGACTCGCCGCCGCGGGGCTGGGGCAGATCACCACCGAGGTGGCGGAGATGGGCCCCTTCTACTACGCCGAGGAGTACCACCAGCAGTACCTGGCCAAGAACCCCAACGGCTACTGCGGCCTTGGCGGCACCGGGGTGGCCTGTCCGGTTGGGCTGGTCCCGGCCGGCTAGGGAGATCGGCGGGAGGCTGACCTCACTCGGCCCCAGCTCGGGACCAGACGGCGTCGGAGCGCCTTCCCGCCACCGGCGAAGGCGCATTGGGTCGGCAGCCGCCGGGCCGCAGGCCCTGGCCAGCGGGAGGCGATGATCCGGCGGTCACCGTCCCTCCCGGCACCGGGTCGAAGGCTGACCCGCGATCCAAGCGACCCGGATGGCCGCCAACGGCGCGAGCCCGCTTCAGGAAGCGGCCGGCGCCTACGCCGCGTGCCGGCGCCGACGAGCATCAATTGCGGCCCCAATGGCAACGCCCACCCCAACTCCGAGGGCGAAGCCTATGCCTGCCGCCCACCCGCCGATCACGAGCCCAATCGCCCAGCCGACCCCGGCCCCGAGAGCAGCGCCGAGGCCGGTGTAGTACTGCGCCGCTCGAGGTGTCCCCTTCGCACCGGCCATCGCAATCTCCTCCAGTACCACGCGCCGGGCCGGCGGTCTCGCCGCCGGCCGCACGCTGCCCTGCCGACGCTAGGACACCCAAACGCCGTGGCGCACTGGTGAAAGTGCGGGAACGCTGATAGGTGAAAGCGGGTGGGCACCGCCGACGGAATCCCTCAGCTCCGGGGAACCTTGAACCGCCCCAAAGCCCCGATGGGCTCCGCGCGCTGCCGACCCACGGCACCTCCTCGGGTGGTGCCCCCTTGGCTACTCCTGTGACCCCGGAGTCGTGCCCACGCCATGGTCATCGGAATGGCAGCGCGTCAGACGCTGGCTAGCTCCGGGCCTCCCGGTGGGGATGGGGGTGGACCTCCACCACTCGGTGCGCCCGCGGCGCGGACGCCTGGCGTTGAGGGCCCACCTGCACGACCCCACCACCGAGGATCTCCCGCACTTCTCGGGCCGGGGTGGTCGGGCGATCAGGACCCCGCCCCAACCCGGCCGCGAGAGCGGACCGCCTTGCCCCGCCCTGATCCGGGCCCGGCAAGACGCGTTCGAGTTCCGAGCGACTGCTGGCGTCTGTGGCGGACCGGTCATGTTGGTTGAGGCAGACCGCTTCCGGGCGAGCGCGGAGCCCTGCCCGCCCCCTCCCTCGGCTGTGGCGGGACTCCGGGGGCGGGAGCCGTTCAGCCTTCGGGACGACGCCCACGCCAAGCGGTGCCCTCAGAGGAGGGTGGGGTACTCCGGCTCCCACATCGCCTCATCCACCGCCCGCTCCAGCAGCTCGTCGCTGCAGAGCTGGCCCACACCACCATCGCGTGCCTCCCGGGCAACCGCCAAAGCGATGGCCCGGGAGATCGAGCGCAGCTCTGAGAGCGCCGGGAACATCGCTCCCTGCGCCAGCCGA
>DAHUYV010000082.1 GCA_027306885.1 Candidatus Dormiibacterota bacterium
GCGGGAGTGCCCTGCTTCGGGAGCTGGAGCTCCCGGTGGCCGGGATCCTGGCCGAGATGGAGCGGATCGGCGTGCGCCTGGACTCCACCCAGCTTCATGCTCTCTCGGCCGAGCTCCAGAGCCAGGTCACCAGCCTGGAGCTGGAGATGTTCCGCTTGGCAGGACAGTCTTTCCTTCCGGGGTCTCCGCAGCAGCTGGCCACCATCCTCTACGACCAGCTCGGGCTGAGGAGCTCCCGGCGCACCAAGACCGGGCGCTCGACGGACGCCCAGGCGCTGGAAGCCCTGCGTGACGAGCACCCCCTGGTGCCCCTGGTGCTGGAGTGGCGCCAGGTGACGAAGCTGAAGAGCACCTACGTGGACCAGCTGCCGGCCCTGGTGGACCCCGCGGACGGTCGCGTTCACACCAGCTTCAACCAGGCGGTCGCCGCCACCGGCCGGCTGTCGTCCAGTGACCCCAACCTTCAGAACATCCCGGTGCGGAGCGAGTTGGGGCGGCGCATCCGCGCCGCCTTTGTGCCCGGAGAAGCGGGGTGGCAACTGCTCTCGGCCGACTACTCGCAGATCGAGCTCCGGCTCCTGGCGCACCTCAGCCGGGATCCCGAGCTGCTGGCCGCCTTCGAACGTGGCGACGACATCCACGCCGACACCGCGGCCCGGGTGTTCGGGGTCCCGAGAGGGGAGGTGAGCCCGGAGCAGCGCCGCATGGCCAAGGTGGTCAACTTCGGTGTCCTGTACGGGCTCTCCGGGTTCGGGTTGGCCCGGGACCTAGGCATGGCCACCACCGAGGCGGAGGCCTTCATCGCCCGGTACTTCGCCACCTACGCGAGCGTCCGCGACTACCTGGAGTCGATACGCGAGGCGGCCCGCCGCGACGGGTACGTCAGCACGCTGCTGGGCCGCCGCCGCTATCTACCCGAGATCAACTCCAGCAACCGCCAGGTGCGCGAGGCCAACGAGCGGATGGCCATCAACATGCCCCTCCAGGGATCCGCCGCCGACCTCATGAAGCTGGCGATGATCCACACCGATGCCGGGCTGCGCCGGGAGGGCCTGCGCTCCCGGTCCCTTCTCCAGGTCCACGACGAGCTGCTGCTGGAGGCTCCCCTGGAGGAGGCCCAGCAGGCCGCGGCGCTGACCCGGGCAGCCATGTCCGGAGTTATGCGCCTGGCCGTCCCGCTGGTCGTGGACCTGAAGTCCGGCCCGAACTGGCGGGACCTGGCTCCTTTCAACCTCGCCGCCTCCTGAGGCTCGCTCGTGCCTGAGCTGCCGGAGGTGGAGACCATCGTCCGCGACCTGCGTCCGCATCTCTCGGGCCGGCGGTTGGAGGCGGTGCGATCCCTCAACCCGCTGGTTCTGCGCCATCCTGAGCCGGAGCGGTTCGTGGCCGGGGTCACCGGTGCCGAGGTGCGCTCGGTCGGGCGCCGGGGCAAGTTCATCCGGATCGGGTTGGAGTCCGCCGAGCTGCTGGTGGTCCATCTCGGGATGAGCGGGACCCTGACCCTCGAGGAGCCGGATGTGCAGGTTCGCCCCCACACCCACCTTCGGCTGGAGCTGGCAGGGGGTGGGGAGCTGCGGTTCCGGGATCCCCGGCGCTTCGGCCGGGTCCTGCTGGGCTCGGAGGAGGAGCTGGAGGCAGGCGGCCTGCTTCCCCGGCTGGGGCCGGAGCCGCTGGGGGCCGGCTTCTCCTCCTGGGTGCCCCCCGAGACGGTTCAGAGCAGTCTTCGGACGCTCAAGGCGGTGCTCCTGGACCAATCGGTCGTGGCCGGGTGCGGAAACATCTACGCCGACGAGGCCTGCTTCCTGGCCCGGGTACGGCCCACCCGGCGGGCTGCCGGCCTCAGGCCGAGGGAGTGGCAGCGGGTGGTGATCGCCCTGACGGTGGTCCTGCGGGAGGCGATCCGGCGACGGGGCACCTCGTTCTCGGACTACCGCGACGGGTTCGGGGCCCGTGGCGAGGCGTACGAGTCCCTCATGGTGTACGGCCGGGCCGGACTCCCCTGTGTGCGCTGTGGGAGTAGGCTGCGGGGGACCCGGATCGCTGGTCGAATGACGGTCTACTGTGCGAGGTGTCAGCGGTGAGTACCAAGGTGGCGGTCCTCTCGTTCGACGACGTCCCTCCGATCGGAGGGCAGGGACGGTACGTCGGCGCCCTGGAGGCGGAGATGCCTCATGAGGGCTACGAGGTGGCGATGATCTCGGCCCGTCGCGGCCCCTGGGCCGAGGGGACCAAGATCCCGCACCGGACCCGCCGGCCACCTTTGGACTTCTCCCTGTTCCTCAGTTCCCGGCTCGGCAAGGTGCAGGAGGCGGTTCACCCCGACCTCTGGCACGCCCAGGGCGGCCCTGGCGGGGTGATGCTCCGACGCCACCCTCCGGCGGCCCCCTTGGTGTACACCTCGCACCACACCTACCGGACCGCCCATGGACGAGGGATCACCACCATGCCGATGGGATACCTGGAGTCCCGGGGGTACCGCTTCGCCGAGCACGTGATCGCGGTGTCGCCGTCTACCGCCTCCTCCCTCATGGCTGACTCGGGGGTCCCCAAGGAGCGGATCTCGGTGATCCCGGCGGGGGTCGACACCGCCTGGCTCTGCCCCGGCCCGGCCCAGGAGCCGCGCGAGACCATCCTGTTCGTGGGCCGGCTGGTGCCCAACAAGGGCGTCCAGTACTTTGTGGCGATGTTCCGGCGACTGGCCCGCGAACACCCCAACCTCGACGCCGAGGTGTGCGGCGAAGGCGTCCTCTACCACGCCGCGCTCGCCGCCGCGGAGAAGTTCGAGGGCCGGTTGCGGGTGCTGGGCCGGGTCACCGACGCGGAGCTCCGCGACTCCTATCGGCGGGCCAAGGTGCTGGTGATGCCCTCGCGCTACGAGGGCCTGGGGCTCACGGCGGTGGAGGCGATGGCCTGCGGCACCCCGGTGGTGGGGATGGACGTTCCCGGGCTTCGCGACCTCAAGGGAGCCGGCATCACCCTGGTGCCAGCCGATGATCAGCCGGGGCTGTACGCGGCGGTGGACGCCCTGCTTTTGGATGGGGCCCGGTGGCGGGAGCTGTCGGCTAGGGGGCTGGAGGCGGTCCGGACCACCTATTCGTGGGAGGCGGTCAGGCCTCGGATCGCCGAGGTCTACCGCTCTGTCCTTCCCTCCAGGTCGATCCAGGCGGCGTAGCTGGTCTCCAGCTCTCCCTCCACCTCGCGCAGCCTCTCCACCAACGTGCTCTCTCCGCCCGCCGACCGGTAGGTCTCGGGATCCGCCAGCCGTCGGCTGAGCTCCGCCCGCTCCCCCTCGAGCTGGGAGATCCGTTCATCTGGCCTGGGCCCGGGGGACCGGCCCCAGCCGGCCGCCCGGGGCCGGCCGGCGGGCCGGTCCGCGGGCTGCGGCCGGTGGGTGGGATTGCGTGGCGACGGTGCGGGGACCGGCGCTGGAGGTCGACGCTCTTCCAGCCGGTCCCCGTGCACGTCCAGGATCCGAGGGCCGATGGAGTCCAGGAAGAACCGGTCGTGGGAGACCACCAGGACCGCTCCGGGGTACCGGGAGAGGGCGTCCTCCAGGACCTCCTGGGAGGGGATGTCCAGGTGGTTGGTGGGCTCGTCCAGCAGGAGGCAGTTGGCATCGTCCATTCCCAGCCGGGAGAGTGCCACCCGCGCCTTCTCGCCGCCGGAGAGGTCCCCGACGAGCGCCTCGGCGCTGTCACCGCTGAAGAGCATCGCTCCCAGGACCGAGCGGGCCCTCTCGGGCATGGTGTGGGGGTGGTCGTCGAGGAGGCTCTGGAGGACGGTCCGTCCCGGGTCGAGATCGGAGAAGTCCTGCCGGTAGAGGCGGAGCCGGGCTCGGGAGCCCACCAGCACGCGGCCTCGAATTGGGGGCAGGTCGCCCACCAGGGTGTGGAGCAGGGTGGTCTTGCCGGAGCCGTTGGGGCCCACGATGGCCAGCCGGTCCCCGCGGCTCACCACCAGGTCGGGAACCGAGAAGAGCTCGCGGCCGTCGCGGCCGCAGACCAGCCCCTCGGTCCGCAGGACCACGCGGGCGCTGGCCGCCGCCTGGAGGTTGAGGCGCATGCGCCGGAGCTCGGTGGGCTCGGGAATCCGTTCCAGCCGGTCGAGGATCGTCTGGCGGCCGCGGGCCTGACGGGCGCGCTGTCCGGCCTTGTACCTCCGGATGAACTCCTCCTGGTGAGTGATGTGGGCCTGCTGGGCCTCGAACGAGCGCCGCCAGCGAAGGCGCCGCTGCTCCCGCTGGCGGAGGTAGCTGCCGTATCCGCCCTCGTACACCTCGACGCGGCCCGCTTCCAGCTCCACCACCCGGCCGCAGACCCGGTCCAGGAGGCGGCGGTCGTGGGCCACCAGACACAGGGTCCGGGCGCTTTGCACGAGGTGCCCCTCCAGCCACTCGATGGCGGCGAGGTCGAGGTGGTTGGTGGGCTCGTCGAGAAGGATGAGGTCGGCGTCCTGTAGGAGCAGCTTGGAGAGCTCCAAGCGCCGCACCTGGCCGACGCTGAGCTCCCGGGGTGAGCGCTGCTGCTCCTCCTCCTCCAGCCCCAGGCCGTGCAGGACCGCCCGGGCCCGGGACTCGAGGTCGTAGCCGCCCATCCCCTCATAGGCCGCCTGGCACTCCCCGTACCGCTCCAGCAGCCGCTCGCCGTCGTCGCTTGGAGTGGCAAGCCGCTGCTCCAGGTGGATCATCTCGTCGCGGAGGGCGGCGAGATCGGTGCGGCTGGCCATGGCCTCCCCGAGGACGGTCTCGGCCACCGGCTCCGGGGACTCCTGGGGCAGGTAGGCGACGATCAGCCGCCCCTGGCGCTCCACGGCCCCCTCGGCGGGAGCCTCCTGGCCGGCCCGGAGGCCGAGCAGGCTGGACTTGCCGGACCCGTTGGCGCCCACTACACCGATCCGATCTCCCGGTTCGATGGCCAGGTCGAGACCGGCGAAGATGGTGCGGTCGCCGTACTCGACGGCCACGCCGCGGCAGTTCAGGAGGGGCATGGCCGAGCCTCCCTCGCCGGGCCGTGTTGGCGCCGCGAGCCGGGGTGCCGCGGCTGCCATACTCGGGCCGTGCCCGCTCTAAGCCTGCGCTCGCCCTTCGAGCCCACCGGGGACCAGCCGGGTGCCATCGCCAGCCTCATCGAGGGTCTGGGACGCGGCGACCGGGACCAGGTGCTCCTGGGAGTGACCGGGAGTGGCAAAACTTTCACTATCTCCAATGTGCTGGCGGCGGTGGGGAGGCCGGCGCTGGTGCTGAGCCCCAACAAGACCCTGGCCGCCCAGCTCTGGGCTGAGTTCAAAGCGTTCTTCCCTGAGAACGCGGTGGAGTACTTCGTCTCCTACTACGACTACTACCAGCCCGAAGCCTACATTCCTCGCACCGACACCTATATTGAGAAGGACTCGTCCCGCAACGAGGAGATCGACCGCCTGCGCAACGCCGCCACCCGCTCGCTCATGACCCGGAGTGACGTGATCGTGGTGGCCTCGATCTCCTGCATCTACGGAGTTGGCTCCCCTGAAGATTACCTGGGCGAGTCGATGGAGATCCGCCGGGGTGCCAGCTGGCGCCGCGACATCCTGCTCCGCAAGTTTGCCGACCTGCAGTACAGCCGCAACGACATCGACTTCGGCCGCTCCCGCTTCCGCGTCCGCGGAGACGTGGTGGACGTCCAGCCCGCCTATGAGGAGGTGGCCAGCCGAATCGAGTTCTTCGGCGACGAGGTGGAGCGGATCGTCGAATTCGACCCCCTCACCGGAGAGATTCTCGCCGAGCGCGACGAGCTGATCGTCTTTCCCGCCTCCCACTACGTCACCCCGAGGGACAAGCGCGAGAGGGCTCTGCGCTCGATCGAGGCGGAGCTCGAGGAGCGGCTGCGGGAGCTGGACCTCCAGGGCAAGCTGTTGGAGGCGCAGCGCCTGCGCCAGCGCACCATGTTCGACCTGGAGATGATCCGGGAGACGGGCAGCTGCGCCGGCATCGAGAACTACTCCCGGCACCTCGGCGGCCGAGCCGAGGGGGAGCGGCCCTTCACCCTGATGGACTTCCTGCCCCCGAACACCCTGGTGATCGTGGACGAGTCCCACGTCGCGGTGCCGCAGATCGGCGCCATGTACGGGGGCGACCGCTCCCGCAAGCTCCCCTTGGTCGAGTACGGCTTCCGGCTGCCCTCGGCGCTGGACAACCGTCCGCTGACCTTCGCCGAGTGGGAGGACTCCGTCAGCCAGCTGATCTACGTCTCGGCGACCCCCGGGCCGTACGAGCTCCAGCGCGCCACCCAGGTGGTGGAGCAGCTGATCCGCCCCACCGGGCTGCTGGACCCGGGCATCGAGGTGAGGCCCTCGGAGGGCCAGATCGACGACCTCCTTATCGAGATCCGGGCCACCGTGGCCGGGGGAGAGAGGTGCCTGGTGACCACCCTCACCAAGCGCATGGCGGAGAGTCTCACCGATTTCCTGCGCGAGGCGGGGGTGAAGGTCCAGTACCTTCACTCCGACGTCGACACCCTGCAGCGGGTGGAGGTGATCCGCGATCTCCGGCTCGGCGTCTACGACGTGGTGGTCGGGATCAACCTGCTGCGTGAGGGCCTGGACCTCCCTGAGGTGAGCCTGATCGCCATCCTGGACGCCGACAAGGAGGGCTATCTGCGCAGCTACCGGTCCCTCATCCAGACCGCCGGCCGGGCGGCTCGCAACGTACACGGCCGGGTGGTGATGTACGCGGACCGGGTCTCCCAGGCGATGCAGCAGACGATCGACGAGACCGAGCGCCGACGGCAGGCCCAGACCATCTACAACGGCGAGCACGGGATCACCCCGACCACCATCGTCAAGGCGGTGCGAGAGCAGGAGATGGCCAGGCTCAACCACGAGGAGGCGGCGGTGGAGTTCCAGGAGCGGCAGGGGCTGCCACCCGACGAGCTGCTGAGGCTCACCCTCGAGTTGGAGCGGGCGATGCGGCGGGCCGCCGGCAACCTGGAATTCGAGAGGGCGGCTCAGCTGCGGGACCGGGTGGTGCAGCTGCGCCGGGAGCTGGGCGACCTCGAGCCGGCCGACAAGGGTCGGCGGCAGGGGGCCCCAAGGCGGCCAAACCGTCGCCGGGCCGGGCCTTGAGCGAGCCGCCAATCGACCCCGGCGAGGCGTACCCGCTGGGGGCGACGTGGGACGGGCGGGGGACCAACTTCTCGGTCTTCTCGGAGGCGGCGGAGCGGGTCGAGCTCTGTCTCTTCGGGGCCTCGGGCCAGGAGGAGCGGGTGCGGCTTGTCGAGGTCGATGGCTACACCTGGCACGGCCACCTCCCCGGGGTGGGTCCGGGGCAGCGCTACGGGTACCGGATCCACGGGACCTACGATCCCGCCCAGGGCCGGCGGTGCAACCCGGCCAAGCTGCTGCTCGACCCCTACGCCAAGGCCGTCGAGGGTGAGATCCGCTGGGGACGCTCGGTCTACGGGTACGAGTTCGGCTCCGCCGAGGGTGACGGGGTCCCCAACCTCACCGACTCCCGGACCGCCATGCCCCGGTCGGTCGTGGTCGACCCCACCTTCGACTGGGAGGGGGACTCCCAGCTTCGCACCCCTTGGTACGACACCGTGGTCTACGAGGCCCACGTTCGGGGGCTGACCAAGCTGCATCCCGAAGTCCCACCCCACCAAAGGGGCACCTACGCTGGGGTGGCCAGCCCGCCGGTGATCGAGCACCTGCGCGGGCTGGGGATCAGCGCGGTCGAGCTGATGCCGGTCCACCAGTTCGTCCACGACCACGCCCTGGTCCGGCGGGGCCTGCGCAACTACTGGGGCTACAACTCCATCTGCTACCTCGCCCCCCACGGCCAGTACAGCTCCGGGGGCCAGGGTGGGGGCCAGGTGACCGAGTTCAAGGAGATGGTCAAGACGCTGCACCGGGCCGGGATCGAGGTGATCCTCGACGTCGTCTACACCCACACCGCCGAGGGGAACAACCTCGGCCCGACCCTCTCCTTCCGGGGGCTGGACAACCCCGCCTACTACCGGTTGGTGGCCGAGGACCCCCGCCGCTACCTGGACTACACCGGCACCGGCAACACCCTGAACATGCGCCATCCCCACGTGCTCCAGCTGATCATGGACAGCCTGCGGTACTGGATCCAGGAG
>DAHUYV010000098.1 GCA_027306885.1 Candidatus Dormiibacterota bacterium
CGAATCGTAGGGGTTAGCCCCGTTACGCAGCATCCACCCCGCAGAATAGAAGACTCGGAAGTCCACACCAGCGGCATGGGGTGGAACGACCATGAGTCGGAAAGTGATAGCGACCACCGCAGCCGTAACTGCGGCGATAAAAGTACCGCCAAGCACCATCCACAGCGAGCGCCGACCGCCCCGCCAGAGGTGCACCGTGGCCATGCCGCTAGATGGTACCCGCCCCCCCCAAAAAAGGGTCTCTGTGGGGATGACTCCCCCGCCACCCCGCCCGATCTCGCTGGGACTGCGGTGTTGCGGGCCGACCGCAGGGTTACGGCTGACCTGCGCTCGGAGCGAAAGGCGGGAGTGGGGCGAGCAGGATCGGCGCGGCGTGGCTGGGTCGATCTTCTCTGGGGGCCAATCGACGAGCCTGAGCTGGTACTCCCGGGAGGTAAGAGCCGCACGCACCCCGCCAACCCCAAAGCAGCGTTGGTGCCACGGCCCCGGACAACGTCACCGGCCACCTCTCCCGACTGGAGCACCGCCCCTAAAGGCTCACCGAGAGCCGGGGGCGGCCGCGGCCCACCGGCTGGGCAAGGCGGCTGCAGCCCTGAAGACAGTCTGCCCTTGCCGGAGCCGACGCCGAGGGCATGCGCCTGCGCCGACCTCAGTGGAGCGGGAGACGGGGGTCGAACCCGCGACCTTCTCCTTGGCAAGGAGACGCTCTACCACTGAGCCACTCCCGCAGACGATCCGAGGATAGCAGACGCCTCAGCGGGCCAGCCCCAGCATCCCGAGGGCGGCCGTAAGCCTCGGCGGGCCCAACCCACCCGACCGGCGGTCCAGAGTGGCGCCAGCGCCCCGCCAGCAGCCCTGGGGCCTCTCCAAACCACCCCTGGATCAGATCCAGCAGCAGTTCCCCGGCCCCAGCGCGACGCGGGGCCGCCGTGACGATGACCAGCCCACCCAAGTGGAGCGGCACCTCCGGGGTGCTGCCCAGCCCCCACCCCTTGGCCCCGGGCGCCCCGGACCGGTGCCGACGGCGACGCCCGCGGCGGCACCGGTCGGGCCGGCGAGGGCTGCTGCCGCAATGCAAGCTCCCACCACGGCAGCAAGCAAGTCCACCAACTCACGATTGCTTGCGGAGTCGGTCATGCCACAGATGCGTCATCCCTATGAACCGGATTGGGAATTAGGAGACGACCGTCGCCTCGTCGCCGAAGCCAGCCGGAAGATCAAGGTCAGCCCCCCGTTGCTCCGCGACTGGGAGCAGATGAGGGTTGTCGGGCCCCTTCGGGACCCGCGCGGCCGACAGCACTTCAGCCGACACGACCAGCCGGCCACGGCACTCATCCAGGAGCTGCTGGACCGCACCGGCGCCTCCATCTCCGATCTCCGCCTGCTCCAACAGGTGGCGAAGCAGGAAGCTGAGGCGGCGCTCGCCCTCCCCCCTACCCGGCCGTGGAGAGCCGCCGCTCCCTCGTCGCCCCGGGACGCCGCCGGAGGGCCAGCCAGGCCTCGTACGAAGGGCCGCCGGGAAGCCAGGCGGCCCACGGCCGAGCCGGACCCGCCACGTTCGGGCCGGCGGTCCCCGGCGCCGCCCTGCCGCCCACCCTGGCCTCCAGCCGCCAGATCCTCCTGGCAAATCGCTGATCCCAACCCACCGGCGCCTCTGGAAGCGCGCTCCGGGCGAGCTCGAGGGCCGAGCCCAGGTCGCCCCGGCGGTGCTCCAGATCCACGCACATCGCCTCTGCGGCCTCGGGATCCTCCCAGCGGCGCCAGATCGCCGACCACGCCTCAAAGGCTTCGTCCGCGCGTCCCCGGCGGCGCAGCAGGCGGGCCCGGCGCAACGCCCCGGCACGGTCCAGCGGGGGCGGAGACAGCAGCTCGGCGCTCCTGTAACTGCGATCGGCATCGCCAAGTCGGCCCCGCGACTCGGCGAACCGTCCCAGGCTAAGCCAGTCGCTGGGGTGCGGAGCGTCCATCTCCAGGTGCCCGGCCAGACGGTCCAGGAGCCGGATGAGGGAGACCACGTCCTCGCGGTTGTGACGCACCACCGCGGCCAGCTGGGCGGTCTCACCGGTGCGCAGGTATTCCCAGAACCGCTCCGGTGCCTCGCGCCCGGGGACGTCACCTCGGCGGTTCCGGTGCAGCAGCTCAACTTCCGCCGCCCGCAGGGTGCATCGTTCCAGCCGGTGCCGGAACAGCCGCCGGACCACGGGCAGCAGATCGAGGTGGGGAGGCGCCGGCCACGCCCGGTCGGCACCGGTCATGACCGTTCTGGCCCGCAACAGGGGTAGGTCGTAGCTGCTGCCGTTGTAGGTGACCAGGAGACCGGCCGAGCGCAAGCCGTCGAGGGCGGCCTCGACCAGCGGCAGCTCCTCCCCCAGTTGCGGCAGGAGCCACTGCTCCACCTGCAAGTGATCCACCTCAACCTTTCCCCAGCCATACAGAAACGGGACGGTGCCGGCCCCGCGCTGCAGCCCGGTGGTCTCGAGGTCGAACAGGACGATTCCCCCTTCCCCGTCCTCGGGCACCACCGCAGAGAGGCTGGCCAGTCGACTGTAGGCCAGCGCGCGCTGGTCGAGGCCGAGGTCGGCTAGTGGCACCGACTCTGAGCGCACGAAGATCCGCCGCTCCGGATCCCAGGAGAACCCGATGTCGGCGAGCCCGCGGTCGGGGTCGGGTGCCGCAGCCATAGGGCGAGACTTCCTTGATCCGACGGGTCGGGGACCGAGAGCAAGCCCCGGGTCGCCCTGCAGCGCCGCCAAGCGAAGCCTCAGCTCGGAGCTCACCAGCCGGCCTCCTCGAGAAGCCGTCGAGCGATGGCCTTGGCGTCGTCCTCCACCCCCGACACCGGGCCAACGCAGGCCGGACACCCGGTGGGGCAATCGCACTCTGCCAACAGCCCCACCGCGGCCGTGAGGAGCTCTGAGTGCAGGTCGAAGAGGCGGGCGCTCAGCCCCACCCCTCCGGGGTGCGAGTCGTAGATGAAGATGGCCGCGGTGTCCGCCTCCCGAGACCCTCCTTCCCTTGGTCCCGCCGCCACCGGCGCGCTGGAGAACTCCTCCAGGTCGTGCCGGGTTCGCGACGCCGGGATCGCCGCCAGCGCTGCCCTCACCTGGGTCACCACGCCGAGATCGCGGTGGTCGCACATGGCGAAGAGACAGGCCGCCTGTCCCAGCAGGTGGCCCAGGGCCTCCAGTCCCACCTCGCGCTTGGGCCAGCTGTCACCCAGCCGCAAAGAGCACCAGTAGGCGGTGGTCTGCAGGTCACGCTCGGGGATGCGGATCGGGCCGGCACCGACCGTCTCATGGGTGAGGAGCCGGATCTTCCGGTACATGGCGGCCAGCACACTGACCCGGACCTCACCATGCGATCGGGAGGTCATCCGCCCGTCGTCGTCCAGCGGTCCTGCCAGCCGCTCAAGAACCTGAAGGCCGACACGGAGGTCGGCATCGGTGTAGTAGTCGACGGAGACGGGGTGGACGTAGGCCCGGTGCTCCTCCCAATCAAGCCGCTCCACGTGGTACTGGCGGCCCTGGTGCATGTAGATGGCGTCATCGTGGACCAACATCGGAGCCGACCATTCGTCCAGCTCCCCGACCACCCGGGCCCCGGCGCCGGAGTGCCCGAGGGAGGTGCCGGATCGGGCTCCCTGGGGCCCTTGGGAGGCGGAGCTGCCCTCTCCCGACGTGTCGATGATCACCACGTTGCTGCTGGCCGCCGTCCTCAGGCTGATGGCCTCCGCGGGAAAGGCGTCGGAGGTCCAGTGCCAGCTGCCGTTGCCCAGGTGCACCAGCCCGTCTTCGGCCAGAACCTCCAGCAGCTCCCCCACCTCGGCCCCTCCCAGCCGCTCCCCCTCGCGAAGCGGGAGCTCGAACACCGCCGCCTGCAGGTGTCCGGCCAGGATCAACAGATTGTCCGGATCGATGAAGGCGCGTTCCGGAGAACGCTCCAGAAGGTATTCCGGATGCCGGGCCAGGTATTGGTCCAAAGGGCCGCCCCCGGTGATCAGAAGCTGCAGAGCGTCCGCCTCGCGTCGGCCCGCCCGCCCCAGTCGCTGCCAGAGGCTGGCGATGGTGCCGGGGAACCCGACCAGAACCGCGGCGTCCAACTGACCGATGTCCACGCCCAGCTCCAGGGCGCTGGTGGCCACCACACAGCGCACCGTGCCGGAACGCAGGCCGGCTTCGATGGCCCGTCGCTCCAGCGGCAGGTATCCTCCGCGGTAGGCACGGACCGTCGAGCCGGCGAATCCCGGGGTGGCGGGTATCGCCCCCTCCAGGTAGTTCAACAGGAGCTCGACCTGGAGGCGAGTCTGGCTGAAGACGATGGTCTGGGCCCCGGCTCGGACCAGACCGGGGACGATCCTTCTCGCCTCCAGGCTGGCGCTCCGGCGCACGCCCAGACGGCGATCCAACAGTGGGGGGTTGAGAACCACCAGCCGCCGTCGAGGAGCCGGCGCCCCGCTCTCCGTGATCAGGGTGACCGGCCGGCCCAGCAGCTGCTCGGCGAGCTGCCCGGGGTTGGCGATGGTCGCCGAGGTGCAGACGTATTGGGGCTGGGCGCCGTAAAAGCGCGCTATCCGGTCCAGCCGGCGAATGACGTTGGCGACGTGGCTGCCAAACACCCCCCTGTAGGTGTGCAGCTCGTCCAGGACGACGTAGCGCAGGCCCGAGAAGAGCCGCACCCAGGCGGTGTGGTGCGGCAGGATTCCCGTGTGGAGCATGTCTGGGTTGGTGAGGACCACCTGTCCGGCCTGCCGGAGCGCCGCCCGCGCCCCCGGCGGGGTGTCCCCGTCGTAGGTGAAGGTTTTGAGGTCCAGCTCGGCCCCATCGGCCAGCGAGCGAACCTCCTGGAACTGATCCTGCGCGAGAGCCTTGGTCGGGTACAGCAGGATCGCGGTGGCATCAGGGTCCCGGGCAACCGCATCGAGCACCGGGAGCAGATAGCAGAGGGACTTGCCAGAGGCGGTCGGGGTCACGATGGCGAGGTCGTCCCCCTCGAGGGCGGCTCGGACCGCCTGCGATTGGTGGCTGTAGAGCTCCGCGATTCCGCGGCCGCTCAGCGCCCGACGCACCGACGGGTGCAGGCGTCCAGGCACGGGCTCGAACCTCGCAGGCCGGGCGGGCAGCTCCCGATCGAGGACTACCAGGTCACGAATGCGCGGGTCCTCGAGGACCCCCTCCCAGCTGCCCGGGACGGGAGCCGGCAGAGCCCCAAGCCGCTGCCCCTCGCTCATCGAACAAATGTACCACAGGGGTGGCCCCGAGGCTGGCCGGCTCCGGGTGGTGGGTCAGCTTAAATGGGCCCGCTCGCGGGCCCCGTGCCGCTTACACTGGGGCGCCGTGAGACACGGCCCGGTCCGCGGCCCGGGGCGCAGCCAGCCGCGTCGAGCCATCCCCACCCCAGCTGGCGAGTAGGGAGGACGTAGGGTGCCGCGCAACTCCCTCACCGCTCAGCAAGTTCTAGAGCTCCTCGCCGCCACGGTGCCGCGGATCGAGGTCGCGATCTCAGGGTTGACGCCAGCTCAGATGCACACCGCCCCAAGCCCCGGGGAGTGGTCATTGAGCGAGGTGCTCGCCCATCTCCGTGCGTGCGCAGACGTGTGGGGCGGATGCATGCTGGCAATCGGGGTCGATGGCCAGCGGACCATCCGGGCGATCAACCCCCTCACGTGGATCAAGAGCACGGACTACCTCGAGCTGCAGTTCCCCGCCCTGTTCCGCGCCTTTTCGGAGCAGCGAGAGGATCTCCTATCCGGCCTTGAGGGGCTCCCGCCGAACGCATGGGGGCGGGTGTCGACCATCACCGGCGCCGGCAAAACGCTGGAGCGCACGGTGCTCCTCTACGGGCGGTGGCTCGCCGGTCACGAGCGCTCGCACCTGAAGCAGATCGAGCGCACGTGTGAGGCCGTCCGCCGGCCAGGGGCCAGGGGATCTCGGCCGATCGCCTCCCGGGGCTGAGGGGGCGATACCGGTCAGGAGTGACGGACACGAACGCGCGGGGCCCGAACCGTTCTTCACGCTTCCACCGCCGTGAAGGGTGATCCGAAAAGGAGAGGACGGAGGCGACGGGAACTCGGGCTCAGGGGTACTGTCCCCTCGCTCCGGCGACACCCGATCGAAGGCGCCCGCCGGGAGGCTGCCACGGCCGGGTGGTGCCGGAAGGGCTAGCCCCCGACGTGTGCTGAGGGGCCACGGGGCCGGACGCCCTGGCCAGCTGGCATGTGACAGTCCTCTTTCGGGCTGGCCCCGCCGCTGGACGGCTCGGCTGGCACGCCCTCGGTCCGTTGCCGACACGTCGGCACCGGCTACGCACTCCCCCTCCCGGAGCACCCCAGACCAGTGGCGTGAGCTTCACAAGCACCTGATAGAAGTCCGCGAGATCCTGATTGGCAAGCTCGACGGCCCCTTCGGATCCGGTGTCCGGAGCCCCATGACCCTCCCCGGGACGAACCTGCTGGGCCGATCCAGCAGGTGGCGAGTGTGGTCGGGTCTCCGCGTCCCCGGTGACTCCTCCTTGTACGGGATCCGCCGGCTCGGCCCTCCAGCGTTCGTCTCGCCGCCGACATGTCGCGTGAGGGGGCCAGGGCACCATAGAGTTGAGGGTTGGCCTGGTGGCCGTTCCCCTCGCCGGCCACCAGGGAGTCCGAGCTCGGGAGTCGCACTTTGGAAGCACGAGTTGTCAACCTCACCGAAACGCTCGCGTCCTTCGCGGACACCTACAGCCCGCGCATCGTGGCCCGCGTGAATGACTATGACGTGCGGATCGCCCACACCCGGGGTGACCACGTCTGGCACGTCCACAGCGACACCGACGAGTTCTTTCTGGTCCTCGAAGGTCGGGTTGAGATCTCCTTGCGCGACGGGCAGGGCGCTGAGTCCACCGTCGCACTGGGGAGGAATGACGTCTTCGTGGTGCCCAGAGGCACCGAGCATCGGCCCTCCTCGCCCGGCGGCGCGATTCTCATGTTCGAGCCTTCGGGCACCATATCCACCGGGGACGGCTTCGCGGGCGTGATTCCCGACCATGTGGACCAGACCATCGGTCACGAATTGCCATGAGCCCAACTGGCCCTTCCCCCAGGGGACGCCAGAGGCCAGCTCGGACGAGGGGCAGGTGATCGGGACCTGGGAACAGCTGCCGGGCACGGCCGGGTACGCGCTGGATGAAGGTACGGCTCCGGGGTGTCCTAGTGCTCACCGTTGCCTGCCCGGGGTCGGGGGCCGCCGCGTTTGACGGCTCTGCAAGTCCTCGTTCTGGGCGGTACGACCTTCGTCGGCAGGGCGATTGTGGAGGACGCCCTGCGCACCGGCGCCGAGGTGACCCTGTTCGGCCGCGGCAAGACCGGGCCCGACCTGTTTCCCGGACTTACCCGGCTGATCGGTGATCGGGCCAGCGGCGACTACCAGGCACTGGGCGAGGGCAATTGGGACGCAGTTGTGGATGTCAGCGGCTACGTGCCCCGTCACGTGGGCCAGGCGATGGACTCGCTGGCCGGGCGGGTCGGCCGATACCTCTTCATCTCCAGCCACGCTGTGTACCAGAGCAGTGGGTTGGGGCCAGACTCGACGGAGGACAGCCCGCGCCGACCGCCGGTGCGCGACACCGAGGTGCTCGACGAGCAGACCTATGGCCCGCTCAAGGTCGCATGCGAAGACGATGTGCTGGCCCGCCACGGCTCCCGAGCGACGATCGTGCGGCCGGGCAAGGTGGCCGGACCGCACGACCCGTCGGACATCTTCACGTATTGGGTTCGTCGGGCCGCCCGCGGGGGAAAAGTGGCCCTGCCCGGCGACCCAGAGCAGCCCGTCCAGATCATCGATGTGCGCGACCTGGCTCGCCTGGTGGTCCAGCTGGTGACCGACGACCGTCCGGGTATCTTCCACGCGGTCGGCCCGGCCAGGCCGGTCACGCTTGGCGGACTCATCGAGACCTGCGCGCTGGTGGCGGGCTCCGAGGTCCAGATCGTGCCGGTGCCGCGGGAGCAGGCGCCTTCCCTCTTCCCCCTCATCCGGACAGAGTGGACTACGCAGCAGCGCAGCCCGGCACGGGCCCGGGCAGCGGGCATGCCCGCAACGCCGCTCGAGGTGACCGCGGCCGACGTCCGGGCCTGGGACAGGCAGCGGGGCCAACCCCCCCTCGCGCCCGGTTTCTCAGCCGAGGACGAGCGGCGGTTGCTCGGCTAGCCGCTCCAGCCCTGGGCGGGGCGCCCGTGCCGTGCCGGCGCTACCCGACCACGGCCAATCCGCCGGCTCGCGCAAGCCGCAGCCGCCTATCTCACCCCCCTGACCACCCCCCTGACCACCCCTCTGCCTGTCCCCGTGAATGATCGCGGTTAAGTGGAGAGGTGGAGTGGGCCCGGAGCCAGGCGGCGTTCCATCTGGAGTTCCACTTTGCTCGGATTGGAGGGCAGCGGCTTCTCCGCCCCGGTTTCCACGAAGCCGCAGCGCTCGTAGAGCGGTCGGGCCGATTGGTTTTCGGCGGTGACCCAAAGTCGCACCGATTCCAGCCCTTGGTCGGTGGCCCAGGCCAGCACGGATTCCACCAGCTGTCTCGCCAACCCGTGACCCCGGGCGGTAGGGGCCACCCAAAGCGAGACCAGGTCGGCACCGCCGCCCTCGGCGGTGCGCAGCCCGGTGACGAGGCCAACCCACTTCCCGTCACCGTCCTCAACCACGTAGGTGGCGCTGACGTGGCCGAGGGCCCCAGCACGAGCCCGTTCCCGCCAATCTGCTTCCGGCAGCTCCGACTCCCGGGCCCACGTGGATCCGAACGCGTCCGGTGAGCCGGCGAGGGCCGCCAGCCGCAGCTGTCGCAGCTGCCGCCACTCGGAGCCGAGGATCCGTCGGACTTGCACCACCGGCGATTCTAGACGCGGCAAGCGGGAGATCGGCACATCCCGACGGGATCCAGTTGAGATCTCCGGACCGGCCTCGACCATTCACGCGCTTGTGCTCCGGGGCAGCGGATGGTGGGGAATGGCTCCGGCGGGTGGGCTTGAGGGGGACGTCCACCGGGGAAGCGATCCGGCGGTCGGTCAGGCGGGCGCCGGAGGGGCAGGTGAGGAGGGCGCAGAACTCGGTCAGCTCGGTGACCGCGGCCCCCAGCCTGGGCTCGCCGTCCTGGCCCACCGCCGGTCGCCGCCGGGCCCCGTCGTCGAGCGTCCGAGAGATGACGGAGTGGATCTGCTGGCAGGAGCGGGGCCCCACGCTGAAGTCCACGTTCCGGCCCCGGCAACCGGCAACGAAGTCCTCGGTGTGGCCGGCGGAGGCGGGCCTGGCGGTGAGCCGCCTTCGCACCGGCCCAGGCTCGTCACCCGGATGGTGGCCGGCCCGGAAGGGCGGGGGCAAGGCGGCGATGGCCTGGTCCGGCAGCTGCGGGTGGTCCCCCACCTTGGGGGAGGCGGCATTGCCCGGGCGCAGCCTGGCACCGCGGGTGTCACCGGTGGCGGCGAAGCAGCAGAACCGGGGGTGGAAGCCTGAGCCCGCCTTGTAGGTGGGGCCGGTGCCCTCCTTGTTCTCGGAGTGGATCTCCACCTTGGAGGCGTCGAAGTCGAGGATCCCCTCCCACCTCAGCCACGGCGCTGGTCAGCCACATTGGCGGCCGCGGTCCCTAGGACCGGCTGCCAGCCTCCGTGCGGCGTGTTGTATCCCCCAAGGCCATCACCCCTGCTCGCGAATCTCCAGCGCCAGCCGGGCGCAGTCCGTCACCACGCCCCCCACCCGGGGGTCGAACAGCAGGCGGCGCAGTTGGGCGGGCCGGTTCACCGTCCAGACCAGAACCGTGAGCCCCAGTGCCGCCGCCCGCCGCAGGACCCGCTGCCGGGCACGGTGGCGTTCCAGAACCAGGTGGGTTGCCCGGCACGCCACCGCCTGCCTGACCAGGCCGGGACCACCCCGGGCCCGGATCGGCCAACCACCTCGGATCAGCCCCCGCGGCAGATCGGGGAGGAGCTCACTGGCGGCCCGAACCTCCCCTTCCAGAAATGAACTGACCAGGATCCTGGTGGGATCCGCGTCGTGCCGGATGAGACCGGCCACCTGCCGCACCAGGCCGGGCTCCTTGAGCTCGAGGTCGATCCCGATCCGTCCATGCACCAGGTCCAGAGCCTCTGCCAGGAGGGGCGGGGCCCACCCCAGCCCCAGGGCCCGCTGCTCCCTGGTGAACGCCCCCACCGGAGCCCCGCCCACCTCGGCGTCGTGGAACACGATCAGGTCGCCCCGGGCGTCGCGGCGCACGTCGCATTCGACCCAGTCAGCCCCCAGCTCGATGGCGGCCCTGAAGGCGTCGAGGGAGTTCTCCGGAGCCGGTCCGACCAGGCCCCGATGAGCGATGACCCACGGCCGGGGCCTCGAGGGATCTGCCGCTCGGGGGAACTCGACCATCGGCACAAACACGAAGCCATGATGGCGCGTTGTGACCCCATGACGGCGATCGGTGGCTCAGCTCCGCTGAGGCGACGCCCGACCTGGAGCATCCCCCGGGTCCCGCGAGGGGAGGTGGGTCACCCGCCTGCACCGGTGAGAGACGGGGAGAGGTGCCCCTGGGGAGCTCCCCTCGGGCAGGGGCCCCTCGGCGGCGTCCTCTGAGAGTCAGTCGGGAAGTGAGCCTGTGAGAGAGGCCGACCTCAGCACCTCCCGGACGTCGTCCCGCCGGGGGCAGATGTTGATCAGCTGGCGATAGACCACTATCGCGTCCTCATCGGCGCCCCGGACGCGGAGCAAGCGGGCCACATACTCCAGCCACACCGGCGCCAGCTTGGGGTCCTTGCGCTCCAGAGCCATCCCGGCCAGCTGCCAGCAGGCCTGCTCGAAGGGCGGCGCGGCGAGCACCGCGGTGGTGAGGCAGAGGATGGCCAGGTCCTCCTGCTTCGCGTCCCGGCTCGCCTCTCCGGCGCGACAGGCAAGCTCGGCAGAGGCCTCGCCGGGGAATGCCTCGGTGACCCTCAGCGCCAGGGCGGAGGCCCGCTCCAGCTGCCCGGCTTGGAGGAGATCGTCCAGCTGGGCGGCCGCCAGGGTGAGGTCGGCCGGCGGTCCGGTGTCCGCCGCAGCGTGCACGGCCTGACGAGCCGGGCCCCGGTCCGAGACCGCCCGGCGCTGATCGTGCACCTGCTGGATGATCCCGTCGATGAGAGGCTTCAACTCTCCCTGCCGGGAGGTGATCTTGCGGTCGCGGGCCTTGGCCATCCGGGGCGACAGTCGCACCGTCCACGAGCCCGGCAGCGCGCGGGATCCAGGAATGATGATCGGGAGGTCCTCGCTCTTGGGCTCCGCGGCCGTGGCCTCGACAGCCAGGGCCGGCTCCGAGGGTGCCTCCGGACCGGACCCCGCCGCCTCGGGTGCCTCATCGGGTTCCCTGGCGGATGGATCGAATCCCCACAGCGTGGACTCCACCAACTCCGGCTCGACCGTGCGCGGTTCCGGCGCCGTCGGGGCGGCCGCCGCTGGCGCGTCGCCAGGCGGGGCCAGCTTGGAAGCTGAAGTCAACGGTGCCGGGTCCGAGGCTGAGGCGGCGGGTGGAGAAGGTGGCTGCGCTGTGGCGGCACCCCGCTGGGGTGCTGGCGCAGCAGGTGGGATGGACGCGGACGATGCCGGCGTCCCCATCACCGTCGGCGGGAGCGGCGCAACAGCCGCCGGCTGGGCTGGCGCGGCCGGCACCGCCGGTGTCCCAAGCACAGTCGGCGAGACGGGCGCAGCGGCGGCCGGCCGGGGGGCCGGTGCAGCCGGGGGGACGGGCGCGGACGACACCGGCGCCGGCTTCCCCGTCGCACTCGGCGAAGGCGGAAGGACGACCGGCCCGGCCACGGGCGACCGAGGGGGAGCGACGGCCGCTGCCCCACCTGCGATCCCGGGAGCGACAGGACCAGGAGGGGGGGTTGGCTCGATCACCGCGGGGATCGGGGGACGGGCGGGTTGTGCCAGCTCCCCTCCCGCGGTGGCTGGGCGAGCCGGGGGAGGGCCGAGGGGCGCCCGCGTCGGACTGGCCACCTGGGGCTGGGCCTGCGAGGTGGTCGGCTCCGACCGGGTGGGCGCGGGCCCCGCCGCGGGTGCTGAGCTCGGCGGCTGGGCCGCCGGGGTCGCGGGAGCGGCTGGAGCCTGGGAGCCGTGAGTGCTGCGGTCGGGCATCGGCGCGCGGGGGAACGCCGGCGGACGGGGGGGCGCCGGGGCGGGGCGGGCTGGGGCCACCGAGAGCAGCATTCCCATGGCCCTGAGCTCCTCCTGGGTGGCGATCACCAGCAGCAGCTCATACATCGCCCGGCCCATCCGTCGCAGCAGCTGGGCTGCCTGGTCGGAGAAACCTGCTTGCTCGACCCGCTCCGCAATCGCCCGCGCAGCGAGGTCCAGCGTCTCCTCGGTGATCTCACGCCCCTCCAGGGTTGCCACCGACTGCTGGATGAGCCCTGGGAGCTCGGGGACTTGAGGCACCAGTTCCGCGGCGAGCCGGCCCCACGACTGGGCCAGGTCCGCCAGACCGTGGGTGACCGGACCGGCGCCGACGTGCGCTCTCACTTCCTGGGCCATCTGTGGCGCAGTGTGACAGCCGCTGACCGCAAAGACGTAGCGAGCGATCAACGGTTCGGTGACGGACGCCGCCAAGCCCGCGACCACCTCCCCCAGTGGCTACGATGTTCGAGTTGCAATACGACGTCACGCTGGCGCCCCCGCTCAGCCCCTGGCTCGCCCGGGTGGAGCGCTGGCTTCTTGAGAAGTCCGAGTTCCGAATGGTGCCGGACCTGCGCATCCCCTTCCCCGGGCAGGGCTCCTGGCAGCCGCCCGCCGGGCGCCCACGGGTGGCTTTCGCCGGTTTCCCCTCTGACTTCAGCCTGCTGATCCTGCTCGGCCTGCTGCGCTCTGAGGTGCAGGTGGTCGGACTGGCCACCAGCCTTGGCGCCAACCCCGCCATCGCCGGAGAGAACGCCCTGAGCCAGGTTGCCGACCACCTGGGGGTGCCGCTGCTGCGACTGGCCCGGGTCAACGACTACGACTCGGTGGTGGCGCTGAAGCGGCTGAGGGCCGATCTGCACCTGATCGCCAGCTTCGATCAGATCCTGCACCGGAAGGTGCTGGCGATCCCGCCGGCGGGATGGGTCAACGTCCACCCCTCCCTCCTGCCCAAGTACCGCGGTCCCGAGCCGGTGTACTGGGCCCTGATGGAGGGTGAGACCGAGACCGGGATCAGCTTCCAGCGGGTGGCGGCGGGGATCGACTCCGGGCCACTGCTCCGGCAGCTTCGTGAGCCCATCCGGGAGCGGGACACGGCGGGGACCATCACCCGCAGGGTGACCGAGCTGGCCTGGCAGGCGGTGCCTGCGGTCATGGCGATGGCGCTTGCCGGGGATCCCGGGCAGGCGCTGGACCTCTCCACCGGTTCCTACTTCACCTCGGTGGGCCACCGCAGGGTCGACCGGGCCACCTCGGTGATGGAGGCCGACCGGCTGGTGCGGGCGGGCGAGCCCAATATGCTGGCGGCGACCGCTCTCCAGGGCACCGTCTGCTACGTGCGCCAGGCGCGACCGGTGGAGCCCGGTGACCCCGTCCCCGGTCCTCGGCTGCACTTTCCGGACGGCGACCTCCTGCTCCTGGAGACCGAGGCGAGCTGCGGCTGCCACCACGCCGAACTGGTGGGGAGCTGCCCTCACGACGATCCGAGCTGACCCGGTGGAGCCCCCGGCTCTCGGGAGGTAGGATGCGCCGGTGGGACAGCATCCCGGCCGGTCCGGCCAGCTTCAGGTCGAGGTCACACGGCTGCAGCCCGGGGCCGCGGCAAGCCAGCTGGACCAGGTGGCTCGGGAGGACCCGCTCCAGGTGATGATCAACTCCCGGCCACTTGGGATTCTGATGCGCACCCCGGGGTCAGACCTGGAGCTGGCACTCGGCCTGCTCTTCTCCGAGGGACTGATTTCCGATGTCTCCGATCTCGACCACGTCAGGATCGCTCCCAGTGGACAGGCCCTGATCCCCCCGGCCGGGGTCGAGCTGGAGCTCGACCCCGAGGCGGAGAACCTCGTGGATGTGCACCTCCGCTACCCCCCGGCTGACGGGCCGTCGGGCTGGCAGAGGGCCCTGCCCTCCAGCAGCGCCTGCGGCATCTGTGGTTCCGCCACCATGGACGCGATCCGCCTGACCCAGGCACCGGTCGAGGGCGACCTGATCTTCGATCCCGAGCTGATCTTTGACCTGCCCCGTCGACTGCAGGCCGCCCAGGGCCTCTTCCACACCACCGGCGGCCTGCACGCGGCGGGCCTGCTCCGGGCCGGCTCGAACGAGCTCCATGTGGCTGAGGACGTGGGCCGGCACAACGCGGTGGACAAGCTGGTGGGAGCGGCGCTGCTCCGAGGCCAGCTCCCCCTTCGGGACGCCTGCCTCATGGTCAGCGGCAGGGCCGGCTTCGAGATCATCCAGAAGGCCGCCGCCGCCCAGGTGGCTCTGGTCGCCTCGATCTCGGCGCCCTCATCGCTGGCCGTTCAGGTCGCCCGGGCCACCGGCATCACCCTCGTCGGCTTCCTGCGCGGCTCAAACGGCAACGTCTACTCCCACCCCGAGCGACTCTCGGGGCTGACGGCCTTCGCCGGAAAGGTGGGCTGACCGTGGCCGCACACTCGCTCCTGATCCTGGCCGGGGGCCACAGCTCGCGGATGGGCCGGGACAAGGCGCAGATCCCCTTTCCCGGACCCCACGACCCTCCGATGATCGCCTCGGTGTACCGAAGGTTGGCCGGAGGGGCAGACGAATGCCTGGTGGCGGCGAGCTCGACGTATGGCCTCGACTGCCGGCTGGTGGCCGATCACCCGGAGTTCGCGGGACCGTTGGCGGGCCTCCTTGGGGGCCTGGCCGCCGCCCGCAGCGAGCTGGTCCTGGCCGTCGCCGCCGACCTCCCCTGCCCGGCCCCGGCCCTCGCCGAGGGTTTGCTCCGACTGGCGGTCGGCGATCTCGAAGCGGACGCGGTGGTGCCGGTGACCCGGCGCGGCCCGGAGCCGCTGTTCGCGGTGTACCGGGCCCGGGCCGCGACTCCCCTGGCGCGGGCGGGCCACCGCGGCTGCGCTCGCGGGCCCTCCTTGAGCGAGGCGCTCGGTCTGCTGCGGGTCCGGGAGGTCCACGAGCAGGACTGGCGCCGGTGGGACCCTTCCGGCGCCTCGTTCACCGACTGCGACACCCCCGCCGAACTCGCCCTGGCCGCTGGTCTGGCCGCCGGTCTCACGGAGGACTGAGTTGAACGCCTGGTTCGATCGCTATCTCAAGGCGCTGGGAGCTGGAGACCAGGTCCTCCACTCTGACGAGGCCCAGCTGGTGCTGAAGCTGGCTGGCGAGGCGGCGCACACCTCAGGGGCCCGTCAGTTCGCGCCCCTCGTCGCATACCTGGCGGGACTTGCCGCCGCGGGCCAGTCCCGAGAGGGCCGGCTGAAGGTCCTGACCGAGGCCGCGAGGGCCGCCGCCACCGCCGGCGCCGCCGGAGAGGAGCTGGACCTGGACTGAGGGCTTCACCCCTCAGGGCAGGAGGATCGCCGCCACCTGACTCCCCTTGGGGAGCCTCGCCCCGCGGGCCGGAAGGCTCAGCAGGCAGTCGGCGCGGGCCAGCGACACCGTGACCCCGCTGCTCTGGTTGCCGGTAGCACGGGCGCCCGGGCAGCGCCCGGGCCGGTGCCGGAGGGTGGCCCGGTGGAACGTCTCCAGCCCCTCGGGCTTCTCCACGTCCTCCAACAGCTCGACCACGATCGTGGCCGGCTCCGTCAATGTCGCCCCCTGCATCGCCCAGAGCAGCGGAGCCCCGAACAGGATGAAGGTCACGCAGGCGGAGACCGGATTGCCGGGAAGGCCGAGGAAGCAAGTCCCGGCGAATTCGCCGAAGGCCAGGGGACGCCCCGGCCTCATGGCTACCCTCCAGAACTGCAGGCGGCCCATCTCCTGCACTGCGGCCCTAACGTGGTCGTGATCGCCCATGCTGACGCCACCCACGGTGACCACGAGGTCGGCGGCCTGGGCCGCGGCCCTCATCTCGTCTCGCACCAGCTGTGGGTCGTCACTGACGGTGCCCCGGCGGGCCAACTCGCCACCCGCCCCCACCACCAGGGCCTCCAGCGCCGGGCCCGCGGTGTCGTACACCTCCCCAGGCCGAAGTTCGCTGCCGGCCGGCCTGATCTCGTTTCCCGTGGTGAGCAGCGCCACCCGGGGACGCCTCCCCACGGCGACCGCCCCATGGCCGCTGGCCGCGAGGGGGGCCATATCCACGGCGCGCAGCCGGCGCCCCGCGGGCATGACCTCCTGCCCGGCGGTGAGGTCCTCCCCTGCCCGGCGCACCGCGTTGCCCTTGCGCGGCCGTTCGTGGATGAGCACCACCTCCGCACCGCGGTTGGTCCACTCATACGGCACGACGGCGTCCGCTCCGTCGGGGATCGGGGCTCCGGTCATCACCTTGGTGCAGGTCCCGCGCTCCAGCTCGACCGACCCGGGCGCGCTGCCCGCCTGCATCGCGCCGCGCACCGGCAGCTGGCAGGGCACCCGTTGGACATCGGCCACCCTGACCGCATACCCGTCCATCGCACTGCTGGCAAAGGGGGGCAGGGTGACCCGCGCGGTCACCGCCTCCGCCAGGAATCTGCCGCCCAGTGCGGCCCCCACCGGGACCATCTCGGATCCCAGTGTCGGGACCGCGGCCACCATCTCCCGGCGGGCCTCGCCCACCGAGAGGGGTCCCCGCACCAGCTCCGGCTCTCGCGCCACCGCCACCCTCAGGTCCTCCGGTTCGGGATTAGTGGAATCAGAGATTGCCGCGCGCCGCCTGCTCCTGCTCGATCGCCTGGAAGAGCGCCTGGAAGTTGCCCTTCCCGAAGCCCTGGCAGCCCTTGCGCTGGATCACCTCGAAGAAGAGGGTGGGGCGGTCCTCCACCGGGCGGGTGAAGATTTGGAGCAGGTATCCGTGCTCGTCCCGATCCACCAGGATGTTCAGCTGCCGCAGCCGCTCCAGGTCCTCGTCGATCGGACCGATCCGCTCGGGCAGGGTGTCGTAGTAGGCCTTGGGGGCGGCGAGGAACTCCGCCCCCTGGTGGCGCAGCCAGTCCACGGTCTCGATGATGTCCCCGGTGTGGAGGGCGATGTGCTGGACTCCCGGGCCGTGGTAGTAGTCCAGGTACTCCTCGATCTGGGAGCGCTTCAGCCCCTTGGCCGGCTCGTTGATGGGGAAGGTGATGCTCCCACCGCGGCCCCCCCGGACGACCTTGCTGCGCAGGGCCGAGTACTGGGTGGCGATGTCCTGCTCGTCGAACTCCTGGAACACGTCGAAGCCGAAGACCCGGTTGTACCAGGCAACCCACTCGTCCATCCGGGTCAGCTCCACGTTGCAGACTCAGTGGTCCACCACGTGGAGGCCGGACCCTGAACCGGCCTTGAACTCCCTCCGGTAGCCGGGTAGGAACACCCCCTGGTACTCCTCCCGCTCGACGAAAGTGTGCACGGTGTCCCCGAAGGTCCGGACGGTGGCCAGCCGCACCGCTCCTTCGGAGTCCTCCACCACATGGGGCTCGGCTACCGGACGGGCCCCACGGGCCACCGCGTCCTGGAAGGCGGCTCCCGCGTCCTCCACCTGAAAGGCCAGGGTGCGCACCCCGTCCCCGTGGCGGCGCACGTGGTCGGCAATCTCCCCATCTGGTCCCAGGGGAGCGGTCATCACCA
>DAHUYV010000140.1 GCA_027306885.1 Candidatus Dormiibacterota bacterium
GCGCCGCAGGGCCCAGGCGCTGCCCAATCGCTCACCGCCGAAGGCCACCGCCACCAGGGGCGCCCAGCCGAGGGCGGATGTCGTCCTGGCCAGGGCGAGCACCAGCAAGTTCACCGCGGCCAGGGCCAACGCCGCGCCGAGTACCGTCCCTCCAAGTTCCCGCGACCACGGTCGGGAGCGACCGACCTCGTCCGGTGAGGCCGCTGGGAGATCCGGGTCGACAGCGAGCCGCCTCCGACCGATCATCACCGAGGCCAGACCAACCAGGACGGCTCCTCCGGCCGCAGTGCCAAGGCCGGCCACCCCTCCCCCAACCGCCAACTCCACGGCCAGCAGCTCCGCCACTCCCAGCCCGATGGCGGCGCTACCGAGGATGACTGCCGAGCGGCAGGCTGAGACCAGGGCCAGTGGAGGTGGTTCCTCGGCCCGAAGTCTCCCGCCGCTCACCGGGGCCAAGACCCTCCGCCGATTGTGCCCCCGGGCGCCAGCGGGAGAGAGCGGATTCGTCGACCGACGGCGGCGAAGATCGCGTTGGAGATCGCTGGAGCCACCGCGATGATCGGGGTCTCGCCGGCCCCCGCGGGCTCCTCCTCGGTGCGGTCGACCAGGATCACCTCTATCGGAGGCACGTCGGAGAACCTTGGAACCCGATATCGGCCTAGAGACGGGTTCCGGATCCTTCCCCCCTCCAACTCGATCGCCTCGAACAGCGCTCCGCCCAGCCCCATGATCGTCGCCCCCTCCACCTGGTTCTGGAGGTTCCCGGGGCTGACGATAGCACCACAGTCGAAGCCGGTGACGATTCGGACCACCCGGAGGTCACCGCCGGGACTGACCTCCACTTCGGCACAGGTGGCGATCCGTCCGTCCTTCTCCAGCCCTCCCGCCAGGCCCAGCCCTCGACCGTTCCCCCTGGGGCGGCTGTCCCATCCGGCCCGCTCCGCAACCCGGCCGAGAACCTCAGCCAGTCTCGGATCGGAGAGGTGCCGCAGTCGGTATTGGAGGGGATCCTCGGCGACCAGGTGCGCCAGCTCGTCGATGTGAACCTCTCGAGCGAAGTTGTTGGCAGTCGCGGCGAGCGCCCGATACGAGCCCTGGCGCAGCGGGGAGTCAGCCGGTTGATAGCGCAGCCTGAGGTGGGGGATCCGGTACGGGGGCCGGAGGGCGGCCGCTCCGGAGTTGATGTTGAGGAAATCCCAGGCGAGAAGGCTCCCGTCCTCGCCCACGGCGCTTTTGACGTCGATCACCGCGGCGGGACGCAGGTATCCCTGGGTGAACTCCTCCTCGCGCGTCCACCCGACCCGCACCGGCCCATCCGCCCTCCGGGCCAGGAGGGCCGCGCTGACCGCGATCTCCCCGCTGTGCTTGCCCCCGAAGCCACCACCAAAGTCGGGGACCACAACGCGCACCGCGCTCTCGGGCAGCCCCAACGCCTCGGCCACCTCGCGGCGCACCCCAAAGGGACGCTGAGTTCCAGTCCAGACCGTCATCACCCCGCCACTCCAGTTGGCGAGCGCTGCCCTCGGCTCCAGCGGCACGTGGGCGATGTAGGGGATGGTGTAGGAAGCGGTGAGGTGTCGCGACGAGGTGGCGATCGCGGACTCCGGGTCACCCTCGACCTCGCTCTGAGCGCCTCCCCATCCCTCGACAGTGCGGAGGTGGGAGCGCAGGTATTGGGCCAAGGAGTCCGACGAGACCCCTGGAGGCTCACTCCAGGTGGCCCGCACCATCCCCAGGGCCCGGGAGACAGCGTCCGGGTCCTCACCCAGCGCCCCCACCACATCCCCCTCTCGAATCAGCTGGACCCCCGCCACCCCCTCCGCAGCCGACAGGTCCACCGACCTCAGCTCGGCGGCGGCAAAAGGCCGGGGCAAGATTCGCCCGTGCAGCATCCCGGGCAGTACCAGGTCGGAGGGAAAGAGTTTGCTCCCGGTGACCGCGGCCGGCGAGGTTCGCCGACCGACCTTGAGTCCAGCTGTCCTCCAGAGATCCGGCGGGGTCAACACCTCCGCACCGCTCACTTCCCGAATGTCCCGCCGCCCCCTCACCAACTCACCAAAGCCCACCTGGCGCGACGGGTCGCTGGAGACCAGCACGACGCCATCGCGGACGTCGAGCTCCCCGGGCCCGACTCCCCAGCGCTCCGCCGCCAGCTCCACCAGTCCCTCTCGAGCGGCGACCGCCACAAGGCGGAGCTCGAGCCCGGCGTCGGGCATCGAGCGGCTGCCGAAAGTGCCCACGTCGAATGGTGAGAAATCAGTGTCGCCCATGACCAGCACGACACGGGAGAGGTCAACGCGCAGCTCCTCGGCCACCAGCTGGGAGAGCGCGGTGCGATTGTCCTGGCCCCCGTCCACCTTGCCGGTGAACGCGGTGACCCCACCCGTGCCGCCCACATGGAGGAAGGCGCCTCCGCTTCCCCAGCGGGCCCCCTCGTGGGTCGGCGCCTGGCCCGCGAGGACCGACACCAGGCCGTCAGACATGAGGTTGAAGTAGGGACGGTCGAGCGCCGCGGTGAGGTCGAAAGGGGCTCCTCGCTCGGCTGGGTCGGACGGCGGGACCGGTTCCACCGGCACGGCCCTCGACTCTCGACCGGAGTGGGCCGCCCGCTGCACCGCCCTGATGATCCGGGGATGGGCCCCGCACCGGCACAGGTGCTGCTCCAGAGCCGAGCGAACCCGGCCGGGGTCGGGATCTGGATCGCGACCCAGGAGGGCGACCGTGGCAACAACCATTCCCGAGGTGCAGAAGCCGCACTGCAGCGCCTCCTCGGCGACGAAGGCCGCCTGCACCGGATGAAGGTTGCCCTCGGCTGCCAGCCCCTCGACGGTGGTGACCGCTCCACCCGCCACCTCGGCCAGGGTGACCTGGCAGGAGAGGCGCGGTTCGCCGTCCACCAGCACGGTGCAGGCTCCGCACTCTCCCTCACCGCACCCGTACTTCGCCCCGGTGAGCCCCAGCTCTTCCCGCACCACTCGCAGAAGAGAGGTCGCGGGGTCGGCCCCGATCTCCCCCTCCACACCGTTGACCGTGAGCCGCATATCCCCCCTCCCCTGCCCTAGTCGCCAGTCCGAATCACTCCCGGGGCCGCGGCGGGGCCGCCCGAGGGCGGCCCCTTCCGCTCACTCCGCCGGGCCAGACCCCAGGGTTATGGTCGCCGAGTGTGAGTTGCCCGAGGCGTCGACCCAACCGATCGAAGCGCTCTGCCCCGGCTTGTCGGCATGGATGGCGGTCGTCAGCTCGCCAACCGAGCTGATCGACTTGCCGTTGAAGGAGGTGATCACGTCGCCCGCCACCAGCCCTGCTCCCGAAGCCGCAGTCCCCGGGATGACGGCGGTGACCAGCGCCCCTGAGCTCACCGGCGGGGTGTACCCGTACCCCCCGAAGCTCCCGAATCCGCCAGACCCCGCAGACGGCACGCTCTCAGCCTCGATGCCAAGGAAGGCGGGCGGACCGATCTGGATGGTGGAGCTGGCCTCGCCCTTCTGGATGAGGCTGGCGATCGACAGCGCCCGGTTGATCGGGATCGAGAAGCCGACCGTGGAGGCCGTCTGCCCGTTGGTAACCGCCGCGGTGTTCATCCCGATCACCTGCCCCGCGGAGTTCACCAGCGGACCGCCGGAGTTACCGGGCTCCAGGGGAGCGTCGATCTGGATCATGTTGGTGAGGTTCTCGGAGAGCCCGCTGCCCTGGTCGGTCGCTGTCACCGAGCGGTTGAGAGCTGTGATCGCCCCCTGAGTGACGGTGGGCGGACCCGGCAGGGCGAGGGCGTTGCCGATCGCCACCACCGGCTGGCCGACCTGGACGTCGCTGGAGTTGCCGAGGGAGGCGGGGTGGAAGTTCGACCCGCCCTCGATCTGGATGAGGGCCACATCCTCAGTCACGTCGGTGCCAACCACCTGCGCCTGGTACTTGGGCCCGGACCCGGCGACCTGGACGGTGAGCTGGACCGACCCGGCGACCACGTGGTTGTTGGTGAGCACCTCACCGTTGGAGGTGAGGATGATTCCCGTGCCGGACGAGGTCTGCCCCTGGTACGTCCAGGTGACATCGACCACCGCGGGATCGACCTGGGCGGCCAGCTTGGAGGCGTCGATGGCGCTGGAACTGGCCGCTGGGCTGCTCGAGCCCGAAGGGCTGGGGATGGCCTGGGAGGAGGTCTGGGGCGACGCGGTACCCCGAAGGTTCCCCAGCTCATAGCCACCAAGTCCCACGACCGCCAGAACCGCCACGGCGGCGATCGTGGCGGCAAACCGCCGGAGCAAGTGGTCAGGAGGCAGCTTGCCGGGTTGCTCGGGCCCCATGCCCCCGTATCCGCCACCGCCCGGCGCCGGCGGTCCCGGGGGACTCCAGCCCTGGTCGGGAGTGCCGAGGGCCAGGTCCGGCTGCCAGCTCAGGTTCGGTGTGGAAGAAGAGGGTGCCGGGACCTCATCACCGGGGAGGGTGTCGTCTCCACCGTTCATCGCTCACTCCTAGTGGGATGGGAGCCGGGGATCGGCTCTCGCGCCTGACCTCACTATTCCCCCCGGTTCTTAGAGTTCCCTGCGAGCCACCTGAGCGGCAGTTTGGACTTTCCTTACCCCGACCGCTCGAAGTCAGCTGGCGGCCCGGTCCGAGAGCGAGCGCACGGCCTCCAGAACCTCCGCCGCGTGGCCGTCGGGGTCGACCGCCTCCCAGACGCGCAGCACCACGCCATCCGCACCCACCAGGTAGGTGGTCCGAGCCACCCTCATCGCTCCCCCCTCCGCGCCCCGGCGCATCTGCCACGCCCCGAAGGCCTCCGCCACCTGGTGGTCCGGGTCGGCCAGCAGGGGGAGGTCGGGCGCGCCGCAGCTGCTGGCGAAGTCGGCCTTCGCCGCCACATCACCGGTGGAGCAGCCGAACACCCGCGCTCCCGCCGAGGAGAACTCCTCCAGAAGGGCGCCGAACTGGCGGGTCTCGATGGTGCAGCCGCTGGTGTGGTCCTTGGGGTAGAAGTAGATTACAAACGGCTGGCCGGACAGCAGGGCCGAATCGACCTGCTCTCCGGTGCCGGCCTGCAGGCTGAACTTTGGCGCCTCGTCGCCCTGCCGTATCGCCATGCGCTGACCTCCGAATGGGTGTTGTCCCAGGCTAGCAGGCGCGGGCGGACCGGGACCCTCTCAGCCCCCTGCGAAAAGGGCTTCCTGGGGCAGATGGGGCTCGAGGTCGTACACCAGCTGTGCTCCCTGCCCGGCGCCCAGGGGCACCAGGAGCCGCTGCCGACCGGACCGCCGCTTCTTGTCCGCCAGAAAGGCCGTTCGCACCCGGGCCCGCGAGAGATTCCGCGGTGGCTCGGACTCCAATCCCGCCGCCTGCACCCATCCCCGAAGCTGCTCGACCAGCCCCGGGGGGGAAAGCTCCAGCCGCGCCCCGAGACGGGCCGACGCCACCAACCCCATGGCCACGGCCTCGCCGTGCGAGACCGCGAAACCGCTGGCGGACTCGATGGCGTGGGCAAAGGTGTGGCCCAGATTGAGGGCCAGGCGCGGCCCCTGGTCCTCGGGGTCGGCGGCCACGTACGCCAGCTTCACGCGAACCGCCTGCTCCACCAGGAACGTGGTGCGGTATGGGTCATCCTCCGGGGAGGAGAAGAGGGAGAGGGTGAGAGGTGATCCCAGAAGGGCGGATTTGAGAATCTCGGCGAGACCATGGCGCCGAACTGCGGGGTCGAGACTCGCCAGGAGATCTGGATCGCACACGACGAGCCGGGCGGGATGGAAGGTGCCCACCGCGTTCTTGCGCCGGCCGAGATCGATGGCGACCTTGCCCCCGATGGAAGCGTCGGCCATCGCCAGCAGGGTGGTGGGGACGTTCACCAGCGGCATGCCGCGGGAGAAGGTGGCGGCCGCCATCCCCACCATGTCCAGGGTCGCTCCGCCGCCTACCGCCACCACCACGTCCTGGCGGTCGGCCCCCAAGCGGGCCATCCTCCTCCAGAGCGCGGCCAGAGCGCCCAGCTGCTTCGCTCCCTCCCCCGGCGGGACCACCAACTCACTGACCTTGATGCCGGCCCGCCGCAGGGCGGCGGCGCAGGCGCTCCCGTGGCTCTCGGAGAGCGCTTGGTCGGAGACCACCAGCGCCCTCTCCGACCGCGGCAGGGCCGCCGCCACCAGCTCTCCCAGCCGGCCGGCCGCGCCGCTCTCCACCACCACCCTGCCGCTCCCGGCGTCGATCCCCCGGGGCATCTCCCCCCCCACCCGCCGGTACCTCGCCACGGCCTTCAAGGCGACCCCCTCCACGGTCTCGCCGGTCGTGTCTATCGGGTGGCCAGCAGCCGAGTAGGCGGCGGCCCGCTCGGCAAGGAGGGGGCCCAAGCGCTGGTGGCCGTGGCCGAGCAGCGGCCGGTTCCCGCCGAGGGGGCCAAGGCGCCGCTCCAGCTCAGCCGGGGCACAGGAGAGCACCACGGCAACGGACCCCTGGCGCAGGGCCGAGAAGGCTTCCTCGTGAAGCACCGCCCCCCCTCCCACGGCCAGCACCGCCCCGGACAGCCGCGCGGCGTCGGCCAGGACGTGCTCCTCAAGGCGCCGGAACCCCGACTCGCCGAGGGATCTGAAGAGTTCGGGAATCGAGGTCCCTATCCTCCTCTCCAGCTCTTCGTCGAGGTCGAAGAAGGGCATCCCCAGATGGAGTGCTGCCCGCCGGCCCACCGAGGTCTTGCCGACCCCCATGAAGCCGGCCAGCACCAGATTGGGACGGCCGGCCGGGAGAGGTGGGCAGGCCAGCGTCTCGACCTTCAAGCTCCCAGCCCCATCCCGGCCCGGATCAGATCCAATCGGTCCCCTCCGAACCGCTCCAGGAGCGCCGAGCCGAGCACCAAGGCGACCACCGCCTCCCCGACGACCGCCGCCGCCGGCACCGCGCAGATGTCCGAGCGGACGTACGGCGGGGCCGCGCTCGCACCGCTCTCGAGGTCCACCGACTCGAGCGGGAGGCGTACCGAGGAGAGTGGCTTCATGGCGCAACGGGCCACCACCGGTTGGCCGTTGGTGACGCCTCCCTCCAACCCTCCGGCGAAGTTGGAGTCCCGGGCCAGCGACCCGCCCCGAGCCAGGATCCGGTCCTGCACCTCGGAGCCCGGCCGGCGGGCGACCTCGACCGCCGGCCCGATCTCCACCCCCTTGACCGCCGGAATGGACAGCAGGGCGCCGCCCAGGCGGCCGTCGAGACGCAGGTCCGCCTGGGTGTAGGACCCCAGCCCCACGGGGAGACCGGTGGCGTGCACCACGAACATCCCGCCCAGGGTCTGGCGTCCGATCCGAGCTTCGTCGATGGCCCCCACCATCAGGGCGGAAGCGCTCGGGTCGGGGCAGCGCACCAGGTCATCTTCGGCGAGGGCGGAGAGCGCTTCGAGATCCCCTGCCCCCAGCGATCCCAGCTCCATCCCGGCATCCACCGGCCCGATGGCGGATACGAAGCTGCCCACCCTCGCGCCGACCGCGGCCAGGAGCGCCCTCCCCAGAGCTCCCGCCGCCACGCGGGCGGCCGTTTCCCGAGCGCTGGCACGCTCCCGCACCACGCGCAGGTCGCCCAGCCCGAACTTCAAAGCGCCCGCCAGGTCGGCGTGGCCCGGGCGGGGGGCGGTCATCGCCGGCCGCCGCTCCGGTTGGTTGGCGAAGTCGAGGTTGCGCACCCGGATCGCCACCGGGGCCCCGGTGCTCAGCCCCGCGGACAACCCGGACACAATCTCGGCGTGGTCCCGCTCCACGCGGGTGGAGCGGGACCCCCTGCCGTGGCCACCCTGACGCCGCCTCAGGTCTCGGTCCACCAGGGCAGGGTCGACCGGCACGCCGGCAGGCATCCCGTCCAGCACCACCACCAGCTCGGGGCCGTGTGAGTCGCCGGCGGTGAGGTAGCGCAGGCTCATGCCCCCCCCCTCCGCAGCGCCCGCGCTCCGGCGCGCCGCATCGACCCCCTCGGGGCCGGAAGGGATGTCCACGCCTCGAAGGAGAGGGCCGCCTGCTCGACCAGCATGCCCAGGCCTCCCACCACCCGGCAGCCGGATGCCGCGGCCTGCCGCTGCAGCGGGGTGACCAGCGGAGAATACAGGAGGTCGAAGACGAGGGTCGAGCGCTCCAGCCGGACCTCGGACGGGAGCGGGGAGTCGGTCCCCTCGGCCCCCACC
>DAHUYV010000151.1 GCA_027306885.1 Candidatus Dormiibacterota bacterium
CAGGGGGCAGCTCCACTCAGCTACTTGCCCGTACGGCCAGCTTGATCGCGGGACAACCATCGGGCTGGGTACCGTCTGACGACGATGAGCAGTTGGGGTTGGTCGGAAAGGCAGCCCAGATCGTAGCGGTACCATCCCCCACCGCTTTGAAGTAATAGACGTCGTCGTGCTCCCCCTGGGTCGCCACGACTTTGGGGGAAGTGGAGTAGAGGAATACCCCCAAGGGACACCCTCCCGGTCGGCACCCGATCGCGAATGTCGTGCCCCTGTCCAGCTTCATCTCGGGAGGAGGTGAATAAAGCTGGCCCATGCAGTCTCCCAGCCACCTCACCGACCGATTCTGGGTCTGCAGCCACATCGGGATCGAACACATCGTGAAGTGTCCGATGTGTGGCGCTGGGATCGCGTCGGCTGGATAGGGAAGTATCGAAGTCACACCCCAGATGCCGAATCCCAGCCCCGCCACGATCACCGCTGAGATTAGGGCTGCAGCAACCTTGTGCTCCGCCAAGATCAGCTTCGAGATAATCGCCCAAGTCTATGCAAGAAGTTGTGCATCCCAAAGGCGCGCTGGTCACCTGTCACCGGGCCAGCTCGAAAGCCTGCCCGCTCCTTGGCACCCTAAGTGCTGAATGCGCCCGTTGGCCGTGGCCCTCTGGGGATCAGATTTCTGGCGCACGAGGCTCCTGCCGAGTCGTGAAAGGCAGAGGTTCCCCGGTGGGCCAAGGAAGAAGGAGCCTATTCCTTCGGGCCAAGCATCCGTGCGAGAGGCTCACCCCGACGGTTGAGGCGCCTTCGCACGAGTCGCCAGAGGCTCGGATGCTTGCGGCCTGGGCCACCTGCGCCACCTGCGCCACCTGCGAAATGTCCGCACCCGGCACTCGACCTTCCTGGAGGCGAGGAACGCGTCACACCTTTTGTCCATGGCGCACGGATTCTCTGGACAGCTGGTTTGGAAGATGGCGGGAACAACCAGGAGGTAGAGGGATGAGCAACCGGCGGGGCGGACCTGGCACTGGGGGCGGTGAACCCGCGGATCGTGGCCGCCGGACGGCACGGCGAGAGGTGGAGGCGCTGCTGCGGATCTTGCCCGGGGAGGATCTGGACCGCCTCAAGCGAGAGTGACCGCTGCGGTGTTGGCAGATTGGCAGGACCAGGGCCCGGCCGGCGGGAGGGCCGGATGCGCAGCCCGGCCACCGACGGCAATGGGTTGGCGGAGCGCCTGCCCCTCGCCCTCATGGTGAACACCGATGAAAGCACGGTCTGCTGGCCGATACGACACTGTTCGCCGGGGTCGCAAATCGGCCTCCCCGGAGAACAGACCTGGTCAGCCTTGGGTTACGTTGGTGGCTGGGCCCCTGCGGGTCGGTCCTGCGCGCTTCCCCCGCCGTGCGGGCCCGGGCGGGTCTGTTGGGGATCCGGGTCGCGCGGCAAGTTCTGGCGGCGCGCTGAGGTCGGCCAGTCGGCAGGGGATCTCGGTGTCCTCATTGATGTGGTAGCTGGCGCAGATGCGGTGGTAGCCGTCGGCCACCGTGAGTGGGACGCCACGGTCACCCGCCCCGCGCACCAGTAGGACCGGGGAGAGGCGCCTGCCCCGCCGCACCTCCCTCATATCCCGGACCACGTCTGGGTCCTTGGCGTCGAGCAAAGGCAGCCTCCCGGCCCGCAGCAGGTCCTTGGCCTTGTGGTGTATGAGGGCGGCCGCACGCAACGAGGTCACCGCCAGGTCGACCTGTGCGGCGGTCAGCAGGAGCGAGAGATAGTCGGCCGCGGCCGGATAGTCATGCTCGTCGGGCTCAGCCTTCCAATGCTCTTTGGCCACGACCTTTGCCTCCTTCTAAGCCGGCCTTCCGGTGCCCGACTGGCCAGCCCCGGCCGATCACTGCTTGTGTCCCTCCGGCGCCGGACTCCCTTGCCCACCCGAAGGCTGGAGGTCGAGCGTCCCCTGCGCCGCCCGGGTGGCGGCCACGTCTCCCCCGGGGCCGCGCAGGATGTAGGCGGCGCCAACGGCGAGCAACGTGCCCAGCAGTGGTCCCACCAAATACACCCAGAAGTGTCCGAAATTGCCCATCACCAGGTCGGGGCCGAAGGAGCGAACCGGGTTCATTGAGGCCCCGCTGATCGGACTTGACCAGAGCCCGGCGAGGGCTATGTAGCCACCGACGGCAAGCGCGGACAGCGTCCCCACGTTCTGGGCCCCAGAGGCGGTGCCCAGGATGGTGCTGACAAGGCCCAGGGTGAGCGCGGCTTCCATCGCCATCGCCTGCAGGTCGCCAATTCCCCTCCCGGGCTCGGTGGCGCCAAGCATGCCGAGCTTGCCGACCAACGCCCAGAGTAGAAGGCATGCCAGCACCGACCCGACGATCTGGGCGGCAACATAGGCCGGGATCCGGCGCCAGGGGAACTCGTTGCGCAGGGCGAAGGCGATGCTGACGACCGGGTTGAGGTGGGCTCCCGACACCAGCCCCATGAACAGGATGATCGCCATCACCATGAGTCCCGGAGCTGCCACGTAGGCGACCTGAGAGACGGTCCCGTGGGAGTAGGCCGCCACCGTCGGGCCCCCGGCGGCCGCCAGGACCAGCAGGAAGGTGCCCAGCACCTCGGCGAAGACCCGGCGCCACTCGTTACTGACGTCGTAGAAGTTGCGGCCCCATCGCGGCTCGACACCCACCAGGGCCCTGGCCCCGGCCGCCCGTCGCGCTGCCTCGACGGACCGGGCCTGCTCGGACATCCAGGAGAACCCCTTCAAATCCCGTTTCGAAACCAGTTGCGCCAACTCTAGCGTCCTTTGCCCATCCGGCGAGGCGATCCGCCCGGGGATGGGAGGGCTCCCGGTGCGGGGCGACCGCTGCCCCGAGGCGAGGAGCTCAGCTCACCTCCAGGACCACCTTGCCCACCACTCCCGACTCCACCGCATCCTGGGCCTCGGCGCAGGCGTCCAGCGGGAAGCGGTGAACCGGGAGGGCGCTGAGTGCTCCGGCCTCCAGCGCACCGCTGACATCGGCGACCGCCTGCAGCAAGGCCGGCCTTGGGACGCCGTAGAGAAGGACGAAGCGCAGCACGAGGTTGGCCGACATGCAGGCTCGCACCGGCAGGATGGGATCGGCCCCGTCTGCCGCGTACACCGCCACCACGGTCCCTGGCCCGGCCACCGAGGTGTCCAGATGGAGGTTTGCGGCCAGATTCACCTCCACCACCCGAGCCAGTTCCGGGGCGAAGGAATGGATCCGCTCCGCCGCACCCGGCTCCCTGTAGTTCACCACCAGGTCGGCGCCCGCTGACCGTGCCATCTGGGCCTTGGCGTCGCCGCTCACCGTGGCCACCACCCGCGCCCCCTGGTGGTGGGCCAGTTCGATCGCGAAGTGCCCCACCGCCCCGGCGCCTCCGGCCACCAGAACCGACCGGCCTTCCAGGTCGCCATCGGCGAAGAGGCAGCGGTGGGCGGTGAGGGCCGGCACACCGAGACAGGCGCCGAGCTCCCACGATGCCGAGTCGGGCAGGCGGACCGCCTGGGCCGCCGGCACCACAGTCCACTCCGCCGCGGTGCCCCACTTGCGCCCGGCAGCGGCCATCCAGATCCAGACCCGCTCGCCAAGTCGGCGGGGATCAACTCCCTCGCCCACCGCGTCGACCTCTCCGGCTCCGTCGTGGTGCGGGATCTGGAATCCCTCCAGGGGACGCGCTGTCGCACCACTCCGCGACTTCCAGTCCGTGGGGTTGATCCCGGAGAGCCGCACTCTCACCCTCACCTCACCGGGACCGGGCTCGGGGCGATCGACCTCGGCGATCCGGATGACCTCCCGAGCCGCGCCCAGCCTCTCGTAAAGGGCAGCCTTCACCAGCTCTCCTGGTCGCCAGCCGGCGCCGTTGCCTGGCCGCCGATGCCCCACCAGCTCATTGCCGACCTCCCGATACCGTGAAAGCTGGGCGAGATCGTACCGCCATCGATATGCTGAGGACAGCCGCCCACCGCACCTGAGGTCGCCTGCCCTGGAAGCGCCATCGACCAGAAGCGGAGCGGGATCCCCGCTACCGGAGGACGACAGGTCCCAACTGGAGGGGCTCCAGTTGGGGGTTGTGGGGGCCGGGGCGATGGCCGAGGCGATAATTGGCGGGGTCTTGGCCAAGGGGCTTCTCGCACCCGGCCAGGTCCTCTGCTCCCATCCTCGCGCCGCCCGCCGGGCTGATCTCACCGACCGGCTCGGGGTGCGGGTGGTGGACGACAACCGCCTCGCCGCGCTTGGATCCCAGCTCCTGGTGATCGCCGTCAAGCCACAGGTGCTGAGGCGGGTGATGCGGGAGCTGAGGGACGCCATCGCCCCCGAGACCCTCGTGGTCAGCATCGTGGCCGGGGCCTCGAGCCGGGTCCTCGGCGAGGGCTTGGCTCATCCCGCGGTGGTCCGGGCGATGCCCAACACCCCGGCCCAGATCGGGGCCGGAATGACGGTCTGGTATGCGACTCCAGAGGTTGGCGAGCTGGGCCGGAGGCGGACCCGCCTGCTCCTCGGGTCCCTCGGTGACGAGCTCGAGGTCAATGACGAAGAGCAGGTGGCGATGGCCACCGCGGTCTCGGGGACCGGCCCCACCTACACCTTGCTCTTCATCGAGGCGATGGTGGACGCCGCGGTCCACCTCGGCTTCCCCCGCCACGTCGCGCGCCAGCTGGTACTGCGGACCGTGGAGGGCTCGGCGGCCTTCGCGGCCCAGAGCCAGCGCCACGTGAGTGAGCTTCGCGACATGGTCACGTCCCCAGGCGGCACCTCGGCGGAGGCGCTGGCGGCCCTGGAGCGGGGCCGCTTCCGCACGGTGCTCAGCGACGCCGTCTGGGCCGCATATCGGCGCACCCGCCAGTTGGAGTCGGCGCTGGAGCAGGGAGTCCAGCCCGAGCCGCCGCCAGGGCGGTAGGGATCAGCCGGCGGGCACCTCATGGCCCTGGCGAGAGCGTCGGCGCTCCCGTGCTCGCAGGTTCTGGGTGAGTATCACCTTGCGCAGGCGTACCGACTTGGGCGTTACCTCCGCGCACTCATCTTCGGCGATGAACTCCAGCGCCTGCTCAAGCGAGAGCTGCAGGGGTGGGCTGAGCCGCTCCAGCTCCTCGGAGGTGGAGGACCGCATGTTGGTGAGCTTCTTCTCCTTGGTGGGGTTCACGTCCATGTCCTCCGGGCGGGCGTTCTCCCCCATCACCATCCCCTCGTAGACCTCGACGCCGGGGCCGATCAGCAGGCTGCCGCGGTCCTGGAGCGACATCAGCGCCTCCGTGGTCGAGAAGCCGTGGCGGTCCGCCACCAGCGATCCGTTGCGGCGCGTGCGCAGTTCGCCGTGCCACGCTTCCATGCCATCGAACACGGTGTGGAGCACCCCGGTGCCGCGGGTCTCGACCAGGAATTCCGTGCGGAAGCCCACCAGCCCCCGAGCGGGAGCCCGATAGTCCAGCCGCACCCACCCCGTGCCGTGGTTCACGATCTCCTGGAGTCGGCCCTGACGAAGGGCCAGGAGCTGGGTGACGACGCCGAGGTATCCCTCGGGCACGTCGATGGTGAGCCTCTCCATCGGCTCATGGACCACCCCATCGATCACCTTGGTGACCACCTGGGGCTTGCCGACAGTCAGCTCGAACCCCTCCCGCCTCATCGTCTCGACCAGCACTGCGAGCTGCAGCTCCCCCCGGCCCTGCACCTCCCAGGTGTCCGGGCGGTCCAGCGTCAACACCCGGAGAGAGACGTTCCCGACCAGCTCTGAGTCGAGCCGGCCCTTGACCAGGCGGGCCGTGAGCTTGCTGCCCTCGCGTCCCGCCATCGGTGACGTGTTGATGCCGATGGTCATGGAGAGACTCGGCTCGTCAACCAGGATTGCCTCCATCGGGCGGGGATCCTCGGCGTCGGCCAGGGTGTCGCCGATGGAGATCTCCGCAAAGCCCGCCGCCGCCACTATCTCGCCCGGACCCGCCTCCTCGATGGGAACGCGCTCCAGGGCCTTGGTGCCGAAGAGTTCCGCCACCCGGCCTCGCTCCACCCCACCCCCGGCCCGGCACCAGGCCACCAGCTCGCCTCTGTGGATGGTCCCCTGGTGAACCCGGCAGATGGCCAGCCGGCCGAGGTAGGGAGAGGCGTCCAGGTTGGTCACCAGGGCCTGCAGGGTGTGGCCCGGCTCGTATTCCGGCGCCGGCACCGTCCTGATGATCGCCTCAAACAGCGGGACGAGATCCACGCCCCGCTCCCCGGCAGTCCCGGTGGCCCACCCCTGCTTGGCGCTGGCGTACAGGATGGGGAACTCCAGCTGATCCTCGGTGGCGTCCAGGTCGAGGAAGAGGTCCTCGACCTGGCGGACCACCTCGGCGACGCGGGAGTCGACGCGGTCGACCTTGTTGATGACCACCACCACCGCGAGCCGCGCCTCCAGCGCCTTGCGCAGGACGAAGCGGGTCTGAGGCAGGGGGCCCTCGGATGCGTCCACCAGGAGCAGCACACCATCGACCATCGCCAGCGCCCGCTCCACCTCGCCTCCGAAGTCAGCGTGGCCGGGGGTGTCGACGATCGTGATCCGGGTGTCCCGGTACTTCACGACCGTGTGCTTAGCGAGGATGGTGATGCCCTTCTCGCGCTCCAGATCGCCGGAATCCATCACCCGGTCGGTGAGCTCGGCGTGGGCGTGGAACGCGCCGGTCTGGCGCAGCATGGCGTCCACCAGGGTGGTCTTCCCATGGTCGACGTGGGCCACCAGGGCCACATTGCGCAGATCGTCGCGGCTTGCCACAAGGCCACCATACCGACAGTGGCCCAGGCCGCCCCTGCGGCGGGCCCGGTCGCCGTTGTCAGCGCAGCGCGAGGGCGGTCTGGTCGATCTCGGCTGGCGAGCCCAGGACCACAAGGAGGTCCCCCGCCAACACCACCTGGTCCGCCGACGGTCCCACGTACAGCTCTCCCCCCGATCGGCGAAGGGCCAGGACGCGAGCGGTGCCCGGGGAGAGGAGGCCGGCCGTGGTCACCGTCGACCCACTCAGAGACCAGTCGTTGGGGACCAGAAGCTCCTCCACCCCGATCTCCGCGGAACCCTGGCGCAGGAAGTCCATCACCTCCACCACGCCCGGTCGCAGGGCCATCTCCGCCATCCGATGGCCGGCCATCCGGTACGGGGACAGGACTCGATTGGCTCCGGCCAGCTCCAGGCGGCGCAGCGACTCCGGCTGGCCCGCCCGGGCGATGATGTAGAGGTCGGGATTGAGAGACCGCGCCGCCAGGGTGATGTACACCGCCCGCTCGTCGGCGTCCACCGCGCAGATCAGCCCGCGGGCGCGCTCCACCCCGGCCGCTCGCAGGATCTCCTCGGAGGCTGCGTCCCCTTCCAGGAACAGGCGCCCCTCTCGGGTCAGCCGGTCGACCGCGTCGGGGTTGTTGTCCACGGCCACATGGGGGACGGCGGCGCGCTCCAACTCGGCCAGCACCCGAGTCCCGATCCGGCCGTATCCGCAGATGATGAAGTGGCCGCGCAGGGCCGCCACGTCCCGCTCCACTCTGCGCGTCGCCCTCCAAAGCGTCAGTTGGCCGCCGCTCAGCAATTCCGTGAACAGGCCAAGGAAGTACAGCATAGTGGCGACTCCCACCACGATCAGGGCAGCGCTGAACAGCTTCCCGGCCAGGGACAGGGGGTGGACCGTCTGGTAGCCCACCGTGGTCACTGTGATCATGGTCATGAAGAAGCTGTCGAGCAGATCCCATCTCTCGATCAGCATGTAGCCGGCCGTTCCGCCGACCACCACCACCACCAGCAGTCCCGCCGGCCTGCGGAACCGCCACAGAGGATGGCGACGCCAGGTGCGCAGCGCTTCACTCACCCGTCAGTTGTATCCCGAAGCGGGGAGCCGCACAAGTGACGGCAGTCACCAGGGGCCGGCTGCGGCCAGCCGGGGCACCTCCCCGGCCCCGCTATCCTGGGCCGCTGATGTCAGCCTCCGCCGCCCGCGGCGCCCGCCCGATGCCCGCTGCCGCCCGGGCGCCGGTCTGGCTGGGCCGACACCCCCGGCGCAACCTGATCTGGGGGGTGGCGCTGCTCGGACTCGCCATCCGGCTGGCGACCCTGGTGGCCACCCGCCATCTGACCGGCTCCTGGGAGTACGACGACGCGGTCTACTTCGGCGCCGCGGTGCGCCTGGTCCACGGCGTCATCCCCTATCGCGACTTCGTCCTGGTCCAGCCGCCCGGGGTGCCGCTGGTCCTGGCGCCGATCGCCCTGCTCGCCTACCCGCTGGGCACCCACCACGCCCTGGAGGTGGCCCGGGCCGTGGTGCCGGTGGTCTCGTTCGCCAACGTCCTGCTGTTGGGACGCCTCCTCCGGCACCGATCCCTCTTGGTCGTGGGCACCGCCTGCCTGTTCCTCGCCCTGTACCCGGACGCCATCCTGGCCTCGAGCGCCCTCCTCCTCGAGCCGTTCCTGAACTTCTTCTGCCTGGTGGCCTGCGTCCTCCTCTTCGACGGGGACCGGCTAACCCCACGGGTGGACCTCGCGGTCTGGGCGGGCCTGGCCTTCGGAGTCGGGGGCACCATGAAGACCTGGGCGGTGATCCCGATGGCGGCGATCCTCCTCCTGATGCTGGGGCGGGGTCGGCTGGCCCAGGCGGCCGGGCTCCTCATCGGTGGCGCGGTGGGCTTCCTTCTTCCCTGTCTGCCGTTCCTCCTCCTCGCCCCCCACCAGTTCGTTCACCAGGTGGCCCTCGACCAACTGGGGCGCACGGGCCAGGCCGGGCTCTCGATCGTGACTCGGCTGGAGTTCATGACCAGCGTCTGGCCGGGGCTGGGAGTGCCCACCGGTCACCTGTACCAGCTGCTCGCCGTCGGCGCCGCCGCGGTCGTGGTCGTCGTGGTGGGGGCGGCTTTCCTCTTGCGACCGAGCCCCCCGCCTGGCGGCCGTCGCAGCTGGAGCGTCTCGGCGCTGGAGGCGTTCGCGCTTCTTGCGGTGCTGCTGGTGGGACTCGCCCTCTGCTGGCCCGCCGACTTCTTCTACCACTACCCGGCGTTCCTGGCCCCCTTCCTGGGCCTGCTCTTGGCACTCGCGGTGGGGCGGCTCGCCGCCTGGCACCTGAAGGGGGTCACCGCGGCAGTCGCCCTGGTCTCTCTGGCCGGGCTGCTTCACGCTCTGGCGATCCCCCTCCTTCTGCAGCGAGCCGCCGACCCCTCGGCGGCCATCGCTCGCGTGATCCCCGCCGGGGCCTGCGTGGTCACGGATGAGGCCGAGTACACCATCAACGCCGACCGGTTCTTGTCCCGGGTCCGAGGCTGCCCGCAGATGGTGGACGCCCTGGGCACCACCATGGCCTCGTCCGGAAGCCAGGACCCGTCCAGCCCCGAGGCCCAGTCCGCCGCACCCCTCTGGCTGCGGGACTTCCAGCGGGCTCAGTATCTGCTGCTCACCCCCCTCAGCTTTGACCGAATCCCCTGGAACCGTGCCCTGGAGTCGTACGTGGAACGAAACTTCCACCCCGTCCTCTCGGCGCCGGTGCTGGTGCTGCGCCGCAACGCTCAGGCCCCAGCTCCCATCCCGCTTCCCCTCCCACCGGTGTCACCCGGGGGCTGAGCGTCAACTTCCTCGCGGCCGCGGTCAGGCTACGACGCTATAGTTGCTGACGCAACCATCACCGCCCTGCGGGCCCGCCCGCACCTGAGGAGACTGAGATGAAATGCTCTGACGTTGGGCTCATGGCCCTCCGCCTCGCCACCGGGGCCACCCTTGCGGCTCACGGACTGCCCAAGCTCATGGGTGGGGAAGGTCGCCAGGCCCCGGCCTGGCTGAGCCGCCTGCTCGGCCCCAACTACCAGGCCGCGTGGGAGCGCAGCGGCCCGCAGGCCTTCTCCAGGGGGCTCGCCGCCATGGGCGTCCCGAAGCCGGAGCTGGCGGCCCGGGCCAGCGGCTGGGCGGAGCTCGGCGGCGGGCTGGCGCTGGCGGCCGGGGCAGCGACCCCGCTGGCTGGGCTGGTGGTGGCGGGGAACATGGCGGTGGCGGTGCGCCGGGCCCATTGGAAGGCCGGCTTTTACGGGCAGGGCGGTTATGAGTTCCCGATGCTGCTGGGGACCGCGGCCCTGGCGCTGGCCCTCACCGGTCCGGGACGGCTGTCCGTCGACCGCTGGAGGCGCTGATCCGCCCGCCGTCCCGGACCGGCGCTGGAGTCGGAGTCCGCGGGAGTGGGGCGATCCGTGGGCCCCGCCCTCAGCCCTGCCCTCCCCCTCCGGGACGGGGGAAGTGGCTTTCGATGACCTCGTACTGCTCGTTGCGCAGCAGCCAGTCGCGCGCCTCCTGGGTGGACACGGTCCGCCACATCTCGGTCTCCGGCTCGCCATCGGTCCAGCTTCGTAGCCACCAGCCCCCGGAGGGGGCCCGGCCCAGCGCCTCGTGCTGGGTCGAGGTGCCGGTTGCGAAGGAGACCAGGTTGCCGGCGGCGCAGGTGGTGGCCTCCTCGAACCAGATGAGGGACCGAGCCAGGCGGTCCTGATCGCCGCCCGGGCGGACCTCGCTGTCCAGCTCCACCTCATCCCTCCTCCCGGCGCCGCATCAGCTGAAGATACCGCGCTCGCCGCCGGCTTGGCGGCTTATCCCCCGCCTCCAGGCAGCAGCCGAGTTGGGCGCGCACCTGGCGGACATCGTCCCTTCACAAGTTCTTGACGGCGGTCCGGCCGGGTGCCACACCTCTTTGACGTCCTATGGGCGAGACTCGACACGTGGCCGATCTGCTCGCGGTTCTGGGGTCGCTGGCCTTCGTGGCCCTCTGCCTGGTCACGCTCTGGGGCCTTGGCCGGCTGTGAGTGCCGAGGACATCGCCCTTCTGGTGATCTCGGTGCTGCTGTTCCTGTACCTGCTGGTCGCACTGCTGCAGCCAGAGCGATTCTGACGTGGCCTTCACCCTCACCCTCCTGGCCCTGGCGGCGGTGCTGGCGCTCGCCTGGCGATACCTCGGGGCCTACATGGTGGCCATCTACCGGGGCCAGGTGCACTGGCTCGGGCCCCTGGAGCGGCCGGTCTACCGCCTGCTCGGCGTCGACCCGAAGTCAGAGCAGAGCTGGAAGGGGTACGCGGTCAGCTTGGTCCTGTTCTCGGGAGTGTCCCTCCTGCTCACCTACGGCATCCTCCGCCTTCAGGGCCAGCTGCCCCTCAACCCCCAACACCTGCCCGGGGTCCCGGCGGCGCTGAGCTGGAACACCGCCGTCTCCTTCCTCACCAACACCAACTGGCAGAACTATGGCGGCGAGACCACCATGTCCTACCTCAGCCAGATGGCGGCGCTCACGGTGCAGCAGTTCGTGTCCGCGGCGGTGGGGATCGCGGTCGCCATCGCCCTCATCCGGGGCTTGGGCCGCCGGGGCTCATCCACGATCGGGAACTTCTGGGTGGACACCGTGCGCGGAACCCTTTACCTGCTCCTGCCGATCGCCTTTCTGGCGGGCATCGTCTTCGTCGCCCAGGGGGCGGTGCAGACCCTCGCCGGCCCGGCCCTGATCCACGACACCCTCAACGGAGTCACCCAGCTCATCCCCCGCGGCCCGGTGGGCTTCATGGAGGCGATCAAGCAGCTGGGGACCAACGGGGGCGGCTTCTTCAATGCCAACTCCGCCGATCCGCTGGAGAACCCGACCCAGCTGACCAACTTCCTTTCCATCGCCCTCATGCTCTGCATCCCAGTCGCCCTGACCTACGTGTTCGGCAAGATGGTCGGTTCCACCCGCCAGGGGCTCGCACTCCTCGCCACTATGGCGGTGATCTTCGCCAGCTGGACCGCCTTCACCACCTATGCCGAGGCACAGCCCAATCCGGCGGTGGCCGCCGCCGGCGTCAGCTCCCAGCCCCAGGGCAACATGGAGGGCAAGGAGGTGCGGTTCGGGCCCCTCAACACGGCGTTGTTCGGGGTCGCCTCCACCCAGACTTCGACCGGCTCGGCGGACGCCTCCTACGACTCCTTCACCCCGCTGGGCGGCCTCGGACTGCTGACCGGGATGATGCTGGGGGAGGTCACCCCCGGGGGTGACGGGAGCGGACTGTACACCCTGCTCCTCTTCGCCCTCATCGCGGTCTTCATCGGGGGCCTGATGATCGGGCGCACCCCGGAGTACCTCGGCAAGAAGATCCAGGCGCGGGAGGTGAAGCTGGCCAGCCTCGGGGTGCTGGTCATGCCGATCACCGTGCTGGCGCTGGCGGGGATGGCGACGGCCCTCCCCGTCGGAAGGGCGGGCGCCTTCAACTCCGGCCCCCACGGCTTCACCGAGATCCTCTATGCCCTGACCTCGCAGGGCAACAACAACGGCTCGGCCTTCGCCGGCTTGAACGGCAACACCACCTTCTACAACGTGATCGGCGGAATCGACATGTTGCTGGGGCGGTTCGGGGTAATGCTGCCGGTGCTGGCGCTGGCCGGAGCCCTCGCCGCCAAGCAGACGGTGCCGGTCTCGCTGGGCACCTTCCGCACCGACAACGTCACCTTTGTCGTCCTCCTCCTCGGGGTGATCCTGATCGTCGGCGGGCTCACGTTCTTCCCGGCCATCTCACTCGGGCCACTGGTGGAGCAGTTCACCCACGGGAGGTTCTTCGGTTGACCGAGATCGGCCTTCCGGCCTCCCCGCGGCCGGGCCCTAGCGCCCGCGGCGTCGCCCAACACCGTGGGCTCTTCGACCGGGAGATCCTCCGGGGCGCCCTGCTGGGCTCGGTGCGCAAGCTCGACCCCCGACTGCAGGCCCGGAACCCGGTGATGTTTGTGGTCTTGATCGGCACGCTGATCACCCTGGCCGAGGCCATCCGGCAGCCGACCGTGTTCAGCTGGAGCATCGGGGTGTGGCTTCTCCTCACCGTGCTGTTCGCCAACTTCGCGGAGGCGATGGCCGAGGGTCGGGGCAAGGCTCAGGCCGAGACCCTGCGGCGCACCCGCTCGGAAACCCAGGCTCGCCGAGTGCTGCCCGACGGTTCCGAGGAGGTGGTCAGTTCGGGGGCGCTCGGTCTAGGCGACACCGTGGTCTGCGAGGCCGGCGATGTCATTCCCTCCGACGGGGATGTGGTCGAGGGCATCGCCTCGGTCGATGAGTCCGCCATCACCGGCGAGTCGGCCCCGGTCATCCGCGAGTCCGGCGGCGACCGATCGGCCGTCACCGGGGGCACCAGGGTCCTCTCTGACCGCATCCTGGTGCGCATCAGCGCCACTCCGGGGAACACCTTCATGGACCGGATGATCGCCCTGGTCGAGGGGGCCGACCGCCAGCGGACCCCCAACGAGATCGCTTTGGCCATCCTGCTCGCCGCCCTCACCGTGGTGTTCCTGCCGGTGGTGGTCAGCCTCGACCCCTTCGCCACCTACTCCCATGCCGCGGTGTCCGTCGTCATCCTCATAGCGCTGCTGGTCTGCCTCATTCCGACCACCATCGGCGCCCTGCTCTCGGCCATCGGAATCGCCGGGATGGACCGCCTGGTGCAGCGCAATGTGCTGGCGACGAGTGGCCGAGCGGTGGAGGCCGCCGGCGACGTCCAGACCCTGCTCCTGGACAAGACCGGCACCATCACCCTGGGCAACCGGATGGCCACCGCCCTGGTCCCGGTTGGTGGCCACACCGAGCGCGAGCTGGCGGCGGCGGCGCTGCTCAGCTCCCTCGCCGACGAGACGCCGGAGGGCCGGTCGATCGTGGCCCTGGCGCGGGACCGGCACGAGCTGGCCGCCACCTCGGCACCGGCGGGATCCGAGTTCGTTCCCTTCTCAGCCTCCACCCGGATGTCGGGGCTCGACGTGGGCGCCCGCCGGGTTCGCAAGGGTGCCGCGGACGCGGTGCGTCGGTGGGTCGAGGAGCATGGCCAGGTGGTTCCCCCCGAACTCGAGGAGGTGGTGACGCGCCTGGCCCTCGCCGGTTCCACCCCCCTGGTGGTGGCCGACGGAGGCGACACCCTGGGGGTCATTGAGCTCAAGGACGTGATCAAGCCCGGGATTCGGGCCCGCTTCGAGCAGCTCCGAGCGGCGGGCATCCGCACCGTGATGATCACCGGCGACAACCCACTCACCGCCGCCACCATCGCCAAGGAGGCGGGGGTGGACGACTTTCTCGCCGAGGCCACCCCCGAGACCAAGATGCGGCTCATCCGGGAGGAGCAGGCGGGGGGAAAGCTGGTCGCCATGACCGGGGACGGGACCAACGACGCCCCCGCCCTGGCTCAGGCCGATGTCGGGGTTGCGATGAACACCGGCACCAATGCCGCCAAGGAGGCGGGCAACATGGTCGACCTCGACTCCAGCCCCACCAAGCTGATCGACGTGGTGGAGGTGGGCAAGCAGCTGCTGATCACCAGGGGCGCCCTCACCACCTTCTCCATCGCCAACGACGTGGCCAAGTACTTCGCGATCATCCCCGCCCTCTTCGCCGCGACCTATCCCCAGCTCCAGGCCCTCAACGTGATGAGGCTGCACAGCCCCCAGAGCGCAGTGCTGTCGGCGGTGATCTTCAACGCCCTGGTGATCGTGGCCCTCATCCCCCTCGCCCTGCGCGGGGTGCGCTGGCGGCCGTCCAGTGCCGCGGTGGTGCTTCGGCGCAACCTCCTCATCTACGGCCTGGGCGGACTGATGACGCCTTTCATCGGGATCAAGCTCATCGACCTGCTGCTCACCACGCTGCATGCCTACTGACATGAGGTTTCCCACCACCCTCTCCCAGCTCCGGGCCGCGGTGGTCCTCGCCCTCTGCGCCCTGGTGCTGTTAGGGATCGCCTACCCGCTGGCGGGCACCGGCGTGTCGCAGCTGCTCTTCCCGTTCCAGGCCAACGGATCCCTGACCTCCCACGGCTCGACGCTGGTCGGGCAGAGCTGGAAGGGACCGAAGTGGTTTCACGGGCGTGCCGACAGCGACAATCCGCTGATGGCCAACGGTGCCGCCGGGGAGTCAGGGGCGAGCAACCTCGGACCCCGGTCGCGGCAACTGGTGGCTGAGACCAGGTCCGTGGTGCGGCAGCTGGAGAGCCTGGGGATCCACCCCACAGCCGACCTCGCCACCTCCTCGGGGAGCGGGATCGATCCGGACATCACCCCCGGGGACGCCCTCGCCCAGGTGCCGATGGTCGCCGGCGCCACCGGGATCGCCCCGGGCCGGCTGCGCCACCTGATCCAACAGCTGACCATCGGTCCCGAGCTCGGGTTCCTTGGCCCCAGCTACGTCGACGTGCTTCAGCTCAACGTCGCCCTCTCGAAGCTGCGCTGAGCCCCGCCGGCTTCGGAAGCGCCCGCTCGCCCAGGATGTGGATGTCGACCTCCTCCGCCCGTTCGATCACGTCCAGGGCCACCGGCTTCTCCCAGGGCAGCCGACGCCGCGGCATCGGGGCGGGCATGAAGATGGCGGTGACCCGGTGGTCACGGCCCCAGCGCAGGAGGGTCGACGCCAGGCCGCCGTCCCGGGGCACGGGCACAAGGCGCACTCCGTGGCGCGCGGTCAGCTCCCCGAGCCGTTCCAGCTGCCCGGACTCAGCGGTGCTCATGCTCGGGGCCACCACCGAGATCACCACCAGGGTGGCGTCCTCGCGCCGCGCCGCCCGCTGGCCGGCCCTGAGGAGCTGGGCCGCCTGGTCCAGCCTCCCCGGGCGAAGGGCCACCATGATCCGCTCCTCGACCGGGGACAGCCCGTGCCCCGAGTCGGCAGGAAGGTACTGCTGGCGACGCGCCTCGGTATGGGCTGCGACCCGCCGCAGGGCGGCGCTGCGCAGCTCCTCGAGGAGCGGCTCGGAGAACGCCTGCAGCGCCTCCGCCAACCGCTCGGCGTCGGTAAGCCAGCCCGACCGGATGCGCTCCCGGAGCTCGGTCGGGGGCAGGTCGACCAGCTCGATCTCGTCCGCTGAGTCCAGCACCCAGGGTGGCACCGGGGCGCGGGCTCCCGCCTCGTCCCCGCGGAAGGGCGCCAACCGCTCTCGCGCCGACTCGAATCCGGGCAGATCGATGACGCTGACCGTGGCCACGACGCTGATGCCGGCGCTGAGCAGGCGCCTTATCTGCTGATAGCGGGTGCGCTTGCTCTGCAGGTCACGAACCCCGAGGTCGTCGACACAGACCACCTTGGGGTTGCGCCGCAAGAGCCCTTCCACGTCGATGGCCCCGGTGGCCAGAGATGGCACCACGTTCAGCTGCTCCAGGAGGTACCTCACCGTCGGCCGGGGAGCCAGTGCCCCCGGGGAGGCCACCGCGACCTCGGCACCCCGGCGCTGGCGGCGCAGCGCCTCCTCCAGCAAGCGGGTGGTCTTGCCGACCCCGGGCGCGTAGCCGAGGTACAGCCGGAGACCTCCGCGCACAGCCCCGCTCCCCAGTCCGGCCAGCAGGAGGGCGGGGTCGGGACGCCCATCGTCTGCCGGGCGTGACCCCGTGCCCAGCCTTCTGCCGATCACGTGGAGGTGACGCTCCCCGAGGTTGCGCAGAAGTGCCGCCACCAGCTCTCGCCCCAGTCCCCTGCCCCGTGCCGGGGACTCGGCGGCCACCACCAGGTCGGTGGCCCCGAGCTCATCGGCCACCTGGAGGATGAGGCTGGAGGGCTGGCTGGTCACCCGCAAGTCGAATTCCAGGCCGAGGTCGGCGGCCAGGGTACGCACCGGCGCGACCTCCTCCTCAACCGGTGGACGCTCGTGCACCGCCAGCACGGTGACCGGCGCGCGGAGGCGGCGGCCCATCCGCGCTCCCCGGCGCACCAGCCCGGGCGCCGCGGAGCCACAGGCGGTGATGATCAGCACCCGGTCACCGACCGGCTCCTCTGGCGCTGCGCCCTCCGAGCGAGAGCGGTGCTGGACCACATACCAGATCGCCAGCTCTCGGAGGGCGGCCAGGTTGCCCTCGCGAAAGAAGCTGTTGAGGGAGGCCTCGATCCGCTCTGGCGGGTATACGTTGCCGTGCCGCATGCGCTTGCGCAGTGCCTCGGGCGTCATGTCGGCGAGGGTGAGCTCATCGGCGGCGTCCACCACCGCGTCGGGCACCGTCTCCCGAACTGCGACTCCGGTGACCCGCTCAACCACGTCGCGCAGGCTCTCGATGTGCTGGATGTTGACGGTCGTCCAAACCTCGATTCCGGCCCGGCGGAGTTCCTCGACGTCCTCCCCGCGCTTGGCGTGCCGCACCCCGGGAACGTTGGTGTTGGCCAGCTCGTCGACCAGCGCCACTTCGGGGTGCCGCTCCAGGGCGGCGTCGAGATCCATCTCGTCAACCTCCATGCCCCGATATCTCACCCTCTGAGGCGGGATGCGCTCCAACTCCCCGGCCGCCTCCTCCGTGAGCGGACGCCCGTAGGTCTGGACCCAGGCGATGGCAACGTCCCGGCCTTTGGAGGCGAGGAGGTGGGCCTCCTGGAGCATGGCGAAGGTCTTCCCCACCCCGGGGGCGGCACCGATGAAGACCTTGAGCCGCCCTTGAGCGGAAGCTGGGGCCCCGCCTTCGGCGCGGCCCGGGCCCCTCGTCACAGGATGGGGGGCGCGGCCCCCGGCCCGAGACGGCATCTCAACCGGTTGCTACCATGCACGTGGCCCCTCATCCTCATCGTGATGCCAACAATGCCACCTCGAGCGATCCGCCGCCTCCACAGGCCAGGGTGGCGGGAGCCGCTCTTGAGAGCGGTGGGCGGCGCCGCCCTCACGGTAGTGGCGCTGCTCGTCCTCACCGCGGTGCTGCTGGCGGTTCGCGCCCCCGAGCAGCTTCAGACCTCGGGTTTCCTCTACCTGGCCGTGGTGGTGCTCGGGGCGCTGGCCTTCGGGGGCGTCACCGCTGTGGTCGGCTCAGTGGCGTCGGCCCTGCTCATGGACTACTACTTCCTCCCGCCCACCGGGCACCTCACCATCTACTCGGGGGCAGAGCTGGTGGCCTGGTCGGTCTTCCTCCTCGTCTGCCTCGGGGTCGGCCTCCTGGCGACCTCTCGGCGACACCACCTCCGCGCGCTCCGCCGGGCCGGGGATCGGCTTGGTGCCGCCAACTTCGAGTTGATGGCGGCCGAGCGGGAGCTCCGGGCAAGCCTTGCCGCCCGCACCGAGCTGGCCCGGACCGAGGCGGCCCTGGAGGCCACCCGGCGCACCGACACCTTCCGCCGCGACCTGCTGGCGACCGTGAGCCACGAGCTGCGCACACCACTGGCGGCGCTGATGGGCCTGGGCACGGCCCTGGCCCATGACGGGGGCCGGTCGGCCCTCCGGCACCCCGAGTATCCGGACCTGATCGTCTCCGAGGCGCGGCGAATAGATCGCCTCATTCGGGACCTCCTGGAGCTTGCCCGGATCGAGACCGGCCAACTGCAGGTGGAGACCGAGGTGATCGATCTCGGGGACGCGGTGCGCGAGGCCGCCCGGCGCTGGGAGTCCCAACTGGCGGTGGAGGTGGTCGTTCCCCCCTCCTCGACGCTGGTGGTGGCCGACTGGGACCGGGTGCAGCAGCTGCTCGACAACGGCCTCGCCAACGTGAAGCGGCACGCCGGCACCGACCGGGCCCGACTTGAGGTCAGCGCTCCCTCCCCGGTCCGGAGCACCGCCGCCGAGTGCGTGGTCGGAGACCGCGGGCGGGGGATCCCGCCCGAGGTGCAAGAGCACCTCTTCGAGCACTACTCAGGAAACCGCGGGGCCCGCGGCCTGGGCCTGGGGTTGGCGGTGAGCCGCGGCCTCGCCGAGGCCATGGGCGGCGCCCTCTGGATTGACTCCCCGCTCACCGGCGGGACACAGTTGCACCTTCTGCTGCCGCTGGCTCCGGCCACCGAGCCGGTCGCGCCCGCCCCGATTGGGGCCCGGGCTTGAGCGCGGGGCCCCCGGCCCACGCCACAGTCCTGGTGGTCGAGGACGATCCCGGCATGAGCCGCTTCCTGCGCGACTGCCTTGCCGATGCCGGCCACCGGGTGTCCCTTGCCCAGGATGGCCAGGCGGCCCTTCAGGAGCTGGGGCGGCGCCACGTGGACCTGCTGATCTTGGACCTGGGCCTCCCGGATCTCGACGGGATGGCCCTCATCCAGACCATCCGGGAGTGGGAGGCGAGCCCTCTCATCCTGGTGGTGAGCGCCCGGGGACAGGACTCTGACAAGGTGGCCGCGCTGCGGGCGGGGGCCGATGACTACCTGGCCAAGCCCTTCAGCCTCCAGGAGCTGCTGGCGCGGGTGGAGGCCCGCTTGCGCCGCCTGACCCGAGCCGGCGAGGAGCCCGTCATGATCTCGGCGAGCCTCCGCCTCGACCTTGCAGCCAGCCAAGTGGTCCGCGACGGGGTTCCGGTGCGACTCACGCCGATGGAGCAGGGTGTGCTTCGGGAGCTGCTCCGGCACCGCGGGCGGGTGCGGACTCATCGGGAGATCCTGGCGGCGGTCTGGGGCCCGGCCTTCACCGCCGAGCACACCTACGTCCGCACCATAGTTCAGAGGCTCCGCCTGAAGCTGGAGGCGGACCCGGCCCACCCGCGGTGGCTGACCACCGTCCCCGGGGTGGGCTACCTCTGGCAGGACTCCCTGACCGTCGAGGCCGAGGGTCAGCCCCCGAGGTAGGACATCTCGACCTTGGGCCCACCTGGCTCGGACTGCCGGGACCGCTCCTCAGAGTAGCGGTCCCGGCGCTGCCGCCACAGTCCGGTGATGAGGGAGGCCAGCTCCTCTTCGCCTCCCCCGCCGCGGAGCACCGGCCGAAGGTCCAGCCCACCCCGGGAGAAGAGGCAGGTGTGCAGTTGGCCGTCGGCAGCGAGGCGCAGGCGAGTGCAGCCCCCACAGAAGGGGGTGCTCACCGAGGAGATCACCCCGACCTCGCCGGTGCCGTCACGGTAGCGAAAACGGGTCGCCACCTCCCCGGGGTAGAGGGGGGGCACCGGCTGGAGCTCCCAGCGGGCCGAGATCCTGGCGATCACCTCGGCGCTGGGGACGACCTCGTCCAACCGCCATCCGTGGCTCTCGCCCACGTCCATGTACTCGATGAGGCGCAGGACGTGCCCTCGACGCCGGGCGAAGTCCGCGAGCTCCACGATGCCGTCGTCGTTGAGGCCTCGACGGACAACGCAGTTCAGCTTAACCGGGCCGAGCCCGGCGGCCACAGCCGCCTCGATCCCATCCAGGACGGACTGGAGGTTGGCCCCCACCCCATTCATCTCCGAGAAGACTCCCGGGTCGACCGAGTCGAGGCTGACGGTGACCCGGTGCAGTCCGCTCTCGGCCAGAGCTCCAGCGAAGCGGCTGAGCAACAGCCCGTTGGTGGTCATGGCCAGGTCGCCCAGCGCGGGGAGCTGAGCCAGCTTGGCGACCAGCGAGGGGAGCTCGCGCCGAAGCAGCGGCTCCCCGCCGGTGAGCCTTACCTTGGTGACCCCGAGCCGGAGGAGCACTCGGACCACAACCTCGATCTCCTCGAAGCTGAGCACCTCGGCATGGGGTAGGAACTTGAACCCCGGGCCGAAGACCTCCCGGGGCATGCAGTACTGGCACCGGAAGTTGCACCGGTCGGTGACCGAGACGCGGAGGTCACGCAGGGGACGGGAGAACTGGTCCAGGACTTGCACTTGCCGACTCATCGTACCCGGCCCCTGGGCAGACCCAATGGGCCAGGGCTAGTGGGCCACCGCCGCGCGGATGGACTCCTTCACCGACCCCATCGTCTTCATCACCGCGGTGGGCTCGTACCCGGCGTGGGCCATGCAGTTCTCGCACTTAGGGTTGCGGCCCCTTCCGTACTGGTCCCAGTCGGTGGTCTCCAGCAGCTCCTTGTAGGAGCCGACGTAACCGTCGGCCAGGAGGTAGCAGGGGCGCTGCCAGCCGAAGACCGAGTAGCAGGGGATTCCCCACGCCGTGCACTGGAAGTCCACCTTCCCCTCCAGGAAGTCGAGGAAGAGCGGAGAGTGGTTGAGCCGCCACTTCTTGCGTCGGCCGTCGGCGAAGGCCTCCCGGAAGATCGCCCGGGTGCGGTCCACGCCCATGAAGTGCTCCTGGTCAGGCGCCTTCTCGTAGGCGTAGGCCGGCGAGATCTGCATGTTGTCGACCTCAAGGTCGTCGTTGAGGAAGTCCAGCACCTCGCGCACCGACTTCGCGTCGTCCTGGGTGAAGAAGGTGGTGTTGGTGGTCACCCGGAAGCCCCGCCGCTTGGCCTCGCGGATGGCCTCCACGGCCTTGTCGAAGACCCCCTTGCGGCTGACCGACTCGTCGTGGCGATCGCGCAGCCCGTCCACGTGGACCGACCAGGCGAAGTACGGGTTGGGCTTGAAGAGGTCAAGCTTCCGCTCCATGAGGATGGCGTTAGTGCACAGGTAGACATACTTCTTGCGCTCCAGGAGAGCCCCCACGATCTGGTCGATCTCCTTGTGCACGAGTGGCTCGCCGCCGGCGATCGAGACCACCGGGGCACCGCACTCCTCGATGGCATCGATGCACTGCTGGACACTGAGTCGGCGGCGGAGGATGTCATCGGGGTGCTGGATCTTGCCACACCCCACGCACTCCAAGTTGCACTGGTAAAGGGGCTCGAGCTGGAGCACCAAGGGGAACTTCTTGATCCCGCGCAGACGCTGGGACATGAGGTAGGTGCCCACCTTCACCTTCTGCCGGACGGGAATCGACATGGTGCTCCTCCGGTCCCCACGGGGCTCAGATCTTGAACGCTTGGATGCTTTAGGACTCTAAACCTTGTGACACTTGTAGAGTCAAGCTCGATGCTGGATGAAGCCCCTGGCCACACCCCCAGCAGCCCGCGCCTCAAGATCGGCGACGCCGCCGCACTCACCGGGGTCACCCCGGGGCGGATTCGCCACTACCAGCGGCTCGGACTGCTCTCCCCCATCCGAAGCGAGAGCGGCTACCGATACTTCCGGGCGCCGGATCTGGTACTGCTCCTGCAGATCGATCTGCTCCGCAGCCTGGGGATGGGGCTGGAGGAGATCCGGACCAGCCTGCCGTCAGAGGGCACCGAGGGGTCTCTGGCCTCGGCGCTCGAGCGGCATCAGCAAACCCTGCTGCGGGAGCGGGAACGTCTGGATCGGCTGCTGCTGGCGGTGCAGAGAGCGTTGGCGGCTCCCGATGCCAGCGCCGAGGCGGTGGTCGCCTACCTCGCCTCGGCGTACTCCACCCCCCGAGAGAGCCTCGGGATCTTCGGCCGCCTGACCCGGCCCCTGTCCGAGGAGGCCGCCGGGCGCTGGCAGGGCATCCTCGGCGGCGGGTGGGCCCTCCCCGTCTCCCCGATCCTCGGGCGCATGCTCCTCCCCGAGCGGGTCTCCGAGGTGCTGGAGCGGCTGGCCCGGGCGGAGGGGAACGAGGTCCTCTTCCAGCGCGTGCGCCGCCTGGCGGAGGCGATTCTCGCGCTGTCGGGGCCCGGGTCGCCGGGTCGAGGCACCCCGCGGCAGGTCGCCGCCGACTGGGTCGGGTCCTTCATCAGCGATCCGTTGCCCGCCGAGGTGGAGCTGGCGCTCCGGGAGACGGTGCCTCGCATCCCCGAGCTGGAGGTGCTGAACCAGGGGTTTCAGCTCTGGGCTGAGTCGATCTCCCCGGCCGCCGCGACCGTCCTCCGGCTCATCCAGCAGCAGGGACGCCGCCAGGGGCGAATGGTGCTGGGCGTGCTGCTGGTGCCAAAGCCAACCCGCCCCCCGGCCCCACCTTAGGCGCCGGGCCATACCCCCCGGGGGTATACTTGGTGGTCTAGCGGGCGGGAAGTGAACCATGGTTGCAGTACACATACTTGAACTGATCGGCTCCGGCCTCCGGGAGGCGGCGGCGATGGTTTGGGACACCCTCTGGGCGCTCACTCTGGGATTCGTGCTCTCGGGAGCGGTGCAGGCCTTCATCTCCCGCCGGGAGATGGGCCAGATGCTCGGCAAGCCCGGCCCGGTCTCGGTGCTGCGAGCGACGGGGTTCGGGGCGGTGTCGTCGTCCTGCTCATATGCCGCCTCGGCGATGGCCAAGTCACTCTTCGCCAAGGGAGCGGACTTTGTGGCTGCCATGGTCTTCATGTTCGCCTCCACCAATCTCGTGGTCGAGCTGGGGGTGGTTCTGGCAGTGCTGATCGGATGGCAGTTCACCGCCAGCGAGTTCCTCGGCGGCCTGCTGATGATCCTCATGTTCGCCCTTCTGGCCCAGGTGGCCTTTCCCAAGGCCTGGGTGGAACGGGCGCGGGCACGACTGGCGGGCAATCCCGCGGCGTTGGCGGAGGGGGCGGCCTGCGCCCCGTCGATGCCGCCGCCAGATCCCGCCGAACCGGGCTGGCGGGAGCGGATCCGCACCCGCCAGGGATGGAGCGACGCCGCCGGCTATGCCGCCGCCGACCTCACCATGCTGCGCAAGGAGATGGGGATCGGGTTTCTCGTCGCCGGCTTCCTTGCCGCCCTGGTGCCGAGCAGCGTCTGGCAGGTGGTGTTCCTCACCGGCCACGGCTTCTGGTCCTCCCTGGAGAACGCGATCGTCGGCCCCTTCATAGCCATCATCAGCTTCGTCTGCTCGGTGGGGAACGTGCCCCTGGCGGCGGCCCTCTGGAAGGGCGGCATCAGCTTTGGCGGGGTGGTGAGCTTCATCTTCGCTGACCTCATCACCCTCCCCCTGCTGCTCATCTACCGTCGCTTCTACGGAGTGAAGGTCACTCTCCTCATCCTCGGGAGCTTCTGGCTGGTGATGGCCGCGGCCGGCCTCGCCACTCAGTACATCTTCATGGGGCTGCACATCCTTCCCCCCAGCCGCCCCACCCAGCTGGTGCCCGGGGCTTTCTCGTTGGGCTACACCTCGGCCCTGGACGCTGTCGCGCTGGCGGTCCTCGCGGTGGTGTTCTGGGAGTCTCACCGGCGGCGGTCCGCCCTCCAGGTCGGCCGCTACGCGGTGGACCCGGTCTGCCACATGCAGGTCGAGGTCGCCAACGCCCCCGCCTGGCTGGACCGGCCCTCCGGCCGGATCTACCTCTGCTCCGATCGCTGCCGGGACCGCCTGGCCGCTGAACCCGACCGCTACTTGAAGGGAGACAGTCCGATGAACCCAGCAAACGCCACCACCGAGTCCCTGCCGGCTATCGACCCGGTCTGCGGGATGACGGTGGACCGGGCCAACCCGGCCGCCACCCTGACCCTCGGGGAGACCACGTACTACTTCTGCTGCGTCGGTTGCCGGGACAGCTTCGCCGGCGATCCGGAGCGCTATCTCCGAACCGAAAAGGCCCCGGCGACGGCTGGAGCCCCCCCGGCCCCAACGGCCGTCGACCCGATCTGCGGAATGTCGGTGGACACCGGCAATCCGGGAGCTTCCTTCTCGCTGGCGGGCACCACCCACTACTTCTGCTCAACCGCGTGCGCCCAGGAGTTCGAGCGACGGCTGGTGATTGCGGCGTCGGCGGCGACCTCGGTGGACACCTCGGGCCGATGAGCTCCCAGCTTGGGCCCGACGTCGCCGCGATGGCCGAGAGGCCCCGACGGGGCTCGTACCAGGCCAGCAAGCCGGAGCTCCTGCAGCGGTTTCGCAAGGTTCAGGGCCAGGTGGCGGGAATCGCCCGGATGGTCGAGGAGGAACGGTACTGCCCCGACGTCCTGGTGCAGATCCGCTCCGCCACCGCCGCCCTGGATCAGATCGGCTACCTGCTGCTGCGCGAGCATCTCGGCCACTGCGTCGCCGACGGGATCCGCCGCGGCGAGGGGGACCAGTACCTCGACGAGGCGATGGAGGTGGTTCGCGGCTTCTCCCGGCGCTGATCTCGGCTGGGAGAAGGACTAGCGCGAGGGCGCCGGCCCGCTGTCGGCGCACCACTTGTGGCGTCAGTTGGGCGCCGGTCGCCCCCGAGCTCGAGGCCGCCGGCGAGCCTGGTCGAGCGGTACCTCTGGCGCCAAAGCGAGCTCCTGGCCCGCGCCACGAGCGCACCCGGTCGCGATCGAGGCTGGGATCGACGAAGAGTCCGGACTGAGACGGGCCCGGGCAAAGTGCAGCTGTGGCCACGGGTGGGAAGGCTTCGGCGGAACGGCAACCGGTGGGCGGTCGGTCGAAGAGATGGCGGCCAGCTGGGCCAGAGCGCATTCCAGCCCGGTCAACTGAGTGTTGGATCGAGCGGCTGAGGCGATGGCCGATCGGCTCGGCTCGGCCTTT
>DAHUYV010000159.1 GCA_027306885.1 Candidatus Dormiibacterota bacterium
TTCGATCTCACTTGCCATCGCCTTGCCTCCAGGCACCGCCGGGCGGCTCGCACGACAGTGCCCAAAATCTAGTTGCTCCAGCAACTACGGTCACTCTACCATCCGCTGAGCCGGATCAACCAGGAGCGCTCGGCCGCCACCGCCGCGAAGCCGGTCAGTCGAGATGGACGAATGGGCCCTGACGGCGGAGTCGAGGGCGACACCAACGGTCAGCTGCCGCAACCCGCGGCGGTGTGCGGGGCAAGGAGCCCGGGCGCTGGTCGCCGCTGCGGCAACCCCGCCGAGTCTCCGGTCAGGCCGGCTGGTAGGCCGACCAGGGGATGTTCCAGTCGCCCTCGCCGTCGGCTTCACTCGCCTGCAGCGTGGTGCCAGTGATGATCACCACGTCACCAGGAAGCGAGTAGTTGTAGAACCAGGTCGCGTCGTTGGGGTTCTGCTCCACGCAGCCGTGGGAGACGTTGTACCTCCCATGGTCGTAGATATCCCAGTTGGCCGAGTGAATGTAGTAGCCGTCGGTGCTGATCGCCACGTCCTCGTACACGTTCTCGGCGTACAGCCCGGGATAGCCGATGGTCGCGGAGTTCATGAACACCACCGGCGTCTTGGAGAGCACGACCAACGTCCCGGAGATGGTGAGGAAGCCCGCCCGGCCGAGGCTGACCGGCTCGGTGCGCACCAGCTGGGTGCCGTCGTAGACCTGCATCTGATCGGTGATCGCGCTGATCCGGGTGAGGTGCTGGTTGACGACGGTGAAACTGCTGGAGGCGGAGGAGGACACCAGCCGGTGCCCGTTCAGCACCAGGCCATTGAGGTTCACGGAGAGACCTGCCTGCTCGTTGAGGGGCCAGAACTGCTCGGGCCGGCCGTCCACCTCGGTGGGCGACCACCAATGCCAGCCCAGCGGATCCGCCAGCGATTCGCTGGCCGAGAGGCGCTGCAGCACGGAGGGCTGAAGCGCCGCCGGGATCGGCTGACTGAACTGCACAACCCAGGTCGCACCCATCCCCACCTGCTGCCCTGGGCTGGGCGAGACGGTGATCCCCACCGACCCTGACGGGAGCGGCTCCTCGGGAGTGGTCCAGCTTACCGCACGCGCCAGAGTGCGGACCGGTCGCCCGCCCTTGGCCCGCACCGTCATGTGAAAGGTGGTCGCCCAGGCCATCGGAGCGGTGGGCTTCCATTGCCCTCCGACCACGCTGCCCCCGACCAGCGCTCCCGCCGCCGTGCGGACCGTGACCGATTCCAGGTGTGCGTGCTTGACGTTCAGCTGGATGCTGGCGGTCGTCGCCACGGTGCCGGAGCTGACCGGCACCGTGACCTCCAGGATCGGCGTGATGCGCGGCTGGGGGCGCGCCGCCCGGGCGATGCTGGTGGCGGCGCCGCCCACGACCGCCACGGCTCCCACGATCAGCCCGACCCGCCGCCAGACTCGCCGCCGGCCCGCACCCGAGGGGGATGGCATTTCCGCCAATATAGCTCGCCGCCGGCGATCCGGCTCCCTCGCAATGCCGGAACGCCCGGGACGCCCACCTTCTCGCCCGCCCCGGACACGGTCGGCGGTCGGCCCACCTCGATCGGCCCCCAACTCGGCCCGGCCCTGGCGGTCCGTATAGTTGGTGGGTCCAAACCAACCGGTGGCCAAGGAGGAGCGCATGGGAGCAGAGCGGATCGTGGGCGAGACCTCGAACAAAGGCGGGGCCGGGGTCGCCTACAAATGGATCGCCCTCTCCAACACCACCCTCGGGATCCTCATGGCCACGATCAACTCGTCGATCGTCCTGATCGCCCTGCCCAACATCTTCCGGGGGATCCACCTCAACCCTCTGGCCCCCGGCAACACCCCCTACTTCCTCTGGCTCCTCATGGGGTACATGGTGGTCACCGCCGTCCTGGTGGTGAGCCTGGGCCGGATCGGCGACATGTACGGCCGGGTGCGGATGTACAACCTAGGCTTCGCCGTCTTCACGATCTTCTCGATCCTCCTGTCACTCACCTTCGGCAGCGGCCCGGGGGCCGCGCTCTACCTCATCGCCATGCGGATCCTCCAGGGGATTGGGGGCGCCTTCCTCTGGGCCAACTCGTCGGCGATCCTCACCGACGCCTTCCCCCCCAACCAGAGGGGCCTGGCCCTCGGCACCAACATGGTCGCCGCCATCGCCGGCTCGTTCATCGGCCTGGTGCTGGGAGGGGTCCTGGGCCCGATCGAGTGGCACCTGGTCTTCCTGGTGTCGGTCCCCTTCGGGATCTTCGGCACCATCTGGGCCTACCTCAAGCTGAAGGACACCGGGGTCCGGGTCCGCTCGACCATCGACTGGTGGGGCAACCTCACCTTCGCCGTCGGGCTGATCTCGGTCCTGGTCGGGATCACCTATGGCATCCTTCCCTATGACGGGCAGTCGATGGGCTGGACCAGCCCCTTCGTGCTGGTGACGTTGATCGGTGGGACGGCGGTCCTCGCCCTGTTCGTCTGGATCGAGACGAAGGTCGAGCAGCCGATGTTCCGCATGCCGCTGTTCCGGATCCGCGCCTTCGCCGCCGGGAACCTTGCGGCCCTGCTGGCCGCGATGGCCCGGGGGGGCCTGATGTTCATCCTGATCATCTGGCTGCAGGGGATCTGGCTGCCCCGCCACGGTTACAGCTTCGCCCAGACCCCGCTCTGGGCCGGCATCTACCTGCTGCCCCTGACGGTAGGTTTCCTCGTCGCCGGTCCCCTGGCGGGGGTCCTTTCCGACCGCTACGGGTCCCGGCTGTTCGCCACCGTTGGGGTGGTGGCCTCCGCGGTCATCTTCGGTCTCATGCAGCTTCTGCCCGCCGACTTCAGCTACCCGGTGTTCGCCGCCCTCCTGTTTGCCTACGGGCTTTCCAGCGGCCTCTTCGCCTCACCCAATCAGGCGGCGATCATGAACAGCCTCCCGCCCGGTCAGCGCGGCGCCGGCGCCGGGATGGCGGCGACCTTCCAGAACTCGGCGTCGGTCCTCTCGATCGGAATATTCTTCACCCTCATCGTCGTCGGGCTCTCCGCCAGCCTCCCCCACGCGCTCTACCACGGTCTCCTGGCCCAAGGAATCCCGGCCGCCTACGCCGCTCGGGTGGCTCACCTGCCCGCCGTCGGCAGCCTCTTTGCCGCCTTCCTCGGGTATAACCCGATCGGCACTCTGCTGGGCCCGCTCCTGCCCCACCTCTCCCACGCCCGGGTCGCCTATCTCACCGGCCGCGCCTTCTTCCCCCAGCTGATCTCGCCCGCCTTCATGTCCGGGCTCCGGGCCGCCTTGGACTTTGCCGCGGCCGCCTGCCTTCTGGCCGGGGTGGCCAGTGCCCTCCGGGGCGGGCGCTACATCCACCAAGAGGAGCCCGCTGGCCGCCCCGTCGTTGCGGCCGGCGCAGCCCGCCGCGATTCGCTCGCGGAGACGGTGGTTCCCGGCCAGCCATCCCTCAGGGCACCAAACCCGAAGTGATGGCCAGCCCCAGCATCCGGCCCGCGACCCGCGAACCCTTCGAGGTCAGGCTGGAGGACTCCCTCACGGTGGTGGCCAACTGGATCGTGCGCCACGACGTTCAGACCGAGGTGGCCAGGCGGGCCAGCTGCCCGGTGCCTGCCTCCCACGGCTGGCTGCTGGCGCGCATCGCCACCTGCGGCCCCTGTCGGCCCTCGGACCTGGCCGACTTCTTCGGGGTGGACAACTCCACCATCACCCCAAAGCTGCAGCGGCTGGAGGCGGAGGACCTGGTGCGGCGCCACGCCGACCCCGAGGATCGGCGGGCGGTCCTGGTCGCCAGCACCGCCGCTGGATCCCGCCTGCTGGCCAAGCTCCGGCGAGCCAGAGCCGAGCTGCTCACCGAACGGATGGGCTCCCTGCCCGGTCCTCGCCGGGCGGCAGTGGCCACCGCCCTCGCCGACCTCGCCTCGGTCCTCGCCGAGGACCCGCGCAGATCCCGCGATCGCTGAGGTGTCCACCCGCTAGGAGGTCGGCCCGGTCCCGCTGCCGGTCTCTGGGCTCGGCGCCTTAGCCGCCAGCTCCAGCTGCCCGCTGCAGCGCCGGTCAGCCGACCCGGAGACCCGGCTCCCAGCCCCACCGGGTCCGGAACCGCTGCGGTGGCACAATCGGAGCCGGCGGATGCCAAGGGGGGATTCGGCCGTGGACAACGACAGGGCAGCTCCAGCCCAGCGGCGGCTCCGGGGTTTCGGGGATGGCCGAGGCCCGAGGGGGCGCGCTGCCCAGCGGGCCGGGCGACGATGCAGCGCCGAGGCGCCGGCGGCAACGCGGTCCAGCTGCCCCGCCTCCGCGGTCTGGAGCTCGGGATTGCCCGGCCCCGGCGTCGGGGGCACCGGAGGGCGCCACGGACAGCCGGCTGAGTCGCCACAGGCCCCGGACCGATTCGGAAGCCGGCTTCAAGCGATGCGCGGGCTGACCGGGGTCGGCGCCAAAGCGCGGTCCGGCGCGCCTTGGCGCGGGGTACCGCTGCCCACCAGGACCTGGATCAGGTGGTGGGGAGCTCGGAGCGTGCTCGGCTCGCCCGATGGGTGGCGCGGCTGCGGCCACTTGGGGTGCTGAAGGGATGAGACGTGCTTTGTTCTCCAACCGAGCCGAGGCGGGACGGCAGCTGGCCGAGGCTTTGCAGGACCTGGGCGGCGGCCCGTTCGTGGTCCTGGGCCTGCCCAGAGGAGGTGTGCCGGTTGCCTATCCGGTGGCCGTGGCCCTCGGGGCACCACTCGACATCATCGTGGTGCGCAAGCTGGGCGTCCCCTTCCAGCCCGAGCTGGGGATGGGCGCCATCGGCGAGGATGGGGCCAGGGTCCTCACCGCCGACGTGATCAGCGATGCCCGATTGACCGAGAAGGAGGTGGCC
>DAHUYV010000162.1 GCA_027306885.1 Candidatus Dormiibacterota bacterium
CAACCCCCGCCTCCTGTACGCCACGCTCTGGGAGGCGAAGCGGGAACCCTGGGGCTTCAGCAGCGGGGGTCCGGGCAGCCGCTTGTACCGCTCCACCGACGGGGGGGACAGCTGGGTGGACCTCACCGGGCACCCCGGACTTCCCCGAGCCCTGCTCGGGCGGATGGGGGTGGCCGCCTCACCCAACCGGCCGGATCGGGTCTGGGCGGTGATCGAGGCGGCAGAGCAGGAGGGGGGGCTCTTTCGCAGCGAGGATGGAGGGGAGAGTTGGGAGCGGATCTCCGCCGACCGCACTCTCCTGGGACGTCCCTGGTACTACAGCCACATCGTTCCTGATCCCCAGGATCCCGAGACTCTATACGCCCTGAACTACAACTTCCTGCGCTCCACCGACGGGGGCCGGAGCTGGAGCCAGGTCGGAACCCCGCACGGTGACAACCACGACCTCTGGATCGACCCCAAGGACCCCCGCCGGATGATCGAAGCCAACGACGGGGGCGCCTGCGTCTCGCTCAACGGCGGCACGACCTTCTCGACCATCTACAACCAGCCCACCGCGGCGATCTACAAGATGGCCATCGACGACCAGTTCCCCTATCGGGTGTACGGCACCCAGCAGGACAACTCGGCGATCCGGGTGCCGAGCCGCTCCAAGCTCGGGGCGATCCTGCGCGACCAGTGCGAGGAGGTGGGGCACGCCGAGAGCGGCTACATCGCGGTCGACCCCCGGGACGACAACATCGTCTACTCCGGGGCCGTGGGCAGCGCCGGCGGTGGCGGCGCCCCCCTGCTGCGGCACGACCATCGGTCCGGCCAGACCGGGCTGATCACGATCTGGCCGGAGTGGACCTATGGCGAGGACCCCAGCACCTGGCGGCATCGCTTCGCCTGGACCTACCCGATCGTGCTCTCCCGGCACGATCCCGCCGTGCTCTACGCCGCCGGGGAGTGCGTCTTTGTGAGCCGCGACGAGGGCCGGAGCTGGGCGGTGATCAGCCCGGACCTGAGCCGCAACGACCCCGAGAAGCTGCACGCCTCCGGGGGGCCGATCACCAAGGACACCTCCGGTGCCGAGGTCTACTGCACGGCGTCCGTCGTGGCCGAGTCCCCCCACGACCCCCTGGTCCTCTGGGTGGGAACCGACGACGGGCTGCTCCACCGCACCAGGGACGGGGGGCTGACCTGGGAGCAGATGCACCTGCCCGGCCTTCTCGATTGGTCCTGGATCTCCGGGATCGAGGTCTCCACCCACGACCCCCGGGTGGTGATGGTGTCGGCTCACCGCTACCGCCTTCAGGACCGCACCCCCTACATCTACCGAAGCACCGACGACGGGAGCAGCTGGACCCTGGTCACCGAGGGGATCGAGGGGGGCGACTTCGTTCGGGTGGTGCGCTGCGACCCAGGTCAGCCCGACACCTGGTACGCGGGCACCGAGCGCCGCCCCTACTGCTCCTTCGACCAGGGGGAGCACTGGCAGTCCCTGCAGTTGAACCTGCCACCGGTTCCGATCCATGACCTGGCCGTCAAGCGTGGCGAGCTGGTGGCGGCGACCCACGGGAGGGGTTTCTGGGTCCTGGACGACGCCCTGCTGCTGCGGCCGGCCTCGAGCCCCGCCGAGCCCCTCCAATTGCTGGTTCCCCAGGTGGTCCACCGCTACTTCACCGGGCAGCCGCCCGCCCCCACCTCTCGGGGCACCCAGTACCCCGGCCGGGCCCTGGCGATCGTCGAGAGCGACCCCCAGGGGGGGCTGAGGACGGTCCTCCTCGACGCCGGGTACAACCCCCCCGACGGGGTGGTCATCCGATACCGCTTGGGCCAAGAGGTGGAGCCCGACCAACTTGAGCTCCGGATCTTCGAGCTCGGCCACGCGGAGGTGCGGCGCTTTCAAGGCCGAAGGCCGGCCAAGGTGGGCGAGACCCCACCCGCCTCGCCGCAGGAGGAGGCCGATCTGTCCCCGGCGGTGCTCGAGGGTGGTCCGGGCCTTCACCATTTGGTCTGGAACCTCTGCACCGCCGGGGTCGCATGGCAGAACGAGGTCCTGCGGACCATGGTCGCCGCGGGCGACCATGGCGGCGACGGACCGCGGGTACCCCCCGGCAGCTATCGGATCGAGTTGCGGTTCGGAGAGCAGGTGGCGGGCTGCGATTTGGAGCTCGCTCCCGACCCCAGCCTGAAGCTTTCCGACGAGGACTACCAACTCCAGTACCGGCTGCTCCTCCGGGTCCGGGACCACCAGGTCGCGGTGAACAGCGCTCTGAGGCGCTGCCGGCGACTGCGCGATCGTCTCGGCGCCTGGGAGGAGAGGCCCGATGGCAGCGATGCGCTCCGGGCCGAGGCGGCCGGCCTGCGCCAGGACCTCATCCGGATCGAGAAGGTCCTGACCCAGCCCGACTGGCACGGGGAGATGGACGAAATGGAGATGGCCGCTGGGCTCGATGGTCGGCTCTTCACCCTCCAACAGGCCCTGGACCACTCGGACGCCCCCCCGACCCGCCAGGCCCAGCAGATGGCGGACAAGCTCTTCAAGCGGAGCGAGGAGGCTGTCCTCGAGCTCGATCAGCTGATCCGCGATCGGCTGGCGCTGCTGAACTCCAGCATCGCCAGGGAGGCTCTGGCGCCCCTCACCGAGGCCTAGGACCCCTCAGCCCCGGGCCCCGGCGGACCCCCCGGG
>DAHUYV010000164.1 GCA_027306885.1 Candidatus Dormiibacterota bacterium
GATCGTCCGGCGCAGGCCATCATCCAGGGTCACCCTCGGCTCCCATCCCAGCTCCGCCCTCGCCAGGGAGATGTCCGGGCACCGGCGGGTCGGGTCGTCGGTCGGCAGCGGGCGGTGGACGATGGGACTGGAGCTGTGGCAGAGCCGCACGATCCTCTCGGCCAGCTCGAGGATGGTGTGCTCGTCGGGATTCCCCAAGTTGACCGGCCCCACCAGATCGCTGTCCAGCAGCGCCAGGAGCCCGGTCACCTCGTCCTCGACGTAGCAGAGGCTTCGAGTTTGCTGCCCATCCCCGTACACGGTCAGCTCGCGGCCGGTCAGGGCCTGGGCGATGAAGTTCGAGATGACCCGGCCATCACCGGGTCGGAGGCGGGGTCCGTAGGTGTTGAAGATGCGGACAATGCCCACGTTGGCCCGGCCCAGCCGGTGCCAGGCCATGGTCAGGGCCTCCCCAAAGCGCTTGGCCTCGTCGTAGACGCTCCTCGGCCCGATGGGGTTGACGTTGCCCCAGTGCTCCTCCTTCTGGGGATGCACCAATGGATCCCCGTAGACCTCACTGGTGGAGGCCAGAATGAACCGGGCGGAGCTCTGGGCGGCGAGTTCGAGGCAGTTCCGGGTGCCGCTGCTGCCCACGGCCAGGGTCTCCAGCGGCCGGGCCAGGTAGTCCACCGGCGAGGCGGCGCTGGCGAAGTGCATGACCGCGTCGACGGGCCCGGAGACCGGCAGGGCCAGGGAGACGTCGCCCTCGATCAGGGTGAACCGGGGTTGCGCCAGCAGGGTCTCAAGGTTCGCCCTGCGTCCGCTGGAGAAGTCGTCGATGCCGACGACCTCGTCTCCCCTCGCCAAGAGGCGCTCGCAGACGTGGGACCCGAGGAACCCCGCCCCTCCGGTCACCACGACTCGGCTCACGGCCGGCCCACCCCGACATACCGGAAGCCGGCGGCCCGCGCGGCCCCCGGATCGAGCAGGTTGCGGGCGTCGATCAAGACCGGCTCCGCCAGGGCAGCCCGAAGGGCGGGCAGATCGACACGGCGGAACTCGTCCCACTCGGTGAGAACCAGGAGGGCGGAGGCCCCCTCGGTGGCGGCGGTGGCCTCCGACGCCACCGTCAGCCGTTCGAGGCGCGAGGCGGGAAAGCCCAGCGCCCCCCACTCTCGAACCAGCGAGACCGGCAGGGCGGGGACCGACTGGTGCGGGCGAAGAGTGGGGTCGAACGCCCGGACCTCGGCTCCGCTCTCCAGGATCTGGGACACGACCCGCAGGGCCGGGGACTCGCGAAGGTCGTCAGTCCCCGCCTTGAAGGTGAGCCCCCACACCGCGACGCTCCGGCCCGGGAGCACCGGCTCGGAGGCCCCCAGCCGCAGCTGGTCGCGGAGCGCCTGCTCCAGCTTGCTGACGATCCGGCGGGTCTGGGCCTCGTTGGTGTCTATGACCGACTGCAGGAGGGGAAAGTCGAAGCCGGCCTCCTTGGCGATGTGCAGCAGTGCGTGGGTGTCCTTCGGGAAACAGCTGCCCCCCCAGCCCGGCCCCGGG